>NZ_QHHW01000019.1:0-85654 GCF_003947325.1 Amycolatopsis sp. WAC 01375
TCACCCAAACCCACTGCGACGCCATCGCCCTACGCCTCAACACCCGACCACGCCCTACCCTCGACCTCCTCACACCAGCACAAGCACTCGACAAAGCACTACTTGCAACAACCAGTTGAAACCGCCGGTCCTTTCCTTGCAAATTTTGCAAGGAAAGGACCTTTCATAGCATTGGTGACTCAGGCGAGAACGGTCTTCAAGAACTGCCCGGTGTAGCTCTCCTCGACCGAAGCGACGTACTCCGGCGTGCCCTCCGCGATCACGGTGCCACCGCCGGAACCACCCTCGGGACCCATGTCGATGATCCAGTCCGAGGTCTTGATGACGTCGAGGTTGTGCTCGATGACGATCACCGTGTTGCCCTTGTCCACCAGGCCGTTGATCACGCCGATCAGCTTGCTGATGTCCTCGAAGTGCAGACCGGTGGTCGGCTCGTCGAGGATGTACACCGTCTTGCCGGTGGACCGCTTCTGCAGTTCGCTGGCGAGCTTGACGCGCTGCGCTTCACCGCCCGACAGCGTCGGCGCGGGCTGCCCGAGCCGGACGTAGCCGAGACCGACGTCGACGAGCGTGGCGAGGTGCCGGTGGATCGCCTTGATCGGCTCGAAGAACTCGGCCGCCTCCTCGATCGGCATGTTCAGCACGTCCGCGACGGTCTTGCCCTTGTAGTGCACCTCGAGGGTTTCGCGGTTGTACCGGTCGCCCTTGCAGACCTCGCACGGGACGTAGACGTCCGGCAGGAAGTTCATCTCGATCTTGATCGTGCCGTCACCGGCGCAGGCCTCGCACCGGCCGCCCTTGACGTTGAAGGAGAACCGGCCCTGCTGGTAACCGCGCACCTTCGCCTCGGTGGTCGCGGCGAACAGCTTGCGCACGTGGTCCCAGACGCCGGTGTACGTCGCCGGGTTGGACCGCGGGGTACGGCCGATCGGCGACTGGTCGACGCGGACCAGCTTGTCGACGCCCGCCAGCCCGTTCACCCGGGTGTGACGGCCCGGGACCTGACGCGCGCCGTTGAGCTTGTTCGCCAGCACGGTCGCGAGGATGTCGTTGACCAGCGTGGACTTCCCGGAACCCGAGACACCGGTGACCGACACGAGGCAGCCGAGCGGGAACGACACGTCGAGGCCGCGCAGGTTGTGCTCGCGCGCGCCGACGACGGTCAGCTGACGCTTCTTGTCGATCGGGCGCCGGATCGCCGGGACCTCGATCTTGCTGCGGCCCGAAAGGTACGCGCCGGTGATCGAGTCCTTGTTCCGCAGGAGCTTCTTGTACGGTCCACTGTGGACGATGTGACCGCCGTGCTCGCCGGCGCCGGGGCCGATGTCGACCACCCAGTCGCTGGAGCGGATGGTGTCCTCGTCGTGCTCGACGACGATCAGCGTGTTGCCGAGGTCACGCAGCCGGACCAGCGTCTCGATCAACCGGTGGTTGTCCCGCTGGTGCAGCCCGATCGACGGCTCGTCCAGCACGTACAGCACGCCGACCAGACCGGAACCGATCTGCGTGGCAAGCCGGATGCGCTGCGCCTCGCCGCCGGACAGTGTCCCGGAAGCGCGGTCGAGTGAGAGGTAGTTGAGCCCGACGTCGAGGAGGAAGCGCAGCCGCGCCTGGATCTCCTTCAGCACCGCGCCGGCGATCACCGTCTCGCGTTTGCCGAGCTCCAGCTCGTCGAGGAACTGCGACGCCTCCGCGATCGAGAGCGCGCAGACCTCGGCGATCGACCGGTCGCCCTGCGTCTTGTGCTCCAGGGTGACGGCGAGGATCTCCGGCTTGAGCCGCGTGCCCTGACAGGCCGGGCATGGCACCTCGCGCATGTAGCCCTCGTACCGCTCACGCATGTACTCGGACTCTGTCTGCTCCTGACGCCGCTCGAGGAACGGGATGACACCCTCGAAGGCCGCGTAGTACGAACGCTGGCGGCCGTAGCGGTTCTTGTAGCGGACGTGGACCTGCTCGTCGACGCCGTGCAGAACGGCTTTCTGCACCTTCGCCGGCAGCTTGCGCCACGGGGTGTCCATCCGGAAGCCGATGGTCTCCGAAAGCGATTCGAGCAGGCGGATGAAGTAGTCCGCGCTCTGACCGCCCGCCCACGGCGCGATGGCGCCCTCACCGAGGGACATCTCGTCGTCCGGGACCACGAGTTCCGGGTCGACCTCCTTGCGGACGCCGATACCGCTGCACTCGGGGCAGGCGCCGTAGGGCGCGTTGAAGGAGAACGACCGCGGCTCGAGGTCCTCGATCGCCAGCGGATGGCCGTTGGGGCAGGCCAGGTTCTCGGAGAACCCGCGCACGCGATGCGGGTCGTTCTCCGGCAGGTCGACGAAGTCGAGCTCGATCAGGCCGTCGGCCAGCCGCAGCGCCGTCTCGACCGAGTCGGTGAGCCGCTGCCGCGAGCTGGTCTTCACCGAGAGCCTGTCGATGATGACGGCGATCTGGTGCTTTTCCTGCTTCTTCAGCTTCGGCGGGTCGGTGAGCGGGTGGATCGTCCCGTCGACCACCACGCGTGCGTAGCCCTGCTGCTGCAGGTTCTCGAAGAGGTCGAGGTACTCCCCCTTGCGCCCGCGCACGACCGGTGCGAGCACCTGGAAGCGAGTCCCCTCCTCCATCGCGAGCACCTGGTCGACGATCTGCTGCGGGGTCTGCTTGCTGATCGCCTCGCCGCACTGCGGGCAATGCGCCTTGCCGGCACGGGCGTAGAGCAGACGCAGGTAGTCGTAGACCTCGGTGATGGTGCCGACGGTCGAACGCGGGTTACGCGAGGTGGACTTCTGGTCGATCGACACCGCGGGCGACAGGCCCTCGATGAAGTCGACGTCCGGCTTGTCCATCTGGCCGAGGAACTGGCGCGCGTACGCCGACAGCGACTCGACGTACCGGCGCTGCCCTTCGGCGAAAATGGTGTCGAAGGCGAGGCTCGACTTCCCGGACCCGGACAGACCGGTGAACACGATCAGGCTGTCGCGGGGCAGGTCGAGATCCACACCGCGGAGGTTGTGCTCGCGGGCGCCGCGAACAACGAGGCGATCAGCCACGCCAGGGTCCCTTCAGGTTTCATTCTCAGCTGCGGTCGCCGTCCCGGTCGATAGCTGCACGGGCGGCCGCCTCCATGCTACGAGGCACCACCGACAGAAACTGGTTCCGAGTCTTTGACCTGCGGTTTTCCAGGCTTATCGCGTCGATCCCGGCGAGCGGTGAGCCACCGGTGAACCGGTCGTTCCACGCCCGCGGTGATCGCCCAGCCCCCGAATACGGCGGCGGCCAGCACGATGGGGAGACGCAGCCAGCCGGGGACGCCGACGTTCAGCAGGGCACGGGCCAGGATGTAACCGAGTTCCTGGTGCACCAGATAAAGACCATACGAGATGCCCGCGAGCCAGGTGACAGCCGGGGCGATCCGGGACAGACCGGGGAACCGCCAGTCCGGCCCGCGCGCGGCCAGGCACACCAGCAGCAGCATGATCGCGAACCCGACGGCCGACGGCCAGCGCTCGGGATCGTTCGGCAGGGCCTGGTGGAACGGGAAGACCTGCAGATCCTGAGCCGCGCAGGCGGCGAGCACGAACAGCGCGAGATGCCAGTGCGCCAGCCGTCGTTTCGCCCACAGCCAGATCGCGATCCCGATCGCGAAGACATGCACACGATGCAGGCCGAGCCCGTAATAGAAGGTCTCGACGAGCTTCGGCGTGGAAACCGGGTCGAAAACGACGAACCGGAGGAACAACGGGACCAGGATCAGCGCCCACAGCAGCCCGACGGTGAGCCGGTGGGTGCGCCACCGGCGCGGCCACAGCAGCGCCGCGGCAGTGAACGCGACGAGCTGGACCGGCAGCGTCCAATAGGCGCCGTCGAGGTAGTAGAAGAGTTCGTACCGCCAGCCCCATTCCTGGACCATGCCCAGGTTGGCGAGCAGATCGGCGCCGGTGGGGACATACCAGGGCGACGGATCGGACGGCGGACCGTGCGGAACGCCGAACAGGAATCCGGTGAGGCCCGGCGGGAACGGCAGGCCGCTGAACCGGATCGTCGCGTACCGGGCGACGACGTAGGTGACGAGCACCGCCACCAGGTACGCGGGCACCAGCCGTGCGACCCGGTTCCACAGCCACCGCCCCGGGCGCCCCTTGCGGAGGCTCGCGCAGACGAAGAACGCGGAAATCACCAAAAGGATGGCCGCACCGAACTGAGCGGTTACCCGAAAGGGGTACCCCACCAGTTCCGGATGCAGAAGTGCCCCCTGATGGGTGACGTGCCCGAGCATGACCGCGAAGACTGCGACAACGCGCAGGACGTCCCAGCTGATCTTGCGCGGGGCGCGCGGCGAGGCGTCGGGCACGAGCGTCCTGTGGTTCGGCTGGCGGGGCGACGCGAGCCTACGTCCTGACCCTGTGCGCCACCTGTGCGGGTGGAACCGATTGCAGGCGAACGACTACCGTGTGCGGTGTGAACATCGTCGAGACCTACACCGGGCATGTCGACCCCGGCGGCGACGCCGCCCGCCGCACCCTGGACGCGCTCACCATCACGAAGCTGTCGGTCGGTCCGATGGACAACAACGCGTATCTGCTCGTCTGCCGCGCCGAGAACGAGGCGCTGCTGATCGACGCCGCGAACGACCCGGAACGGATCTCCGACCTCATCGGCCACGGCCCCGACCGGCCCGCGCTGAAGACCGTCGTGACCACCCACCAGCACCAGGACCACTGGCAGGCCCTCGGCGCCGTCGCCGGCGCGAACGGCGCGAACACCGCCGCCCACCCGCTGGACGCCGGGCCGCTGCCGATCCCGCCGGACTTCCTCGTCGAACACGGCGACACGGTCAAGGTCGGACAGGTCGCCCTCGAGGTGATCCACCTGCGCGGCCACACGCCGGGCTCCATCGCGCTGCTGTACCGCGACCCGGCCGGGCACCCGCACCTGTTCACCGGCGACTCGCTGTTCCCAGGCGGGGTGGGAAAGACGGGTTCGCCTTCGGATTTCACGTCGCTGCTGGACGACGTGGAGTCGCGGATCTTCGGTGAACTGCCGGACGAGACCTGGGTTTATCCCGGACATGGGGACGATACGACGGTGGGCGCTGAGCGGCCGAAGCTCACGGAGTGGCGCGAACGCGGCTGGTGAGCTTCAAGCTCGTGGCCAGTGAAACGCGATCCCGTACTCCCCTCGCGGACGACAGGGCTCCACGAAGGTGTGCTCGACGACGCCTCGTCTGATCTCCAGCAGATGCCGATCACCGGCGCGCGGCCGGACCACGCGCTCGCAGTCGGTCTGTTCCGCGTACCACCAGCAGGCCTCGGGGACGCAGTCGTCGAAGATGACACTGATGCTCAGGCCTCCGGTCACCTTGCCTTCGCCGTCGACCACGCGCGGCGCGATTCCGTGATGGTCGACTTCGACGTTGACCCACTGCCGCTCGGCGTCGAGGTCGTCATCGCAGGCGAGGGAAATGAACTCGTGACGATCGCCCTCGCGTAGCGGTTTCGGGAAGCGCAGGTCTACAGCGTCCGGCTCCCCCGGCCAAGTCTCGACACGGCAACCGAAGATCGCTTTGACGGGAATGGACGTCAGATCGCCGTCCCATCCGGTCAGGGCCCGCGCCGTGTAACCGTCGACGCCGTTCTCGCAGGCGACGATGTTCCTCACGGTCAGCCGGCGATGCGCGGTTCGGCGCCGCATTTCCACGGCTATCAGCTGACGTTCCACGAAAACGGGCTGTGCGCCGTTCGAGGGCGTCCGGCCGCCGGATGCCCGAGGCTCCGAGAACGAGGCCCTTGCGATTTCCACATAGGGCCGCCAGGCTTCGCCATCACCCGCGAGTGCCGCCAGCTTTCCCGACAGGACAGGGGAAAGCTTGTCACTCACCACACGCCGCCAGGTTCTGTGCATCGGCGTCGTCGTGGTCGGCGGCGGTACTTCGAACCCGCCCGGCAGGTTCCTCAACTGCCTGAACCGATCGTCGAGGGTCGACCGCCACTCCACCCCGCCGAGCCGGAACGCGGCGCTCAAAGTGTCACACCGGATGGCCGCTCCGATCCGGCCGATCTCGTCCAGGATCAATCCCCAGACCGCGAGGGCTCGCGTCTCCGGGGTCGCCCTCGTCATCGACGCGGTCGGCCGGATCAGGCAACCGAGCACGGTGCCCGATTCACCCCCAGGGTCTTCGATCGCGTGGTGCAGGAACCTCAGCGGACCGCCGTCCTTGCGGACCGCGAGCCAGCGCAACGCGGCTTCGACAGCCGCGGCGGAACAGGAAACGCGCTCACCAACCGACTGGATCGTCACGACGCCCTCCACGAGCAGTGGCGACACCCGGAGAGCCCCGCCCTACGGTGTACTAGTACACCACTCGGACGAGTTCGACAATGGTCAAGACGTTTCTGACAAAGAGTCGCGGGCGTGGGGCATGTGAAAAACCACTTTCCGAACGACTTCGAAATCGACCGACATGGATTCGACGATCAGTAACGATAACGCGAAGAATACAACCTCCTCCACGACCGGACGTCTTCAAGGAATCAACTCTCCGTCAGGAGGTCATCGCCATGACCATCACCCTACGACGCGCGATCGCCGCCACCGCACTGATGTTGACCGGCGCCCTCGCCGCGGTCGCACCCGTTTCGGCTGCGGCGCAACAGATCCCCACGATGACGAACATCCGCACCGGCCAGAACCCCGGGTTCGACCGGATCGTGCTCGACCTGACCGCGGGTCCGGCTCCCGCCGTCCGGTACGACCTCGTCGACGAGTTGGTCGCCGACGGATCGGGCGAAATCGTCTGGCTGACCGGGGAATACTTCATCGCGGTCACCGCGACTCCGGCGGCCGCGCACGACGACGCCGGGAATCCGACCTATCCCGGGCCGCAGAAGTTCCGGACCCGCGCCCTGCGCAATGTCATGGCGGTCGCGGTCACCGGCGACTACGAAGGCACCTTGTCGATCGGTCTCGGCGTCCGGTCGAGGACACCGGTCACGGTGTTCACCCTGACGTCGCCGAACCGGGTCGTCATCGACGTCCGCCATTGATCACGGGCGGGAATCCGTGAATGCTTTTCGCCGGGCGCATGCTTTCCGGTGATCAAAGTCCTTTTCGGATTCCCGCGGTGAAAAACCCGACCGCCCCAACGGGCGATTTTTCGGAAAATCAGGTATCTGGCGTCCGGTATCGCGTTCCTTCCTTCCGTCAGCATCAACGCCGCTGCGAAGGAGAACCTCATGCCGACCCCACGCAATCCCGATACCCCGTCCTTGGGTTCGGGTGGCGACAATCTCGAAGCGGGCCCGGGCAGTTCGGGCCTGGGAAGCTTCTCGAACAGCGAAATCGGCGAACTGGTCACCCAGGCCGCCGAAACCATGGCCGCGTCCGGTGAGGACGCCGAACGCAATTACCAGCGCAGCCTCGACAGGCTTCGCGAGCGGGCGGACGACGTCGTCCCCGCGCTCGGCGCGCAGTACGACGCCCTGTCCGAGGAGCAGTACCTGGAGCGCTGGGGCCTGGTCCAGTTGCTCACCGATCTGCGGCACACGGCCGCCGTGCCTGCCCTCGAAAACGTGCTGCGGCAGCCGATCCCGCCGGAGCGTTCCGACGACCCGGCACACGGGATCAGCACCGTCGGCGAAGAGGTGATCATCCGCACCACCGCCGTGGAAGCGTTGGCACGGCTGGCATCCGCCGGGGACGGCGCGGCCAAGGAGCTGCTGCTGCGGCAGGTCCGGCACGAGGTGTTCACGGTACGGCGCGCGGCGGTCCAAGCCATCGCCGAGACCGGTGACACCGACCTCACCGCCCGGGTGCGCGAGGCGCTCAGCGGCACCGAGGACGAGCGGTTGCTGAACATCCGGCGGGTCGACGTCCGCGGTGTCCCGCAGGCCGTCGGCGGACGGTACGTGAAGGACTCGCGGACCGACGACGTGCCACCGCCGGAGCCCCCGCGCTCCTGAATCGAACGAATTCCTTCTACGGACAGGTGATCTCCGATGGCCACTTGCAGTTACACCGTGCCAGACAAGAACGTGACCGGGGACAATTTCTACGGTGCCTCGATCTGCAATCAGACCTACATCGACTATTTCTGGAACACCTACGGCTTCGCGGGCAACAAGGACTACTGGGACGACGGCTTCGGCTGGGAAGACGCGTGCAACACCGACAAGCCGCTGGCCCGGACGTTCAACGCGTGCTACCTGCTGACCTATTCGGCACAGGACTACGCGAACGACGCCTATTCCGGGGCGATGCTGAACTGGGCGCGCCGCTACGTCCGCGACAACTGCGACGACCTCCGTTCGCTGTGCGGCGACGGCAGTGCCATCGCGCGCTCGTTCAGCGGGGCGTTCGTCGACGACCGGATCGAGGTGTACCTGGGTTTCTGGTACTCCAAGGACGTTCCCGGCCGGGCCGAGACGCTGATCCACGAATCGCGGCACCAGGGCGGGAAGCCGCACAACGCGAACTTCCCGGCCGGTTCGGTGTTCGGCGCCGGCAAGAGCGGCGCCGACTCCACCTGGGGTTACGAGGGCGCTTGGATGTACGGCGCGCTCTACCTGTGGTGGTTCTACGCCCAGGGCGCCCGCACGACGTCGGCACTGCGTGAACGGGCCCGCCAGCGCGGGAATCTCGTGATCGACAACGCCTTCGCGACCCACCCCGGCTTCAACATCTGAAGCATGACCGGCAGGCCCTCTCGTACTGCAGACGAGAGGGCCTGGTCGCACGATACCTCCGATGACTTGGACAGTGTCCCACTCAACGGGGCTTGACCACCGGCATATCTGACGCAATCATCGGATCTCTCGGTTACCACGCCCTGGATGAGAGCGGATGGTCATGAGAGTTCGAGCGCACCGCACCGCCTGGCTCGCCGTTGTCCTCACCCTGGTGGCGGGCCTGCTCACCACGACGGCCGCGAGCGCGGAGGTGCACCATCCCCGCCAGCAGTGGCTGCGCGAGGCCACCGCGGGACTCTTCCTCCACTGGGGCATGTTCACCGCGCCACGCCAGACCGACTGCGCCGCTTGGGAACGCGCCGTCACCGACGGCGGCTGGAGCGCGGACTACTGGGTGGACGAGGCCCGCAAGCTCGGCGCCTCCTACATCGTGCTCGCCACTTTCCACAGCAGGCTGGGCTACGCGCGGCCGTGGCCGTCGGCGATCCCCGGCAGCTGCGCCACGCGGCGCGACCTCCTCGGGGAGCTCGTCGAAGCCGGCAACGCCAAGGGTGTCCGGACGATCCTCTACATGACCGACGATCCGCAGTGGCACAAGGAAACCGGTGTCGAGTCGCTGGATTCCGCCGCGTACTCCGCCTACAAGGGCAAGCAGGTCGACCTGACCACCCGTCCCGGCTTCGGCGAATACAGCTACGACCTCTTCCACGAGGTCATGGACCGTTACGCGGACCTCTCCGGGTTCTGGATCGACAACGACAACGACTACTGGGAGAAGAACAAGCTCTACGAACAGATCCGGGAGAAACGGCCGTCCTGGTTGCTGAGCAACAACAACGAGGACACCCCGATCATGGACACGGTCAGCAACGAGCAGAAGACCGGCATCCCCCCGCCGTACGACTACCCGCAGGCGGCGTTCACCCCGATGCCACGGCTCACCGAAGCCGACTACAAACTGCCGACCAACGGCGCCTGGTGGTACGACGGCACCGATCAGGCCGTCGACTTCCGGCTGTCCACCGGACGCTACATCGCCAACGCGGGTTCGTCGATGAAGTCCTTGATGGCCGAAACCCCGATGGTGAACGGGAAGTTCCCGCCGCGGCAGGAGGCGTACAACAACTTCATGGCGAGCTGGGTGCCGCCGATCAAGTCGTCCCTGCAGGGTAAAGAGGGCGGCGGGTACATGTACGGCGGCATGCGGCCCGGGTTCTGGAACGACGGCGCGCACGGCGTCATCACCGTCGAGCCCGGCGCCCGCACGCAGTACCTCCACGTGATCACCCGGCCGAGCACCGACCTTCTCCGCTTGCGCGACAACGGCTACAAGGTGACCGGGGTGTCCGATGTACGCACGGGAAAACCTCTGCGCTTCAGCCAATCCGGCGGCTATCTGACCATTGTGGACATCAAGGACTGGGACACCTACGACACCGTGTTCAAGGTGGAAACGGCCGGGCAGCGGTACTTCCACGACTCCGGCACGATCAAGGCGACCGCTTCGTCTTCACGCGCCGGACATCCGGCGTCGAATCTCGTCGACGGGAACTTCGAAAACTATTGGGACGCCGACGGCAAGCAGCCGGTCTCGCTGACCTTGGACCTCGGCAGGCGGCGGTCGGCGACCTACCTCGCGGTGAATCAGCGTGAGATGTCGCCGACGCACGCTCGCGAATCGTTCGGCAGGCCGGAGGATTCGTCCCGGATCAAGGACTATCGCGTCTACGTCAGCGACGACGGGCGGAACTGGGGCGAGCCGGTCCGCACCGGCGCGATGCCGAGCGCCCGCGGCGTGCAGTTCATCGACTTCGGCGAACGGCAGACCCGGTTCATCAAACTCGAGGTGCTGAACACCTGGTCCGGGCCGCAGGCGAAACCCTTCTACCGGCAATTGGCGATCGACGAGATCAAGGTGGCCTACGGCTACCCGAATTCGGTCTTGGGCGCGCAGGTTCCGCTGGAGGCCGAGTCCTTCCGCAACGACCACGACGGCCGCGCCCGCCTCGGCCGGTGTTCGTCCTGCTCCGGATCGTTCCAGGTCACCGGACTCGGTGGCGGCGCGCGCGACTCGGTCACCTATCCGGGCGTGATGGTCGCGGAAGCCGGCGACTACCGGCTCCAGCTCGACACCACGGGCGGTCCCGCCACTTCGGCGGCGGTGAGCGTCAACGGCGGTGCTCCCGTCGAGACCGCGATCGATGCCGGCACACCGGGAGTCGTGACCTCGGCGGCGATCCCCGTCGCGCTGAAGGCCGGCGCCAACACCGTCAAGGTGTTCAGCAACGCCCCCTCGGGTCCGGGCCTCGACCGGATCGCGATCGCTCCCCTGCCTCCGCCGTCCTACACGCCGAAGACGACCCTGACCGTCGAACCCGGTGGTGTCCAATGGCTTGCACCGGGACGGCAGTCCCTGCGGGTGACCGCGAAATTGCGGCTGGACGCCGACGACACGATCGGGAAGGTCACCATGGCGCCGGTCGTCCCGGCGGGTTGGACCCTTCAAGGTGCTCCGGCCGCGGCGGCGTCCATGCGGGTCGGGGACGAGCTCGAAGCCTCGTGGACGCTGGTCTCTCCCGAAGGCGTCACCGCGGCCGACATCCCGGTCACCGCGTCGTTCGACCTGCTCGGGCGGGCGAAAACGGTGAGCAAGCCGGTGCGGGTGAGCCCACGGCCCGCGGACCGGGTCTTCATGCGGGAGGCCGAAGACTCGGCGAACGACGTCGGTGACGCGGGCGTCACGAACTGCGGGGTGTGCTCGGGCGGGCAGAAGGTCCGCAACATCGGCGGCGATCCGGACTCGTCCGTGCGGTTCGACGACGTCACCGTGCCCGAGACCAGGCGCTACACCCTGTACATCGACTTCACCGTCAACGGGCCGCGCTCGTACTTCGTCACGGTCAACGGCGGCACGCCGATCGAAGTGAAGGTCGACGGCGCGGGCAACAACACCCGGCTCACGACGTCGGTGCCGGTCGAACTGCGAGCGGGGGCGAACACGATCAAGCTGCACAACGACCACGCGTCCGCCCCGGATCTCGATCGGCTGTCACTGGGGTGAGGTACCGGCTTGACCCTCTCCCCGGGAGAGGGTTCAGGCTGGTCCCATGACGACCTTGATGCCGATCGGCGTGTTCGCGCACGCCACGAGGCTGTCGGTCCGCGCGCTGCGGAACTACGACCGGATCGGGCTGCTGGTGCCCGCGGAGATCGACCCCGGCACCGGGTACCGCCGGTATTCGCTCGGCCAATTCGCCCGCGCGGGCCTGATCCGGCGGCTGCGGGAGCTGGAGGTGCCGCTGGCCGAGATCGCCGAGATCCTCGACGCGGATACGCCGGACGAGGTGAAGGCCTCGATCAAACGGCATCACGACCGGGTGGCGGCGCGGGCCGCGGAGCTCGCGGCGATCAGCGGCAAGCTCGACTCCGTGCTCGCCGAACCGACACGGTGGCTGCATGTCTACGAACGCGTGCGCACGCCGCAGCCGATCGCCCGCCTGTCGATCCGGACGCCGCTGAGCGGCCTGGCCGAACTGATCGGCCCCGCGTACGGGCGGCTGTTCGCGGTGCTCGCCGCGCAAGGAGTCATGCCGTCCAGCCCGCCAGGGACCCGTTACCTCACAGATGATCCCGATGAGCTGACCGTCGAACTGTTCGTCCCGGTGGACGGGCCGGTGCGGGATGACGGCGAGATCGGCGCGGACGAGCTTCCCGGGGGCCTGCTCGTCGCGACGATCCACGAGGGTGACTACGACGACGTCGAGACCGCGTACCGATCGCTCGGCCGCTGGATCGCCGAACGCGACCTCGTCCCGGCCGGGCCCGCCGAGGAGCTGTACCTCGTGGCGCCCGGGCCGTCGGTCGCGCCCGAGTCCTACCGCACCGAGATCGCCTGGCCGGTGACCTCGTGATCCTCGACGGCGTCGACACCGCGGGCGGAGAGCACTGCGAGACCAGCACGCTCCACGTCCTCCTGCGGCACGCCGGGATCGAACTGTCCGAACCGATGCTGTTCGGACTCGGCGAAGGCCTCGGCTTCATCTACTGGGACGGGAAGAACCTGCCGTTCCCTTTCCTCGGAGGGCGCAGCAAACCCTTCGAGATCACCCGGAAGCTGACCGACCGTCTCGGCTTGACCTTGCGGGTCAAGGAAACGACGTCGGCGCGCACGGCGTGGCGGAACGTGGCCGAGGAGATCGACGCCGGTGCGCCGGTCGGCCTGCAACTCGACTCGTACCACCTGGAGTACTTCACGTCGAAAGTCCACTTCGGAGGGCACTTCGCCGCTCTATACGGCTACGACCAGGAAACCGCCTTCCTTGTCGACACGGCGCAGCAGGGTGGCTCCGTATCGACCTCACTGGAGAGCCTGGAACGCGCCCGCGGGGAGAAGGGCCCCATGACGGCGAAGAACCGCTCGTTCACTCTTCGCGCCGATGAGCCGCTTAAGCCGCTTTCGGACGTCCTCCGGGATGCTGTGCGGGCCAACGCGGCGGAGTTCCTCGCCCCGCCCATCGCGAACCTCGGGTACCGCGGGATCGGCAAAGCCGCCGTCCAGGTGCGGAAGTGGCTGGACCGCGGCAGCGATCCGGCACGCGACCTGCCGCAGGCCGCCGTCCTGATGGAACGGGCGGGGACCGGCGGCGCGCTCTTCCGCCGGATCTACCGCGACTTCCTCGAAGAATGCACTGCCTTCGTCGATGACGCCGGTCTCCGAACCGCGTATGAGAAGTACCGCGAGATCGCTCCACTGTGGACCGAAGTAGCGCACTTGTTCACCCGGGCAGGGGAAACCGGCGACGCCCGGCACCTGGCCGACGCGTCCGCCGTCCTGTCCGAGCTGGCTCAGCGCGAACGGGAGGCGATGACGGCGCTCGCGACGGTTCAGTGTGGGCGCTCGTAAGGCAGCTTCTCCCCCGCTTCCACCGCGAACGGCAGATCGTTGCCCGCCGGCGGCAACGGGCAGGTGGCGAAGTCGGTGAACGCGCACGGCAGATTCGTCGCGCGGGTGAAGTCGAGGACGACGGATCCATCCTCGGCGGGCGACGGCACCGCGAGCGACCGGTTCGCCGCGTAAGTGGTGACGCCGCTCGTGGCGTCGGTGAACAGGATGAGCAGGCCGTCCTTCTTGCCGTTGAACGCGGTGAGCGTGTGCTCCACGCCGTCGTGCTCGAAACGCACGACGCCCGGAGAGACATAGACGTGGCTGAGCCCTTCGACGACCGCGCCGACCGTGGTCGGCCGCGGCTCGTCGAAGGGCTCGAAGGTCCCGGACAGCACCCAGGCCGGGTCGGGCTCGTACGCCGGGACACCGCGGAAAGCGTTCAGCACCGGCGCCTTCGGGTCATGCGTCCGGATCAGGTACCCGCCGCGACGCGCCACCTCGATCTCGATGTCACCCGCGACGACCCGGGTGGTCGCACCACTGTTGACCAGCTCGAAGCGACGAACTCCGGCGACCCGTTCACCATCGTGCGAGAGATCCGCGCCCTGCGGATCGAGGTACGCCGCGTCGGCGTCCTGCCACCACACGCCGGGCAGCCCCTCGTACACGCGCGGCTTGTCCTCGAGCCAGTCGAGCGAGACCAGAGCGAGCCAGCCGAGCGGATCGGCGAGATCGCGCTCGCGCTCGGTCTTCCAGCCCTGCCAGTCCCGCGTGAACGTGTCCAGGCTTGTGCTCATCGCCGATCCCTTCCGTAACCTTGCTCGTTCTCCCAGGTCAACGGCTCGACGACGACGATATTTCCCGTCCCGGCATGTGGGCTAGGCCGTATCCTGTAAGTCATGTTCGCGGTCTTCGCGCCCAGGCGGTCCCTGACGGCACGGACGGACGCGGCCGAGTACGACCCGGTACGAGGCCGATCCGCCCGCACCGCCAGAAACCACCTGGATCACGAAGCCCATCGAACAGACTTACCGGACACGGCCTAGGCGTGATAGTCCCCGGTAGTGCCCTCCTCGGCGGAGACCAACTCGGCGATCGGCGCGAAGAAGGCTTTGATCCCCGGCAGATTCGCCCCCTTCTCCCGCGACACGGCGAAGTCCCCGGAGGAACGCCACCACACGACGTCGAGCCACGTCTCGTCGTCGACCCGGATCAGCTGAGCGTCGAGGAACCCCTCCCGGTCGGCCCGGAAGTCGGCGAGCATCGCGGGGCGGACCTGGAGCAGTTCGTCCGCGCGGTCGGCCGGGACCTTGAAGCGGGTCAGTTCCACTGTCGTCATGAGGCCGATGCTAGGTGACCGCCTTTGTCGGCTACTCGGGACGTCGGCGGGTTCGATTCGGTGACGCAGACGTGGGCTCATTATCGGCGCCGTCACTCTTCAGTGTTGTTCGTTCGATTTCGTTGTCGCCTAAAATTACGAACGCCTGTTCGATTGTTTTGCGGTATTCTTGTGGGGTGTCCGAGACCTTCCTTCCTGAATTGCCGCAGGAACTGTGGCGTGCCGGCAAGCTGGAGCTTGCCCATGGTGTGCAGCAGTCGTTGCAGGTGATCAGGATGGCCGCCGCCGGACTGGGGCGGTATTTGGCGGAGATCGAATCTCGTGGCGTCAAAGACTTGTACGGCTATGGCCGCACGGCCAACTGGTTCGCTGATGTGGCGGGGTTGTCGGTGGGTGAGGCGCGTGCGGTGGTGAATCGGGCGATCGCGTTGAACCCGACCCGCGCTTTGGACGGGACCGAAGTGCCCGCTGTCGCGCCCGACACCGCTGCTGTCGCCGCCGAGGGTTTGGTCGGGGATGAGCGGATCGATCAGATCCTGGAGATCTTGAAGAGGCTCCCGGCCGAGACTTCTGTTGAGGATCGGGTGAGTGCGGAGAAGATCCTCGCCACCCTCGCCCGCGACGCCGGACCTCGCCAGCTCGCCGACGCCGAAGCGAACCTGCTTGCGCTGCTGGACCCGGACGGCAATGAACCGAAGGATCCGGAACCCGCTCCGCCGCGCCGGGAAATCACTTTGGAGCGCCGCAAGGACGGGTTCTGGAAGCTGACTGGTCTCCTTGATGATGAGACGGGTGCTCGCACGGCGGCGGCTTTGGAGGCGTATGCGGCGCCGCGGCCGGTGGACGAGTTCGGTCAAGCGGATCTGCGGATGAAATGCGAGCGCATGGGCGACGCGTGGGTCGACATCCTGGATCTGGCGATCGCGTGCCCGGATCAGCCCGGGACCAGCGGCTACCGCACCCTGCTGCACGTCACGATCGGGCTCGACGAACTGAAGTCCGGTCTCGGGACCGCGTGCCTGGACTTCGTCGGGACCATGACCGCCCGCGAAGCACGCCTCGCCGCCTGCGACTGCCTCATGCTGCCGATCGTGATGAGTGCCGCTGGCGAGCCGCTGGATGTGGGGCGGCTGCGACGGTTCGTCACTCCCGGCCAGCGCCGCGCGTTGAACATCCGGGATGGCGGCTGCGCGTTCCCCGGCTGTCATCGGCGGCCCAAGAACTGCCACGCCCACCACATTCATCACTGGGCAGACGGAGGCCCCACCAACCTCCGGAACCTCGTGCTGCTCTGCGGATTCCACCACCGGCTGATCCACCACGGCGACTGGCAAGTCCGGATGGCGGGCGATGGGCTACCGGAGTTCATCCCACCCCAATACCGAGATCCGCTCCGAAAACCCCGACGCAACACCCTCCACCACGTCTGACCCCGAGGAGCCCGCCAGCCAGCCACACCGGCGACGGGCCCCTCGCCATGCCCACCGGACTTGAAGTACAGGAAGGACCCCTTCCTTGCGCCTAGGTACAGGAAGGGGTCCTTCATGTACCCGGGAGCGCGCGAAGGACCCCTTCACACGCTCAAATTGCGACTGCCGATGCCGCTGAGCCTCGCGGGGGTGGTCCCGTTCCGTGAAGGACTCCTTGAGAGACCCAGAGTCCCTCAAGGAGTCCTTCACGGAACGACAACCAGGAGCCAGCAGAAGGCCCCGACCGGACCGATCACGCACAACTGTGTGGATTTCGGGTCACCCAACGCACCAAAATCCACACAGCCGCCACTCACCACCCTTCGTTCGTTCAGGCAACGAGCCCACGGCAGCTGAGCCGAGAGCGAGAGACCCTCCCCTGAAAACTGTTCAGTACCGGCGGAATCCCGAAGATCTGCTACTCCGTTCGGGCGTATTGGCGAAAGAGTCCTCGATTCCTCGGCAAAACCCGGAGCAGGATCGGCCGTTCCGGACTTGGGAGGGGACGGAGTGCGTCATGGTGAATCAACCACGTGGCCCGGACGGTCGTTGGATCAAATACAAGTACGGTGCGGGCGCGCTGGCCACCGCGGGAGTGGTCGTGGCCGCCACCAGTGGAATAGGCGGAGGCACAGCGGCCTCCCTGGATTCCGCCGCGAGCCAGGCCCTCAAAGGCAAGAGCTCCAGCAAGAAGTCCGCACAAAAAGGCCGTCACTCCGAAGCATGGCAGCGCCTGGGCTGGCGCCAGCTCAAGAGAACCGCGAAACGGGAACTGAAATGCGGTCCGCATTCCTTCGGTGAGGTCCAGCGTTTCTTCCTGCGCCACCCTTGCGTCGACCTCGATCGCATGGCGATCACCGTCGATGACGGCGCCGGGAACACCATCATCGTGTCCGTCGCGTGGGTGAAGATGCCGGTGGCGAGCGAGGCGAGCGACCTGAAAAGGCTCGTCGACAGGGACGACACCGGCAACGTCGCGCTTTTCGGCGAGGTGCGGCACGGTAGCCGCTTCACCGGCGAGAACTACGACTCTCGTCTGGCCAAGAAGCTGGTCGTGATCGCCGAGTCCGCTCCCGAGGCCGGTCGGCCGGGCGAGGCGACGCTGGAGACCGCTGTCGAAGTGGCCGTCCAGTTTCCCGCACCTTGACCCCGCACCAGCGACCACAATGGATCCCATGGACGACCAGAGCGACCTGCCGCCCGGCATCGGCAAACCGGCGACACGGGCCTTCACCGGCGCAGGTTACACGCGCCTGGAGGACTTCACCCGCGCCACCGAGGCCGAACTCGCGAGCCTGCACGGCGTCGGTCCCAAAGCGCTCCGCATCATCCGCGAAGCCCTGGAAGCGCGAGGTCAGACATACAAACCCACCGACTAATTTTTTTGTCTTGACAACTTGAACCTTCGGACGGTTAGCTCAACGCAGCACACCGACCGAGGGAGATCCAGTCATGGCCAAGTTCGCGAATGTCGACGACTACATCGCCGTTCTGCCCGAGAACCTGCGGGAAGTCGCCACCACGCTGCGCCCGATCGTCAACGCCGCCCTGCCGGGTTCCGCGGAGGCGATGTACCACGCCTCCCCGACCTGGAGCGTGGGCGAAGCCGCCGGGAAGAACCTTGTCTGCCTGATGAAGGCGTACTCGTCGTACGTCACCTTCGCCCTCTGGAAGGGGCAGCTCGTCGACGACGAGTCCGGCAGGCTGGAGGCGAGCGCGCGGGAGATGGCGCACGTCAAGCTGCGCTCCGTCGAGGATATCGACGCCGACCTGTTCACCGGCTGGCTCAAGCAGGCGCGAGACCTCGAAGTCATCGCGACGGCGCGATGACACAATCGGCGGCGTGCCTGTGATCACCGACGAATCCCGCTGCCCGTGCGGCCTTGGCGAGCCGTATGGCGTTTGCTGCGGCCGCTTCCACCGGGGAGCCGCGACCGCGCCGACCGCCGAACTCCTGATGCGGTCGCGGTTCAGCGCGTTCGCCGTCGGCGACACCGCGTATCTCACGAAGACCTGGCACCCGAAGACCCTGCCTGAGGACCTCGAGCTCGATCCGGGACAGCGCTGGACGTTCCTGGAGATCCTCGGCAAGACCGGCGGCGGACTTCTGGAGAACGAGGGCACCGTGGAGTTCCGGGCCCATTACCGCCAGGATCGCCGGCCCGGCAGCATGCACGAGAACAGCCGCTTCGTCCGCGTCGACGGACAGTGGATCTACGTGGCGCCCGTCAGCTGAGCAAGCGCTGACGAACCCGGTGCAAGGGTCTGTTCCCGGCGCGGAGTGGAGGCTACTATCTCCCCCAACATTGTTAGGGAACTTTCTTAACGATTTCCGCCCAGGTCCGCCGCCGTGTGCCCAAGGAGGCGCGCTCGTGAGTTTTCGGCAGAAGAGAACACGGATCCCGTTACTGGCCTTGACCGTCACCGCGCTGGCCGCCGCGGTCTGCGGGGTGACCACCGCTCCCGCCGCCACCGGCGCGGAGGTGGCCGTGCCGCTGTCCGTCGGCGCCGCCGCGGGCAACGCCACCCCGATCCCCGGCTACGTGATCCAGTCCTCGGCACAGGTCAGCGACGACTCGGCGGTCTCGAAGCCGGGCTTCCCCACCACCGGCTGGTACCCGGTGTCGTCGCGCTCGACGGTCTACGCCGGATTGCTGCAGAACGGCAAGTACGCCGACCCGTTCTACTCGACGAACATGAAGAACGTCCCGACCGCGCAGTTCGCCGTGCCGTGGTGGTATCGCACGGACCTGAACGTCGAGGACACGTCGTCGCGCACCTACCTCGACTTCAGCGGTGTGCTCTCCAAGGCCGACGTCTGGGTCAACGGCACCAAGATCGCGACGAAGGACCAGGTCAACGGCGCCTACACCCGCCACGACCTGGACATCACCGCGCACGTGCGCCAGGGCGTCAACAGCGTCGCGTTCAAGGTCTACCCCAACGATCCCAACAACGACCTCTCGATGGGCTGGATCGACTGGGCGCAGACCCCGCCGGACCAGAACATGGGCATCGTGCGCGACGTCCTCGTCCGCCGCAGCGGGCCGGTCGCGCTGCGCAGCGCCCACGTGGTCCAGAAGCTGAACTCCTCGCTCGACCACGCCGACCTCACGGTGAAGGCCGACGTCCGCAACGACTCGGCGAACGCGGTGCAGGCCACCGTCGCCGGCACGGTCGCGGGCAAGCCGATCACCCAGACGGTCTCGCTGGCCGCCAAAGAACGCAAGACGGTCACCTTCGGCCTGGTCGGCCTCGACAAGCCGAATCTCTGGTGGCCCGCCGGGATGGGCGGCCAGCACCGGTACGAACTCGACCTGACCGCGAGTGTCGGCGGCACGCCGTCGGACACCTCGAAGTCGAAGTTCGGCGTCCGTGACGTCAAGGCGCCGCTGAACTCCAGTGGCGGACGGCAGTACAGCGTCAACGGCAAACCGTTGCTGATCCGCGGCGGCGGTTACACCCCGGACCTCTTCCTGCGCTGGAGCGAGACCGCGGCGGCCGACAAGCTCAAGTACGTCTTGAACCTCGGACTCAACACGGTCCGGTTGGAAGGCCACATCGAGCCGGACGAGTTCTTCGACATCGCCGACGACCTCGGCGTGCTGACCATGCCGGGCTGGGAATGCTGCGACAAATGGGAAGGGCACGTCAACGGCGAGGAGAAGGGCGAGCCATGGGTCGAGTCGGACTACCCGATCGCCAAGGCTTCGATGTTCTCGGAGGCCGAACGTCTGCGTGACCACCCGAGCGTCATCTCGTTCCACATCGGCAGCGACTTCGCGCCGGACAGGCGGATCGAGCAGGGTTACCTCGACGCGATGAAGGCCGCCGACTTCCAGCTCCCCGTGATCCCGTCGGCGTCGAAGAGGCCGTCCCCGATCACGGGCGCTTCCGGCATGAAGATGAACGGCCCGTACGACTACGTCCCGCCGGTCTACTGGTACGACAAGTCGCAGAAGGATCGCGGCGGCGCGTGGAACTTCAACTCGGAGACCAGCGCCGGCGTCGACATCCCGACGATGGACACGTTGAAGCGGATGATGTCGGCGAGCGAACTGGAAACGATGTGGAAGAACCCATCGGCACCCCAGTACCACCGCTCTTCGTCGACGACGTTCGCGGATCTGAAGCTGTTCGGCAACGCGCTCACCAAGCGCTACGGCGCGCCGGCCGACCTGAACGACTTCGTGCGGAAGGCGCAGCTCGCCCAGTACGAGAACGTCCGCGCGGAGTTCGAATCGCACTCACGCAACTACACCGACTCCACCAACCCGTCGACCGGGTTGATCTACTGGATGCTCAACAGCCCGTGGACTTCGCTGCACTGGCAGCTGTTCGACGCCTACATGGACCAGAACGGCGCCTACTACGGGGCGAAGAAGGCCAATGAGCCGCTGCACATCCAGTATTCGCACGACAATCGCTCGGTCGTGGTGATCAACCAGACGTCGAACGCGGCGAGCGGGCTGACGGCGACCACGAAGCTGTACAACCTCGACGGCACCGAGAAGTACAGCAACACCAAGACCGGCCTGTCGGTCGGCGCGCTGGGCGCCAAGGCCACCGCGGTCACCGTCCCGGCGGTGAGCGGGCTTTCGACGACCTACCTGGCGAAGCTGGTGCTCACCGACTCCTCCGGCAAGGAGGTCAGCCGGAACGTGTACTGGCTCTCCACCAAGGCCGACACGCTGAACTGGGCCGGCAGCGACTGGTACTACACGCCCCAGTCGGGCTACGCCGATCTGTCCGGGCTGAAGAACCTCGGGCAGTCCGCGGTCAGCGCGACGGCGAAGTCGGTCGCCGGTGGCGACGGCACCACCACGACCACCGTGACGCTGAAGAACACCTCGGGCGGCAAGCTCCCGGCGTTCTACGTCGACTCGAAGGTCGTGGACGCCGCGGGCAAGCCGGTGCTCCCGGTGGAGTGGAACGACAACGCGGTGAGCCTGTGGCCGGGTGAAACGACCACACTGACCGCGAAGTACCGCACCGCCGACCTCAAGGGCTCCAAGCCTTCGGTGCGGGTCTCGGGCTGGAACACCGGCACGCAGACCGTTCCGGCCGACGGGTCGGGCCCCGGTCCTGGCAACCCGGTCGACTACCAGGCGGAGGACGCCGCGATCGACCAGGGCGCGGTCGAGTCGAACCACGCCGGGTTCACCGGCACCGGGTTCGTCAACTACGACAACGTCGCGGGCAGCTCGGTCGAGTGGACGGTGAACGTGCCGGCCGCGGGCACCTACGACGTGGTCGTCCGCTACGCCAACGGGACGACGGCGAACCGGCCGCTCGACTTCTCGGTCAACGGCACGATCAGCGCGTCCGGTGTCGGCTTCGGCGGCACCGGGGCTTGGCCGAACTGGACGACCAGAACCGTCAAGGTGACACTGGCGGCGGGAGTGAACAAGATCAGGGCGGTCGCCACCACGGCGAACGGCGGCCCCAATATCGACAAGATCACCCTCTAGACCGGGAGTCGCCTGAGGCCCCCTTCGCCGCCTGGCGAAGGGGGCCTTTCCCGTACTCGCGTGGGTTACGCTTTCCGGGTGACCGGCAAACCCGACCCGCGCCTGCGGGACCTCGCGATGCTGCGCCGTGTCCGCGACCGGATCGATCGCGACTACGCGCAGCCCTTGGACGTCGAGGCGCTGGCCCGCGGCGTGCACGTCTCCGCTGGGCACCTGAGCCGCGAATTCCGGGCCGCGTACGGCGAATCGCCCTACAGCTACCTGATGACCCGCCGGATCGAGCGGGCCATGATGCTGCTGCGCCGCGGGGACATGTCAGTCACCGAAGTGTGCTTCGACGTCGGTTTCTCGTCGCTGGGCACCTTCAGCACGCGGTTCTCCGAACTGGTCGGCATCTCGCCGAGCGCGTACCGCAAACAGGCGGCGGAGGACGGCCGCGGCATGCCCGGCTGCGTCGTCAAACAGGTCATGCGACCGATCAGGAATCGAGAAGCGACCCCGCCGCGCGCCGACCTACCTTGAGTCGCATGACCCTCTCGATTCGAGCGTCCTACCTCCCCGCGGACGATCTCGAAGCTTCACTTTCCTTCTATCGCGACATCCTGGGCTTCGAAGTGCGTGCCGAAAGCCCGCTCCAGGCCACGGTCGGCCCGCCAGGGCAGCCGGAGACGTCGCTCGTGCTCCATCCCCCGGCCGACGGCCCGGAGATCACCGGCGAGGAACGCGCCGCGATCGCCGAACTGATGGCCAAGGGCGTCCACGGGATCGTCGTGCTGTCCACCCCGGATCTGATCGGGACCTTCGACCGGGTCCAGGCGGCGGGTGCGGACGTCGTCCAAGAACCGATGAAGCAGTCCTACGGCGCCTTCGACTGCTCTTTCCGTGACCCGGCGGGCAATCTGGTGCGGTTCGAGGAGCGGTAACCCGGGCTCGGTGCGCGCGCACCGAGGCTTCCGGGTGATGATGAGCGGCGTGGAGATCGCGGTAGAACTCGTGGCATTGGTCGTGGCCGTCCTCCTGGTCACCGCCGCGGCGCGGAAACTCGACTGGTCGGCGCCCCTGTGCCTGATCGCGGTCGGGGTCGTCGCCTCGTACGTGCCGGGCGTCCCGGAGTACGAACTGGATCCGGAGGTCGTGCTGCTGGGGCTGCTGCCCCCGCTGCTGTACGCCACCGCGATCCGCACCTCGCTGATCGACTTCCGCCGCAACCGCGGGCCGATCCTGCTGCTCTCGGTGGGGCTCGTCATCTTCACCACGGCCGCGGTCGGTGTCGTGGCGTGGCTGGTGATCCCCGGCCTGCCGCTGGCCGCCGGGCTCGCGATCGGCGCGGTGGTCGCGCCGCCCGACGCGGTCGCCGCCAGCGCCGTCGCCCGCAAGGTCGGGATGCCGCGCAAGCTGACCCGGCTCCTGGAGGGCGAGAGCCTGTTCAACGACGCGGCCGCGCTGGTCGCGTTGCGGACCGCCATCGCGGCCATCGCCGGTTCGGTGAGCCTGCTGCAGGTCGGCGGGGACTTCCTGCTCGCCGCCGGTGGCGGGCTGGTGATCGGGTTCGCCGTCGGCGCGCTCGCCGCGCTGATCCGCACCCGGCTCGAAGATCCGGTCACCGACACCGCGCTGTCGTTGGTGGTTCCGTTCGTCGCCTATCTGGCCGCCGAGGCGATCCACGGTTCCGGCGTGATCGCCGTGGTCGTCGCGGGGCTGATCCTCGGGCACAAGGCGCCGAGCATGCTATCGGGCCGCTCCCGGCTGGCCAGCAGGCTGAACTGGCAGACCATCCAGTTCCTGCTGGAGAACATCGTCTTCCTGCTGATCGGGCTCCAGGTCCGCCGGATCATGTCCGAGGTCGGCGACAGCGGGCTGACCGCGCTGGAACTGGTCCTGATCTGTGCCGCCACCCTCGCCGCGACCATCGTCACCCGGATCATCTGGATGGCGGGCATCGGCCTGGCACGGCGGCTGTTCGGCCGTCACGCCTGGCCGTGGCGGTACTCGGCGGTGATCGCGTGGGCGGGGATGCGCGGGGTCGTCACGCTCGCGGCGGCGTTCGTGCTGCCCGCGGACACCCCGCAGCGTGCCGTACTGGTGCTGGTCGCGTTCGTCGTCGTGGCGGGAACGCTGCTGCTGCACGGGACGACGCTGCCGGTGCTGGTCCGCCGCCTGAAACTGCCGCCGCCCGATCCGGCCGTGGACGCGCTGCAGGAGGCGGCCGTCCTCCACGACATGACCAGGGCCGCGCTCGAAGAGCTTGAGAAGATCCGGACTCCCGAAGACCCGGAAGACATCGTCGAACGCCTGCGCAGCCGTCTCCAGCACCGCTCGGACTCGGCTTGGGAGGAGCTCGGCAGGCAGAGCACGCTGACCGAAACCCCGAGCGACGCCTATCGGCGGCTGCGGTTGCGGCTGCTCGAGGTCGAACGGGAGAAGTTCCTGGAGGCGCGTGACTCCGGGATGGCCGATGATGATGTCCTGCGCCGGATCCTCGAACGCCTCGACATCGAGGAATCCATGCTGGACAGGGAGGAGGAGACCGTGCCGGACTCCGATCGGGAACTGCGCACCCCCGCCGCGACTGCGGGATCCTGCAAACATCTGACCAAGAGTTGGCCAGAAGTCCAGCCCAATGCGCCCGACGAATGCGCCGTCTGCGTCGAGAAGGGGATGACCTGGGTGCATCTGCGGGAATGCGTCAAATGCGGGAACGTCGCCTGCTGCGACTCCTCACCGGGCAAGCACGCGACCGAGCACTTCCACGACAGCCTGCACCCGGTGATGCGCAGCCACGAACCCGGCGAGACCTGGCGCTGGTGCTTCGTGGACAAACAGCTGGGGTGAATCGGTATCGTCGGCGGACATGAGCACCCCTGAGCAGGAAGTCGAATACCGCCAGCACCGGTTCTCACCCCCGCCCGGCGCGACCGAGATCTTCCTTGTCCGCCACGGAGAATCGGCCCCCGCGAAGGGCAGCACGCCGTTCGACCTCGTCGACGGGCAGGCCGATCCGGACCTCGCGCCGGAGGGCAGGGACCACGCCGAGCGGGTGGGCCGCCGTCTGGCGGACGAGCGGATCTCCGCGTTGTACGTGACGACACTGCGCCGGACGCCGCAGACCGCGGCACCGTTGGCGGCGAAGCTCGGGCTCACGCCGGAGGTCGAGCCGGACCTGAGGGAGATCCACCTCGGCGACTGGGAGAACGGGCTTTTCCGGCGCTACACCCACGAAGGCCACCCGATCGTCGAGCAGCTGTGGCGCGAGCAGCGCTGGGACGTCATCCCGGGCGCGGAGACGATGGAGTCGTTCGGCGGCCGGATCAGGGGCGCCATCGGCAGGCTCGCGGCGGCCAATCCGGACCGGAGGATCGCCGTGTTCACCCACGGCGGCGTCATCGGCGAGGTCTTCGCGCAGGCCAGCGCCGCGAAGGACCGATTCGCGTTCCTCGGCGCGGACAACGGCTCGATCTCCCATCTGGTGGTGTCGGGCGACGACTGGATGGTGCGCCGGTTCAACGACACGTCGCATCTTCAGTCGCCTTTCGGCTGATCCGGCCGGCCGCGACCAGGTGCACGACGACCAGCACCGCCACGGCCTCCGCGGCCAGTAGCCCGATGAGCACCAGCACCTGGGTCACCCCGGCCTGCACCGGCCCGGCGCCACCGAGGAGGACACCGACGTAGGCGCCGGGCAAGGTCACCAGGCCGACCGTCCGGGTCTGGTCGAGAGCGGGGATCAGCGCCTGCCCCGCCGAGGGGCGGCAGATCTCCAGCGCGGCCGGGCGGCGCAGGAATCCCAGCGCCAGCGCGGCTTCGTACTCGCCGTGCCGGGACACGAGTTCGTCCAGGGCACGCCGGGCCGCCTGGGAGGTCGCGGACATCGCGCCGCCGATGACGATGCCGGCGATCGGCACGACCGCGATGGGCCGCCACGGGACCACCCCGGTCGCGAGTACGAGCGTCAGCACCGGCACCACACCGGACGCGATGGCGAGCGCGACCCACGCCAGGTCCTTCGCCACCCCGATCCGGCGTGCGGAGGTGACCGCCGCGATCGCGAACATCAGCAGCACGAAACCGCCGGTCAACCAGCCCGATTCGAGGATCCCGACGATCACCAGCGACACGGCGGCGAGCTGCACGACGGCGCGCGCGGCCGCGAACAGCACCGCCTTGCCCTGTCCCAGCCGCCCGAACTGCACCACGGCCGCGCCGAAGATCGCCAGCACGGCCAGGACCACGGCGAGCACCGGGCCGAACGCGATCGCACCATCCGTCATGCGGATGATCCTGCCGCAGGGCCGGGTCAGGCCGTGCAGGTCACCGAAGCGCCCGCGGCGGGGGCGGTGCGGTCGCTGACGACCTCACCGTCGACGAGGATCCGGCATCGCAGCGCACCGCTGCCCGACCCCTGCGCGGAGACGCTGTAGAACTCGTCGCGGCCTTCTTGGCTCTCGCGCTCGAAGGTGGTGCTCCACGGCGCCGTCACCTCGGTCTTCTGCATGAGTTCCGAGCCCTGCGCGACGTAGGTGACGTTCTGGGCGCCCTTCGCGCCGGAAAGTT
Organism: Amycolatopsis sp. WAC 01375; assembly: GCF_003947325.1. Classification (NCBI taxonomy): domain Bacteria; kingdom Bacillati; phylum Actinomycetota; class Actinomycetes; order Pseudonocardiales; family Pseudonocardiaceae; genus Amycolatopsis; species Amycolatopsis sp. WAC 01375. Next base: position 26,385 of record NZ_QHHW01000019.1, read on the forward strand.
CGTAGACGACCGAGTGGAGCACGGTGCGCACGGCGGCCGCGGCCTGTTCGACCTGCGGCACGGGCGGGCTCTGCACCGGCCGCGACGAGGCCTTCGGCAGCACGTAACCGGTCAGCGTGACGGCGACGGCCATCACCCCCAGCACGACCACGACCGTCCCCAGCGGCTTCAGCCTGCCGGGGGCACCCTGCCCCGGCGCCGATGCCGGAGGGGTCACGGTGGGAACACCCATGGAGAGGTCTTCTCTCGTCCGAGCGCACTCCCGTCGAGTGCGTCGACTACTTCTCGTTCGAAGGTGACTCCGCGTTAGCCGTTATCGGGAAGAAACCCGATATTCACCCTATTGGGTGTCCTAGTGAGTGGACAGTGCCTGGTCATGGGGCGATCAGCGTAAACGCAGTGAGCCGAACAGCTCACTTTGAGTGATCCGGACTCAGTCGACGAGACCCGCGTCGGCGAGCAGACCGAGCACCCGCCTGCCCGCCGGCGGGCAGCGGTGCGCGTCGGCCGAGGACAGCCAGGCGGACTCCGCGATCTCGCGGCCGGGCGCGGGCTCCCCGCGATGGTCGGCGGTGTAACAGGTCATGCGGACGCGGCGGCCGTCCGCGTAGCCGTCGGCCTGCTCGTTCAGCACCGCGAAGAAGCGGAAGCTCCGCGGGTCGAGCTCGACGCCGAGTTCTTCCCTGATCTCCCGGCACAGCCCGGCGACGTCGCCCTCTCCCGGCTCACGTTTGCCTCCCGGCAGGTAGAACTTGGCCTTTCCCTCGGTCCGCACCGACAGCAGGCGGCGGTCGCGGACGTGGATCCAGGCCAGTGAATCGATCTCTCCCTCGGGCATGTCCTGATTCTGTCGTAGCCCGGGTGCATCATGGCAACCGTGTATCGGGAGACGACGGCACCCGGCGAGCTGGGCGGCGTTTTGCGCTGCCTGTGGGAAGACGCGGGCGAGGCGCCGAAGCGGATCGTGCCCGACGGCTGCGTGGACCTCGTGGAATGCGGCGGCGAGGTCTTCGTCGCCGGGCCGGACACCACGGCCTGGACCTGGGAGACGCCGCTAGGCGCCAAGGCTCGCGGCGTGCGGTTCGCGCCCGGCAGGGCGGGCGACGTCCTGGGGCTGGGCGCCGACGAACTGCGCGATCAGCGTGTTCCTCTCGGTGACCTGTGGGGCGGGGAAGGCGAACTGCTGGCCGAGCGAGTGCTCTCCGGCGCCGCTTCGCTGACCGACGTCGTCGGGGAACGCCGGGCGGGACGAGCCGACCGGGAGATCGCGGCGTTGATCGCCAGGCTGGACAGCGGCGTTCCCCGCGTTTCGGCCGCGCTGGAGCGCTTCACCACCGGGGAACGGCAGTTGCGGCGGCGGTTCACTCTCGCGGTCGGCTACGGCCCGGCGACGTACCTGCGCGTCAGCCGGTTCCAACGCGCCATCGGCCTCGCGGAAACGGCGCCGGATCTCGCCTCGCTGGCGTACTCGGCGGGCTACGCCGATCAAGCTCATTTGAGCCGGGATTGCCGGGAGTTCTCCGGAGTGAAGGCGAGCGAATTCTTCCGAGCCAGGAAGTGAGCGATGTCCACTGTGGACTGGTACAGGGCTCGGTAGTGCGGGTAGAACTCGTCGTAGACATCGGCGTCCGCGCTCGGGCGGACGATCTCGGCGACGGGGTTCCAGGCTTCGATATCCGGTTCGCGCCCGATGGCGAAGGACGCGAGGACGGCGTCACCGAACGCGGCGCCGATGGTCTCCGCGGGGATCTCCTGCTCGATCCGCGCGACGTCGCTGACGATCCGCGTCCACACGCCGCCCCGCGTCCCACCGCCGACGGCGACGAACCGGCGAGTCCCGCCACCGGCTTCCCGCATGGCTTCGAGGTTGTGCCGCACCCCGTACGCCGTGCCTTCCAGCGCCGCGCGATACAGATCGGCACGACCATGGGAAGTCGTGAGCCCGGCGATGATGCCCCTCGCGTCCGGATCCGGCACGGGTGTCCGTTCTCCCGCGAAATACGGCAGCAACAGCAAACCGCGGCTGCCCGCCGGGACCTCGCCCGCCGCCGCGGCCAGTTCCCCGAAGTCGCCGACGACGAGGTCCCGCAGCCAGTCGGTGATCGCGCCGGACGTGGCCATCCCCGCCGCGAGCGAATAGGTGCCGGGGAAAGCACCGCGGGTCGCCCACAACCCCGGCGCGGGACGGGGATCGGCGAGCGTCTGGATGAGGAACATCGTGGTGCCGTACATGAGCATCGTGTCCCCGGGCGCGGTGACACCGACGCTGGTCGCTTCGGCCCAGGCGTCCACCGTGCCCGCCGTCACCGGGATTCCTTGCGGCAGGCCGGTTTCCGCGGCCGCTTCGGCGGTGACCGAGCCGACCACCTCGGTCGGCCACGCGAGCCTTGGCAACTCGACGCCGGGGGCGATCGCGGCGACCCGGTCCGGCGCCCAGCGGGCCTCGCGCAGGTCGTACATCGGGTCGCATTGGCTCGCGGAATGATGGTCGAGGACGTATTCACCGGTCAGCCTCAGCACGAGGAACGAACTCGCCATCAGGAAGAGTTCCGCCCGTTCGAACACCTCCGGCTCGTTCTTGGCGAGCCAGCGCCATTTCGGCCCGACGGCCTGTGAGCCGAGTGCGCTCCCGCCGCGTTCCACAATGGATTCTTCGCCGAATTCCCGGTTCAGTTCGCGGATTTCGTCGAATGCGCGGGTGTCGACGCCGTAAAGGATCGCCGGGCGCAACGGTTTCCCGGAAGCGTCGGCAGGCAACAGCACCGGCCCGATCCCGCTGACCGACACTCCGATGATGGGATGATCCCCGGCGCCCGCGGAAAGTTCTCTTGTCAGCGCCAGGAAATCCTGCCACCACACGGTTTCGGCGTCGTGTTCGTACCAGCCTGGCCGGGGCCGGGAAGTGTCGTGTGATTTGGAAGCCCGCACCACCACGGTGCCCCGGGAATCGACGAGGACGCCTTTGGAACTCGAAGTGCCGATGTCGATGCCGAGCACCAGGCCCGGGTCCCCCACGGCACGTCCTCACTTTCGAGCGCGAGTAGCGCGATCAGCGGATGGTAACGATTGTCGGCCAAGCTATTCTTCCCGTGCGAAGGTGTCAAGACACCTGCAGAAGGGGAGGTCACGGTGGCCACCATCAACGACGTGGCGGCGAAGGCCGGGGTTTCGACGGCGACCGTGTCGAGAACACTCAACGGGAAGTCCACTGTGGACCCGGTACTCGCGGCACGGGTGCAGGCGGCCGCCGCGGAACTGGGCTATCACCCGAACGGGCTCGCGAGGAATCTGCGCCGTCAGGAGACCGCGGTGCTCGCGCTCATCATCTCCGACGTGGAGAACCCGTTCTTCACCGCGATCGCCCGCGGCGTGGAGGACATCGCGCAGACCGCGGGCTATTCGGTGGTGCTGTGCAACGCCGACGACAACGAGGAGAAGGAACGGCGCTACATCGACGTCGCCCTCCAAGAGCGGGTCGCCGGCGTGGTGCTCTCCCCCACCGGCCGGGCCACCAACGTCGACCGGCTGACCGAGCGCGGCACGCCCGTGGTCGCCGTCGACCGGCCGCTGCTGAAGTACACCGGCGACCAAGTGCTGGTCGACACCCGGCTCGCCGCCCGCGACGCCACGCGGCACCTGATCGACGGCGGGTACCGGCGCGTCGCCTGTGTCAGTGGGCCCGCCGGGGTGCGCACGGCCGAAGACCGGCTGGCGGGCTACACCGACGCCGTCGGCGAGGAGAACGCCCTCACCCGGCGGGCCGAATTCCGCGCCGAGGGCGGCAGGCTCGCCGCGCTCAGCCTGCTCGACGAATCCGAGCCGCCGGACGCGCTGCTGGTCGGCAACAGCACGATGGCGATCGGTGTTCTCGAGGCGTTGGCCGCACGCGGCCTGCGCTCGGGGCAGGACGTGGGGATCGTGTCGTTCGACGACGCGCCGTGGACGACACTGATCGACCCGCCACTGACGGTGGTCGCCCAGCCCGCGAACGAGGTGGGCAGGGTCGCCGCCGAACTGCTGCTCGCCCGGATCGGCGACAGCACGCGCAAAGCCACCACGACGACGCTGCAGGCGAAGCTGATCGTGCGCCGGAGTTCACGGCGCGACTGAAACCGGAGATCCCGGTGCACGACGTGCCTGGGCGACCGGTTCGCACCGGCCGCCCAGGAACGCCCCACCCCCTTGTTCCCCCAAGCCGGCCCCACGCCAGCCGGGTTCTCCGAAGCGGTGGGAAGAAATCGTTTACCTTCCGGACGGTAAATTCCTACTTACGACCTGTCAAGCCGAAGCCCTGGACAAGCTCGCCCGACCCCGGCAGACTATGGCGACATTGCCTACTGCGCGTGTTTGATTCCGTGCACTCTGTGTTCATCTCTGGTGAATTCACCCACGAAACCGAGATGAGACCGCACGAACCCGCACAGACGCGTTACCCTAGGCGCTATGTCGATAGCGCTCGAGAACGTTCTCGCCAAGGCGGGCCTCAAGGTCGACGCCAACGAGTTCCTGACCCTCGTCGAGGACGCGGCGCGGAGGCTGACCCCACCGAACCCCGATCCGTCGCATTATTTCTCGGCGGACCAGCGCGCCGCGCTCACCGACGTCGGCCTGGATCTCTCCCCGCGCGACGAGGACGAGCCGGACTTCCGTGCCCGCACGGTCGCCGCGCACGCCGTGCTCGCCGATTCGGCGCTGAGCGTGCTGGAAGCGGCGAAAGCACTGGGCGTGGACGACAGCCGCATCAGACACCGTCTGAAGGAGGGCAGGCTCACCGGCTGGAAGGACCAGGGCTGGCGCTTGCCCGCCTGGCAGTTCGCGGGCTCCGGGGTGCTGCCCGGCCTGGAGGTCGTGCTGCGCGCCGTCCCCGAGGACCAGCCCGCGCTCGTCGTCGCCGCGTTCATGAGCACCCCGCAGGCCGATCTGGTGATCAACGACCATCCCGCCACCCCGCGCCAATGGCTCCTCTCCGGTGGCGATCCCGAGCACGTCGCCAAGCTGGTGGCCATGCTCGGGTCCCCGTTCTGACGGCTTGTCAGCGCCATCGAGCGCGAGCGTGAGTGGTTTGACCAGGTAGCAGCCTGTCGACGCGATCGCGGACGCGGGTTCACCCCCAGACGCTAAGGTGTTCTGCCCGACGACGGAAAATTTCAGTCGGGGGTAGGCCGTAGGCTGACCCCACCGAGCAAGATCACCCGACAAGGACGGACGACTCCCGAGGTATGGCCCGGCTCCCCCTGCCGCCCGCACGCTCTGTCCTGGTCAAGGAGCTGCACCGCACCAACGACGTGGTGACGGTGCACCCCGGCACCAGGCTGGTCAGGATCTTCACCGCGCACGGCAACCACCCCCAGCAGTGGAACTCGTTCCGCTACAGCGGCCCGCTCCCGCACGGCCGCTTCGACCCGCAGACCCCCGGTCGCGGCGGTCGCCCGGTCACCGACCCCGGGAACGGCGTCCTGTACTTCGGCCTCACCGTGCGCACGAGCATCGCGGAGGTCTTCCAGACCACGTCGACGGTCGACCGCAAATCCCGCGGCCCGCGCCTGGTCGTCGTGCGACCGACGCGCACGCTGCGGCTGCTCGACCTCGCCGGCCTGTGGCCGACCCGCGTCGGCGCCTCGCAGGAGATCTCCAGCGGCCCGAAGAAGATCACCCAAGCTTGGGCACGCGCCATCCGCGCCGCCTTCGGCGACCTCGACGGTGTCTGGTACCGGTCGTCCATGGACTCCGGCGGCCCCGCGCTCGCGCTGTGGGACCCGCCTGCCGGGAACTCGTTGCCGGTCGCGCCGGACGTCCTGCTCCCGCTGGACCATCCGGGGCTCGACGTCCCGCTGGGCCGGGTGTGCGAAGAGCTGAACTACACGCTTCTCAGCTGACCTCTCGCGCAATGAAGGGGCCTTTGATAGCAAATTTTGCTATGAAAGGCCCCTTCATTGCGGCCCAGGGACCGAAAGATCAGAGGTGCCGCCCCCACCACTCCAGTACTGCGTCGAACCGCTGCACCCGGTGCCGCGGCAGCCCCGAACGCGTGAGTTCGTGCCCCTCGCCGGGGAACAGCAGGAACTCGGCCGGGACGCCGTTCTGCCGCAGTGCCACGTACATCCGCTGCGCCTGCTCCAGCGGGCATCGCCAGTCCTGTTCGGAGTGCGCGACCATGAACGGGATGTCGATCTTCCCCGCGTAGGTCAGCGGGCTGCGCTTGCGCTGCTCGTCGAGGTCGTCGCCGACGTAACCCCCGGCGAAGAACCAGCCGATGTCGGAACTGCCGACGAACGAGTCCCAGGCGTTGACCGCGCGCTCGCTCCAGGCGGCGCGGAACCGGCCGCCGTGGTGCGCGGCGAGCCAGCTGGTCATGAAACCGCCGTACGAGCCGCCCATGACGCCGACGCGATCACTGTCCAAATTGGACATCTTCAGCGCTTCGTCCAGCAGTGCCAGCAGATCGTCCGCGTCCACCGTGCCGAAGCCGTGGACGATGCTCCGGCCGTGACTTTCGCCGTAGCCCGCGGAACCGCGCGGGTTCCCCAGGATGACGGCGTAGCCCGCTTCCGCGAGCACCTGGGCCTCGTCGAAGACCTTCCATTCGTACGGCGCGAACGGTCCACCGTGGATCATCAAGACCACGGGATGCGGCCCATCGCCCTCGGGCCGGACGATCCAGCCGTGGACCGGGTAGCCGTCGGGCGCGGTCGTGTCCAGTTCCTCCAGCGGCAGGATCCCGTTGTCCCGCAACGTCTTCGAGTAGTCGGTGAGCACGTGGGGACTCTCGTCCGACAGCAGCACGACGTCACCGGAGCTCTCGGGCGTCCCGATCACCGCGGCGATCCGCGTGCCGTCGACGGCGAACGACTTCACCGCCGCGCGCTCGCCCGCCAGGTAGCGCAACGACTTCAGCTCGGCGAGCTCGGCGTCGAGGGGAACGGCGTGCAGTTCGGCGGCGCCGCGGGTGCGGACCACGACGAGGACCTCGTCGCCGAGGACGACCGGAGGGCTTGCCGCGCTGTCGCAGTCCACCGTTTCGACGTCGGTCAGCCGCCGCGCGGGCGAAGGCTCGTCACCGGAAGGCCACGGCGCGTGCCAGAGCCCGGTGTTGCGGGCGACGTCCTCCAGTCCGGGGAATTCGGCCCCGTAGAACAGGATCGAACCGTCCGGGGCGGCGACCGGCCGGTCCGCGGTACCCGGGGTCCGGACCAGCAGCCGGGGCTCGCCACCACCGGCGGGCACGGCGTAGACATCCGTACGAACGGTGTCTTCGGCGGCCCAGTCACGCGGCGCGGTGATCAGGACCTGCTCGCCGTCGACCGTCCACGAGGGATGGTCGACGTCGGCGCGGTCGTCGGTCAGCGGGGTGAGCTCGGCGGGCGCGTCCTCGTCCAGCGCGGCGACCGCGTCCACGACGAACAGACGCTGTGGACGGTCGTTGAGGAAGCCGGCGTCGTCGACCCGGTAGAAGAGATTCGTGATGTGCCGCGGCGCTTCTTCGCCCGGCTCCGGCGTTTCGCCGTCCGCGTTCTCCGTGCCGTAGCGGCCCGGCTCGGGCACGCGGGCCACGAAGGCGATCCGGCGGGAATCAGGGGCCCAGACCGGGGCGCCCGCGCCGAGGGGCAGGTCGGTGATCCGCTTCGTGTCACCCCCGGCCGCGGGGATCACGTGCACCTGTGGCTTGGCCGCGCGCCCGGACCCCTCCCCCGCGCGGAGGAAGGCGACCCACCTGCCGTCCGGGGAGATGGCGGGTGCGGAGTCCTTGGTCCCGTGGGTCCAAGGCCCTTCCCCGCCGCCGCCCTGGTCGACCCTGCGCAGGCCGCCGCGGTAGCTGTTCGTCTTCAGATCAGGCCTGCTCACCGCGGTGAGCAGCAGGTCGCCGCGCAACGCGGGGATGCCGGGGACCGTCAGGGCTTCGATGTCAACGGGACGCACGGCCCCGACGGTACCCGATCCTTAGCAGCTCTAACTACTGATTGAAGACTCCTGCTCAGCGGCTTCCAGCTTCTTCGCCTTGCGAAGGCTGGCAACCGTCGTCACCGTCAGGACCACGACGATGACACCCAGGGAGACCCAGTTGTTGATGTCCAGCCAGTCCGGCACCACGTGGTACTCGTGCAGCGCGTGCAGGAACAGCTTGGCGCCGATGAAGGCGAGGATCACCGCGAGGCCGTAGGACAGGTACACCAGCTTGGTGACCAGGCCACCGAGCAGGAAGTACAGCTGACGCAGGCCCATCAGCGCGAACGCGTTGGCAGTGAAGACCAGGAAGGCCTCCTGCGTGATACCGAAGATCGCGGGGATCGAGTCGACGGCGAACAGCAGGTCCGCGCTGCCGATCGCGACGATCACCAGGAACATCGGGGTGATCCAGCGCTTGCCGTCCTTCTTCACGAAGGACTTGTGGCCGTGCCACTCGTTGGTGACCGGGAAGAGCTTGCGCACCCAGCGGGTGAGCGCGTTCTCCTCGTATTCCTCTTCTTCGTCCTTGTTGCGGACCATGCTGATCGCGGTCCAGATGAGAACCGCGCCGAAGAGGAAGAAGACCCAGACGAACTGCGCGATCAGCGCGGCGCCCACGGCGATGAACACGCTGCGCATGGCGAGCGCGAGCAGGATGCCGATCAGCAGCACCCGGTGCTGATGGATCGCGGGCACCTTGAACGACGTCATGATGATCATGAAGATGAACAGGTTGTCGACGCTCAACGAGTACTCAGTGATGTACCCGGTGAAGAACTCGACTCCCGGGTCGTGTCCCCCGAAGACCCAGACGCCGATGCCGAACGCGACGGCCACGGCGACGTAGAAGATGACCCACCGGGCGGCTTCGCCGGTGGTGACCTCATGCGGCTTGCGATCGACGATGACCAGGTCCAGCGCGATGAGCGCGAGCAGGCCACCGACCGTGGCGATCCACAGCCACAGGGGAACAGACATGTATCCAACCCTCCGGATAGTGCACAGCAGCAACTAACCGGAGGTCTCTTCCGCCGGTGCGAAACCGGCCGACGGTGCCGGGGGCCTGCGAAGGCCACCGTGCTGACGACACCGCCGCGAAGGAATACTCCCCTCACAGCTGGTCCAGTTTGACCTGTCTGTACGCATGACGCCAGTTAAGGTTGCCCTTGTCACCAAGAAGATGGCGTAACTCCCGTCACACCCGCCTCTTCTCCCACGTCGGATACCCGTTCTGATGACGACCTAACGTCACGCTTGTGTGGTCCGTGTGTGCCGGGGAAGCGACTCTCAGGTTCGGTGAAATACGGTCATTCCGTGCCCCGAATCCCGCTCCCTCGTACGCGAGGCGCGAAGCTCATCGCGCTCGCCGCGGTCGTGGTGGTCCTGGCCGCCGCGGCCGTCGTGTGGACGAACAGCGAACCCGCCCCGTCCGCGGTCAAAACCCAGGAAGCGACCCTCGACCTGCCCGAAACCCCGGGTTCGTCCGAAGTCGTCAAGATCGACACGACCACGTACCTCCCCGAGCGGACACCCGCTCCCGCCGTCCTGCTCGCCCACGGTTTCGGCGGTGACAAGAACAGTGTCGCCACCGAGGCCCGCGAACTCGCCGAGAAGGGCTTCGTCGTGCTCGCCTGGTCCGCGCGCGGTTTCGGCCGCAGCACCGGGAAGATCGCGCTGAACGACCCCGACCGTGAAGTCGCCGACGCCAGGAAGCTGATCGACAGCCTGGCCGCGCGGCCCGAGGTCCTCAGCGAGAACGGCGACCCGAAGGTGGCCGTTTCCGGCGCTTCGTACGGCGGCGCGCTTTCGCTGCTGCTCGCCGGGACCGACAAGCGGGTCGACGCGATCGCGCCGGTGATCACCTACAACGATCTCGCGCAGGGACTCTTCCCGAACGCCGCCTCGGCCTCGCCGTCGGCCGCCACCACCCCGGCCGCCGGCGCGTTCACTGCCGACGGCGTCTTCAAGAGGTCGTGGGCGGGCATCTTCTTCTCCGCCGGTTCCGGCGCGGCGCAGAGCGGCTCCCCCGCGAACGACGCCCCGGAAGCCGGTGACGAGACGAGTGAATCCGGCGCGGCACAGGGCACGGGCGCGGCGGCGCAGCCCCTGCCGCTCGGCGGCCCGAACGGACAGCGGCCGCCGTCCGGCCCCGCCGACCCTTGTGGACGGTTCACCGCCGACGTCTGCCAGGCCTACACCGAGCTCGCCACCACCGGCAAAGCGAGCCAGAAGACCGTCGACCTGCTCCGCCGCGTCTCCCCCGCGTCCGTGACGGACAAGATCACCGTGCCGACCCTGCTGGTGCAGGGCGAAAGCGACACCTTGTTCGGGTTGGACCAGTCCGACGCGACCGCCCGGCAGATCAGCGCGGCGGGCGGCAAGGTCCGCACGATCTGGTACACCGGCGGCCACGACGGCGGGAAACCGGGACAGAAGCTGCGGGCGCAGATCGCCGACTTCCTCAAGTTTTCGCTCACCGGCCAGGGCACCGATCCCGGCACCGGGTTCAGCTACGACATCCAGGGGACGCTGCGGGCCAACGGCGCCCCTTCGGTCCGGACCGTCACTGCCCCGGCGTACCCGGGAGCCACCGGGGACGCCACCGAACGGCGGCCGTTCACGTTGGCGGGCCCGGCCCAGCCGGTCGTCCGGCCCGCCGGCGGGAATCCCGCGGCGGTCAGCGGGATCCCCGGACTGAACGGGGCGGTGGCCGGTTCGTCCCGGCTGTCCGGGCTGTTCAGTCTGGACCCGCCGGGGCAGGCCGCGCAGTTCGCGACGCCGCCGCTCGACGCGCAGACGATCGTGGCCGGTTCGTCCACGGTCCGGCTGCGGGTCTCCGCGGATCCGTCCGCCGCGGCACCGCAGAAGGAAGCCGTCCTGTTCGCGAAGCTCTACGACGTCAACTCGGAAGGTGTCCGCACGCTTCCGGCCAACGCCGTCGCACCCTTCCGCGTTTCCGGGCTGCCCGCCGACGGCGGTCCGGTCGAGGTGACGGTGACCCTGCCTGGCATCGTGCGGCCACTGGAGGCCGGGCATACGCTCCGGCTGGTCGTCGGCACGACGGACCAGGCGTTCTCGACACCGGTCGAGCCCGCGGTATTCCGTATCGAACTGGCGGACGGCGGGCAGCTCGGCGTCCCGGTCGTCCCCGGCAACTCGGTCGGCGCGGGCGCGCCCATCGCGCAGCTGCTCGGGATCGCCGGAACGCTGCTCGCGGGCATCGTGATCACGGTGATCGCCGCGTTCCGCCGCCGCCGTGCCCACGACGTCGACGAGAGCCTGGCGAAGACGCCGCTGGTGATCGAAGGTCTCCACAAGGCCTACGCGGGCGGTTTCGTCGCGGTGAAGGATCTGTCCTTCCGCGTCGAACCCGGTCAGGTGCTCGGCCTGCTCGGGCCGAACGGCGCGGGCAAGACGACGACCCTGCGCATGCTGATGGGCCTCATCACGCCGACCGCTGGCACCATCCGCGTCTTCGGCCACCTGATCGCGCCCGGCGCGCCGGTGCTGTCCCGGATCGGGTCCTTTGTGGAGGGTTCGGGTTTCTTGCCGCATCTGTCCGGCAAGGAGAACCTGGAGCTGTACTGGGCGAGCACGGGCAGGCCGAGGGAGAAGGCGCACTTCGCGGAGGCACTGGAGATCGCCGGGCTCGGCGACGCGGTGAACCGGCGGGTCCGCACCTACAGCCAGGGCATGCGGCAGCGGCTCGCGATCGCGCAGGCGATGCTCGGCCTGCCGGAGCTCATGGTGCTCGACGAACCGACCAACGGACTCGACCCGCCACAGATCCACCAGATGCGCGAGGTGCTCCAGCGCTATGCGGCGACCGGACGCACCGTGGTGGTCTCGAGCCACCTGCTGGCCGAGGTCGAGCAGACCTGTACGCACGTGGTCGTGATGCACCGCGGCATGCTGGTCGCCTCGGGTGAGGTCGGCGAACTGGCCGCGTCCAGCGGTGAAGCGACGTTCCGCGTCGACAAGCCCGCCGAAGCGGCCGAAGCGCTGCGGAACGTCGGCGGTGTTTCCGGCGTCGACGTCGACGGCGAACTCGTCCACGCGGATCTCGACGGTCTCGCGCGCGCCGAGGCGGTCGCCGCCCTGGTGCGGGCCGGGGTCGCGGTCGAGCAGGCCGGGCCGCGGCGCCGTCTGGAAGACGCGTTCCTGCAGCTGGTCGGAGAGGACTCGAAGGGTGAGTAAGACCAATGGTTCCGGCCCGGCGACCCGGGTGGATCACGGCGTGCACACCGATCCGGCGGCACTGCTGGAGCTGACCGAGGTCGCGTCGCACGAACCGACCGAGGTCGGCCCGGACGGGGCGGTGGCGGGTTACCGCGCCGATCGGACGCTGCGGCTCGGCGTCGAACTGAAACGTCAGCTCAAACGCCGCCGGACCCAGTTCATGCTCGGGTTCGTCGCGTTGCTGCCGTTCATCCTGGTGATCGCGTTCGAGATCGGGCAGGCCAACCCGAACCGCCGCAGCGGCGGCTTCGTCGACCTAGCCACCGCGAGCGCGCCGAACTTCGTGGTGCTCGCGCTGTTCGTCTCCGGGACGTTCCTGCTCCCGATGATCGTGGCGTTGTTCTACGGCGACACGATCGCGAGCGAGGCGTCGTGGTCGAGCCTGAAGTACCTGCTCGCGATGCCGGTCCCCCGGCATCGGGTGCTACGGCAGAAGGCGATCGTCTCCGGCATCCTCTCCGCGGTCGCGCTGATCCTGTTGCCGCTGGTGTCGCTGGTGGTCGGCGTCGTCTGGTACGGCGCGGGCGACGCGATCAGCCCGACCGGCGACGCGGTGTCGTTCGGCGACAGCCTCGTGGCCATGGGGCTGGCGACGATCTACATCATCCTGCAGCTGGCATGGGTGGCCGGGCTGGCGATGCTCCTCTCGGTCGCCACCGACGCCCCGCTGGGTGCCGTCGGCGGCGCGGTGATCGTCGCGATCGTCTCGCAGATCCTCGACCAGATCACCGCCCTCGAAGGGCTGCGGGACTATCTGCCGACGCATTTCGCGTTCTCGTGGATGGACCTGATCTCCACCGACATCGACTGGACGAACATGGCCAACGGCATGTTGTCGGCGGCGTTGTACGGCACGGTGTTCTTCCTACTGGCCGGTCGCCGGTTCGCGACCAAGGACATCACCAGCTGAGAGCGTTTTCGCACCGGAAAAGCACCGGGGTCCACCGGGAAGACGAAAACCTCTTCCCAGGTGGGCCCCGGTTTTCACTGGCCGTGGCGACCTTCACCCATTAGCGCCGGTAACCGGTGTTTCATGCGCATGAGAACATCGATTTTCCGATCATCGACTCATTGGGTGAAAACCTCGCTTTCATCTTCGGAGACCTCCGGGAAATCCTTATCTTCAGTGAAAGGTGCCGACGCGAGAAGAAAGCGGGGACTCACGCCATGACCCAGTCGATCGAGATCCCGGTCCAGGAATTCTCTCTTGATTGGACGATGAGCTCCGGCAAGGGTGGCCGGGTCGGCTTCGCCGTCTCGGGTCAGGTGACACTCCTCGACAACAAGCGGTTCTACAAGATCGACGGCGTCCTCTACATCTCCGAGGGCAGCGCCTACTGCCGCGACATCGGCAACCCGCATCTGTTCGTGCGCCGCAACGGCGTCGAGGAGAGCGGCAGGCAGTGGGGCTGGGAGACCATCTGCAACCGCAAGTCCAGCAGCAGGCTCTGCGCGATGGACGCGTACTTCGTCCGCACCGGCTACTGGGCGCCCGCCGACCGGGCCATCCAGCTGAGCATCGGCGCCGAGACCGGCTGGAACCGCAAGCGGTCCTACAGCCCGACGATCACCGTCCGCCTCGCGGACTGAGAACGGGTCCACTGTAGGTCTCCTCCTGCTCCGGTACGGTCGGCCCATGGCCACCTCCTCGATCCAAGTGGACGACGAAGGCGGGATCGCCGTCGTCACCCTGCGGCACGGCAAGGCGAACACCCTCGACACCGAGTTCTGCCAGGAACTGACCGTCCGGCTCGAAGACGTCCAGCTCGGCGGATATCGCGGTGTCGTCTTGACCGGTACCGGCGGCATCTTCTCGGCGGGGGTCGACCTGCGGCGAGTGCACGACGGCGGCGCGGGCTACCTCGAAGACTTCCTGCCCGCGCTGTCGGACGCGTTCCTCTCGGTGTTCGGCTTCCCCGGCCCGGTGGTCGCGGCCGTCAACGGCCACGCGATCGCCGGCGGGGCGGTACTCGCCGCCGCCTGCGACCGCCGGATCCTCGCCGACGGTCCGAGCCGGGTCGGGATCACCGAACTGCTCGTCGGTGTGCCGTTCCCGTTGGCGGCGCTGGAGATCCTGCGCTCCGGGTTCGGCGCGGACGTCCTCGCCGAACTCGCGTTCCTCGGCGAAACCCACCTTCCCGAAGACGCGCTCCGGCTCGGCCTGGTGAACGAGGTGACCACCCCCGAGAACGTCGTCGAGCGGGCGGTGGAGGTGGCCAAGAAGCTCGCCGAGATCCCCGCGGCCGCGTACGCGCACACGAAGGCGCAACTGCACCGGCCGTTCCACGAGCGGATCGCCGAACACCGCACCGGCGACGACGCCCACGTCCTCGAACTGTGGAGTTCCCCCGAGGCGCTCGCGGCCATCAAGGCCTACGTGGACCGGGTGCTCGGCGGCCGGGCCTGATCTTCAGGCTCGACCGGATAGGCGATTGCCCACCGGCGGCGACTCTGTGAGTATCCGACCGCTCAACAGGTCCCGATGGGGAGGGCATGGATGCGGAAGCTCACGGCCGCGTGGTCGGTTCTGGCGATCACCGTTCTCGCACTGGCCGGGCTCACCCCGGCCGCGCAGGCGGCACCCGAGGACGTCAGAGACGCGTTGGACCGGATCCCCGGCCTGACCGTCGTCTCGGAGAATCCGGCGCCGACCGGGTACCGGTTCTTCAAACTCACCTACACCCAGCCGGTCGACCACCGCAGGCCGGACCGCGGCAGCTTCCAGCAGCGATTCACCTTGCTGCACAAGGAATTCCGCTCGCCCACCGTGGTGTACACGAGCGGGTACAACGTCTCGCAATCGCCCAACCGCTCGGAGCCGACACAGCTCGTCGACGGCAACCAGCTGTCGATGGAATACCGCTTCTTCACCCCCTCGCGGCCGGAACATCCGGACTGGGGCAAGCAGCTGACGATCTGGCAGGCCGCCGCCGACCAGCACCGCGCCGTCGAGGCGTTCAAGCGGATCTATCCGGGCAAGTGGCTCGCCACCGGCGGCAGCAAGGGCGGCATGACGGCGACCTACTTCCGTAGGTTTTTCCCGGACGACGTCGACGCGACGATCCCGTACGTCGCGCCCAACGACGTCATCAACTCGCACGATCGCTACAACCGGTTCCTGGCAGGCGTCGGCGACGATCCGGCCTGCCGTTCGGCGCTGAAGGCGATCCAGCGCGACGTGCTGACGCGGCGTTCGGAGTTCGCGGCACTCGCCGCCGCCGACGCGGCCAAGAACGGCTACACGTTCAAGACCGTCGGCTCGGCCGATGTGTCGCTGGAGATCTCGGTGATCGACTCGTACTTCGCCTTCTGGCAGTACCAGAAGCAGGCGGACTGCGCGACGATCCCGAAGGCCGGATCTCCGGCGGCCGAGGTCTACGCCTGGTTCGAACGCGTCGAGAGTCTCAACACCTACTCCGACCAGAACCTCGAAATCTATGTCCCCTACTACTTCCAGGCTTCCTACCAGCTCGGCGCCCCCGAGTCCTATGAGGGCTATCTCCGGGATCTGCTGCGCTACCCGGGCGCCAACGTGTCGCGGACGTTCGTGCCGAAGTCCGTCGACATCCCGCGGTTCGACCACCTGGCGATGCCGGACATCGACTTCTGGGTGAAGTCGCAGGGGAAGCGGCTGATGTTCGTCTACGGCGGGAACGACCCGTGGGGCGCCGAACCGTTCCGGCTCGGCTTCGGCACGAAGGACTCCTACAGCTACACGGTGCAGGGCGGGAACCACGGCGCCCGGATCTCGCAGCTTCCCACGGCTCAGGCCGCCGAGGCGACGAACACCGTACGGCGCTGGGCCGGGCTGCCTCCGGTTTCGCCCGGCGTGACCACCCGTTCGGCGCCTGACGGCTTCCCGGACTTCGATGCCGACCTCACCATGCTGGAACGCCGCCGCCTCTGACCGGCCGTCGTGAGTGGCAAAGGCGGTTAGAGCCAAGGGTGGCTTAGGTACCTACGTGGTTCCGGCTGCGGTTGATGCCAGGCTCAGTCCGTGAAGGCCTCCGTCCCCAGTACATGAAGGACCCCTTCACTGCGCCAGGCGCAAGGAAGGGGTCCTTCATGTACCTCAAGCGGGACAAGAAAACTCCGGTACCGAGCCGGTCAAGTCTCGTGAGTGGCGATTCGGGTTAGAACCCGAATCGCCACTCACGAGGCCGTGCGGCTACTTGATGCCGGCCGCGTCCATTCCGCGCAGTTCCTTCTTGAGGTCGGAGACCTCGTCACGCAGCCGGGCCGCCAGTTCGAACTGCAGGTCGCGCGCGGCCTGCATCATCTGGTCGGTCATCTGCTGGATGAGGTCGGCCAGTTCGGCGCGCGGCATCCCGGCGACGTTCTTGTCGGCGAGCATCCCGGAGCTGCGCACGCGATCGCCCTGCTCGGGCTTCTTGCCGCGCGAGGAGTTCCGGCCCGAGCCGCCGACGGCGACGGATTCCGTGTCCTCGGCTTCGCTGTAGACGCGGTCCAGGATGTCGGCGATCTTCTTCCGCAGCGGCTGCGGATCGACACCGCGCTCCTCGTTGTAGGCGACCTGCTTGGCTCGGCGGCGATCGGTCTCGTCGATGGCGTGCCGCATCGAGTCGGTGATCTTGTCCGCGTACATGTGCACCTCGCCCGACACGTTTCGCGCCGCGCGGCCGATCGTCTGGATCAGCGACGTGCCACTGCGGAGGAAGCCCTCCTTGTCCGCGTCGAGGATCGCGACCAGCGAGACCTCGGGCAGGTCGAGACCCTCACGGAGCAGGTTGATGCCGACCAGTACGTCGTAATCGCCCGCGCGCAGCTGCCGCAGCAGCTCGATCCGGCGCAACGTGTCGACCTCGGAGTGCAGGTACCGCACCCGGATCCCCAGCTCGAGCAGGTAGTCGGTGAGGTCCTCGGACATCTTCTTGGTGAGCGTGGTGACCAGGACGCGCTCGTCCTTCTCCGCCCGGTCGCGGATCTCGTGCACCAGGTCGTCGATCTGGCCTTCGGTGGGCTTCACGACCACCTTCGGGTCGATCAGGCCGGTGGGCCGGATGACCTGCTCGACGAACTCGCCACCGGCCTGCCCCATCTCGTACGGCCCCGGCGTCGCCGACAGGTACACCGTCTGCCCGATCCGGTCGCTGAACTCCTCCCAGGTCAGCGGCCGGTTGTCGACCGCGCTGGGCAGCCGGAACCCGAACTCGACCAGGTTCCGCTTCCGCGACATGTCGCCTTCGTACATGCCGCCGATCTGCGGGACGGTCTGGTGCGACTCGTCGATGACCAGCAGGAAGTCGTCCGGGAAGTAGTCGATCAAGGTGGCGGGCGCGGTCCCCGCGCCGCGGCCGTCGATATGCCGCGAATAGTTCTCGATCCCGGAGCAGAAGCCGACCTGGCGCATCATCTCGATGTCGTACGCGGTGCGCATCCGCAGCCGCTGGGCCTCGAGCAGCTTGCCCTGCTTCTCCAGCTCGGCCAGCCGCTGCTCCAGCTCGGCTTCGATGCCGTGGATGGCCTTCTCCATCCGCTCCGGACCCGCGACGTAGTGCGTGGCCGGGAAGATGCGGACCTCGTCGACCTCTTTCACGATGTCGCCGGTGAGCGGGTGCAGGTAGTACAGCTTCTCGATCTCGTCGCCGAAGAACTCGACGCGGATCGCCAGCTCCTCGTACGCCGGGATGATCTCGACCGTGTCGCCGCGGGCGCGGAAGGTCCCGCGCGCGAAGGCGATGTCGTTGCGGGTGTACTGCACGTCCACCAGCGCGCGGAGGAAGACGTCCCGGTCGAGCTGCTCGCCGACCTTCAGCTTCGAAGACCGGTCCAGATACGACTGGGGCGTGCCGAGGCCGTAGATGCACGAGACACTCGCCACCACGATGACGTCGCGCCGCGACAACAGGTTCATCGTCGCCGAGTGCCGCAGCCGCTCGACGTCGTCGTTGATCGACGAGTCCTTCTCGATGTAGGTGTCCGTCTGCGCGATATACGCCTCGGGCTGGTAGTAGTCGTAATAGCTGACGAAGTATTCGACCGCGTTGTGCGGGAACAACTCCCTCAGCTCGTTCGCCAGCTGCGCGGCCAGCGTCTTGTTCGGCGCCATCACCAGCGTCGGACGCTGGACGCGCTCGATCAGCCAGGCCGTCGTCGCCGATTTGCCGGTACCCGTGGCGCCGAGCAGGACGATGTCCTTCTCGCCCGCGTTGACCCGGCGTTCGAGCTCGTCGATCGCCGCCGGCTGGTCACCGGCGGGCTTGTAGTCACTGACGACCTCGAACCGGCCACCGGTCCGGGGGATGTCGGTGACAGGCCGGTGGTCCGAGTGGGCGAGTACGGGGTGTTCGGTTGCGAAAGCCACGTCCTCAAGAGTAGGCGCTGGGTCCGACAGTTTCCGTTTCGCCTGGTCGGATCAGCAGGAACAGTCACAGCAGTTACAGCAGTCACAACCGTCACAGTTGTTGCACCAGGCCTCGTGTGGCTTCCCGCTCCACGCTCCGGGGAACGGGTCCCGGCAGCAGAACTGGCACGAACAGCACATGTAGGTCGCCACCGCGCAACCGAAGAAGAACCCCCTCGGCTGAGCGGGCACCCGGAACTTCGGCGTCCAGCAGCAACCGCCCTGACCGTCGGTCGGCGCGCCGCCGTGCTTCCGTTTCTTCTTCGGCGGTTCCTGCGGCGGGCCTCCGCCACCAGGAGCGCCCGGCGGCGGAGGCGGCGGCTGGTAGCCGCCCTGCGGGTACTGCTGCGGCGGGTAGGGCTGGTGTGGATGCTGCTGCGGCTGGGGGCCGGGCCCGATCCAGCCCGGCGGCGGCTGCTGCGGACCGTGGCCGTGGCCGGTGAGGTTGTGCCCGAAAGCGCGTCGCACCGCCTGCCGCAGTTCGTGGACCAGCAGCGCGTGCACCAGCTTGGGCTGATCGAACCTCACCTCGCGAAGGGCGAGTTCGACGCCGAGCACGGCGTCGTCGCAGAGCCGCCGCGCCTCGGCGAGCCCGGTCCCGGTGGCCGTCAGCGGGTTCCACGCGCCGGCGGCCTCGTCCTCGGCGAGGTCCTCGACGGCGTCGAGCAGATGCGCGGCCCTGCCGAACAGGCGTCCGGCCTCGGCCAGTGGCGCGGCGTTCTCCGGACGGCCCGCCAGCACGGCGGTGTGGGCGAACGCGGCGGCCGTCGCCAGTTCGGCGGGTTCGGTGGCGAGGACGGCCGAATCGCCGAGGCGGACGGCGTTTTCGATCTCGCCCTGCCGGTCGACGGCCTCGGTCAGGACCGCCGTGTCGAAACCGACCCGGATGCCCGTGCGGCTCCCCTGATCCGCCCATCGCGTCGCGACCCGCCTCGCGGCGAGAGCGACGGAACGCCGCGCGAAGGCACCGTCACGATCCTCGACGTGGTCACTGATCTTGGCCGACGCCAGCACCAGGGAGACCGCCGCCGCGAGCTGGGCTCCGCCGCCCTTCGCGACCGACGTCCCCTTCATCGCGCGAAGCGGGCAAGGGCCGGCGTCACGCCGTCCCTCCGCACGCGGCGACTGGGCTTCGACGAGCGCCGAGATGATCAAGCCGTCGTAATTCGTCACCATTCGGGCGAGTTGTCCGTGTTCGTCGCGCAGCGCCAGGCAAAGGCCGCACAGGTGGGCGAGCCAGTCCGCGTGCAGACCTGCGGAAAGCCGGTGGCGACACGGCCTGATGATCCCGAACATACTTTGACTCCCACTCACCCTTATGGCGGAACCAGCGCACCTTATCCGGCCGTGCGGCGCTACTCCCCCGGAACCGCGAAACCGTGATCGTCCACCCGGTTGGGCGGTGTTCGCGGGCGTCTGCGCCTTCCAAGATGGGCGCATGACCTCGCTGCACCCGCCCAAGGTCGAGTACTTCGACCCGGCCGCGAAGACCAACACCGATCCGAAGGGCGTCGTGAGGGACGTCGACGAATACCGCGAGGAGCCCTTCGGCCTTTACATGGCGCGGCCTGCCCCGGGGCGACGGCAGTTCCACTACATCGAGTCCTGGCTGCTGCCGGAACTCGGCCTCCGGATCACCGATTTCTGGTTCAACCCCGGCCACGAACGCGATCAGGACTTCTATCTCGACGTCGTCGACGTCCGCCGTGAGGACGGCGTCTGGGTCGCCACCGATCTCTATCTGGACCTCGTCCTGCGGGACAAGAAATCCGTCCAGGTGATCGACACCGACGAACTCCTCGCCGCGGTCACCGGCGGGCTGCTCTCCCCCGCCGACGGCGAACGCGCACTCGGGGTCAGTCACACGACGGTCGACGGGCTGGCCACCCACGGCCACGACCTGCGTGGCTGGCTGTCCACAAAGGACATCGCGCTCGGCTGGCGACGGCACTGACCGGCCGTCATCCATCGTTCGATTGATTCCGCCTCATCCCTTCGGTGAGCGGATCCCGACCGGCCGACGGATTCCCGGGAAGCCGCCCACACGGAACTCTCGATCACGGGTGAAACCGATCGAGAGGGGGCGGATACCCGTGGTCATCGAGACCGAGGGACTCCGGAAACGGTCCGGTGAGCGGGAACGCGCGGAAGTCGCGCCGTTCGCGAGGGCACCGGTGCTGGCGATCGCAGGGGCGATGGGGGTGGTACTCGCGGCGACGGCCGGTCGCTACGGCTACTTCGGCGACGAACTGTATTTCCTGGCGGCCGGCCGGCATCTGGACTGGGGGTATGCCGACCAGCCGCCGTTGTTGCCGCTCCTGGCGCGACTGATGGACACGTTCGGCGCCGATTCGCCGTTCGTCCTGCGGATCCCGGCGATGCTGGCGATGGTCGCCGGCGTCGTGCTCACCGCCTTGATCGCCAGGGAACTCGGCGGCGGCCGCAAGGCACAGATGATCGCGGCGGCGGCCTTCGCGGTGTCCCTCCAGATGCTCGGCACCGGGCACTACCTGGCGACCAGCACGATCGACCCGTTCCTGTGGACGCTGCTGCTCTGGCTGCTCGTCCGATGGGTACGGATCCGCGCGGACGGGCTCCTGATCTGGAGCGGCGTCGTGACCGGATTCGCGCTCAACACGAAGTTCCTCATCGGGGCGTTCTGGGTCGTCGTGCTGGTCGCCGCGGTGGCGTTCGGTCCCCGCGATCTCCTCCGCCGTCCGGCGCTCTGGCTCGGCGCGCTGATCGCCGCCGCGATGATCGCGCCCACCCTCGTCTGGCAGGCGGCCAACGGCTGGCCACAGCTGACGATGGGCGCGGCGATCTCCCGAGAGGTCTCGGCAGGCTGGGGCGGGCGGGCCACGTTCGTCCCGACCTTGGTGACGAGCGCGGGCGTGCCGATCGGGATGGTCCTGGTCTGCTACGGGCTGTGGAGGCTGCTGCGATCCGAACGCCTGCGGCCGTACCGGTTCCTGGGGTGGACGACGCTCGGCGTGCTCGCGGTGTTCCTGCTGGCGAACGGCCGTTACTACTACGCGGCGGGGATGTTCGCCCCGCTGTTCGCCGCCGCGGCGGTGGAGATCGAAGCGGGCCGGGCGTCGAAGTACTGGCGCTGGATCGCCACCTGGCCGGTGTATCTGGTGGCGGCGGTGATCGCGATCCCACAGGCGCTTCCGATCCTCCCGCGGTCGGCCATGGCGACCGCCCCGGAGTGGGTGCGGCCGATCTTCGCCGACGAGGAGATCGGCTGGCGGGAGATCACGGAGTCGGTGGCACAGGCGCACCGGGCCGTTCCCGATCCACCCCATACGGGCATCATCGCGGCGAGGTACTGGCAGGCCAGTGCGATCGACCACTATGGACCGGAGCTCGGGCTTCCGTCGCCGTCGAGTCCGAACCGCGGCTACGTGACGCTGCCGAGGCCGCCGGAATCGGCACGCGACATCCTGTTCGTCGGAAACGACCCTTCGGGACTTGTGCCGTACTTCACGCGAGTGCGCGAGGTCGGCGCGCTCGACAACCGGGCCGGGGTCCGGAACGTGAGTCAGGGCATGAAGATCTGGCTGGCCACCGGCCGGAACGGGCCCTGGGACACGGTATGGCCGAAGCTCGCGGACTGGGGCTTCTGAGCCTCGCCGGTCCTCTCACGACCGACGCGCCACGTGGTTGGCACGTAAGGTGCGAGAGGACCGGCACCCGAGGGATCTGCGAGGAATGGATGGAAGCCGCCCACGCGGCCGAAACACCGACCGTGTCCGGCGCGGCGTTCGCCCGGCTCCCGGTGGCGTTGCTCGCCGCCGCGGCCGCGGCGGCCCTGCTGGCGACGGCGTGGCGGTACGGCTACTTCGGCGACGAACTGTACTTCCTCTCCGCCGGCAAGAGGCTGGCCTGGGGATACGCCGACCAGCCGCCGGTGCTCCCGTTCCTGGCGCTGGCGATGGATTCGCTCGCACCGGGCAACGTCTTCGTCTTCCGGCTCCCCGCCGTCCTCGCGACAGCCGCCGGTGTGGTGTTCACCGGGCTCATCGCCTACGAGATGGGCGGGGACCGCCGGGCTCAGACCCGCGCCGCCGCCGCGTACGCGATCTGCGGACAGTTCCTCGGCAGCGGGCACTACCTGGCCACCTCGACGATCGACCCGGCCCTGTGGGCGCTCATCGTGTGGCTGCTCGTGCGGTGGATGCGGACGCGCGACGACAATTTGTTGCTGTGGCTGGGCGTGGCGACCGCCGTCGCGCTCAACGTCAAGCTCCTCGTCGCGACATTCTGGGTCGCCGCCGGGATCGCGATCCTGGTCTTCGGACCGCGGGATCTCTTGCGCAGGCCCAAACTCTGGATCGGGGCGGGTATCGCCGCGCTCTCCCTCGTGCCCACCCTCTGGTGGCAGGCCGCGAACGACTGGCCGCAACTGGAGATGGGCGACGTCATCGCCCACGAGACCACCGGCGGCTGGAGCGGCCGCGCCGGCTTCCTGCCCGCCCTGCTGACCGGCGCCGGGCTCGGCATCGGTGTCGTCGGCGTCCTTTATGGACTTTGGGTCCTGCTGTTCTCGGCGAGGATGCGCGAGTTCCGGTTCCTCGGCTGGACCGCCGTCGGCGTGATCGCGCTCTTCATCCTGTCCAACGGCCGGTACTACTACGCGGCGGGCATGTTCGGCGTCCTCTGGGCGGGTGCGGCCGTCCATTTCGGACAGTTGAAGCCGTCCCGATGGTTCCGCTGGGTCCCGACCTGGCCGGTGTTCCTGCTTTCCGCGCTGTACACCCTCCCCTACGCGTTGCCGGTGTGGCCCGCCGCCTGGCTCGCGGAAGGCCGGGACGTACCGCGCCCGGCGTACGCGCTGGAGGAGATCGGCTGGCCGGATCTCGCCCGTTCGGTCGCGGACGCCTATCACCGGCTCCCGCCGGAACAGCGGGAGCGCACCACACTCGTCACGGCCGGGTACTGGCAGGCCGGCGCGCTGGATAGATACGGCGCCGACTACGGGCTGCCCACCGTGTACAGCCCCAGCCGGGGTTTCTGGTACTTCGGGCACCCGCCGGAGACCGCGGACAGCGTCCTGTTCGTCGGGCCCGATCCGGCGCGGCTGCTGCGTTCGTTCACCGACGCCCGCATCGTCGCCCGTGTGGACAACGCGGCCGGCGTCCGCAACGTGAGCCGCGGGATGCCGATCTGGCTGGTCACCGGTCACACCGAAGCCTGGGCGACGGCGTGGCCGGGCCTGCGGGAATTCCGGGTCTGACCAGGCTTTACGGGGTCCAGCCGGTCGACTCGGCCCAGGCGTCGGCCCGAGTGAAGGCCGCGTCGACCCAGAACTGCTTCTCGTCGGTGTATTGCTCGACAGTGCCGTCGCCGGCGTGCTTCGCGGCCATGGCGTTCTTGACCGCGGCGTAGGCATCGCGCTCGTCCGGGTTCCGCCGCAGCCATTCCGGGAACAGCAGCGCGAGCCGCCAAGCCGGTGTCTCCTGGGAGCGGACGTGCAGGTTGACCGGGCGGCGCGGATCGCCGCCGAAGTGGAACCGCTTCGGCCAAGTCCCCTCTTCGCCGTGCGCGTCGTCGAACCATTCGCCTTCCGCACGCGGGAACCCGGCGTCGGACAGCCGTTCGGCCAGCTCGTCGGCCTTGTCCAAAGTGGACACCGTCAGCTGGAGGTCGAGGATGTCCTTGGCGGGCAGCCCCGGCACGGAGGTCGAACCGATGTGATCGACCCGCACGGCGTCGTCACCCGTCACCACGCGGATTCGCGCGAGCGCCCGCTCGGCCTGCACCGGCCAGGTCTCGTCGTACGGCGCGATCTTCGGCGACATCGGCGCACGCGGCTTGCGGAGCCGCACGTTCGCCTCGAACGGGGTCAGCCTGTCCGCCCACAACGCGTCGACGTCGGCGAGCACGATGTCGGGCGCTCCGCTGTTGTCGAACCAGACGTCGGCCACGGCCCGGCGCTGATCGGTCGTCGCCTGCGCCTTGATCCGGGCACGCGCGTCGGTCTCGGCCATTCCCCGCGCCTCGACCAGACGGCGGACGCGGACCTCCTCCGGCGCGTCGACCATGACGACGAGGTGGTACATCGGCGCGAGCCCGCCTTCGACCAGCAGCGGGATGTCGTGGACGATGATCGCGTCCGGCGCCGCGGCCGCCATCAACTCCGCGGTCCTGGCGCCGACCCTCGGATGGACGATCGAGTTCAGCCGCTTGCGGGACTCCTCGTCGGCGAACGCCTTGGCGGCGAGCGCTGCCCGATCCAGCGAACCGTCGGAGGCGAGGATGTCCTCCCCGAACGCCTCGACGAGCTCGGCCAGCCCCGGCGTCCCCGGCTCGACCACTTCCCTGGCGATCTTGTCGGAATCGATGAGGACGGCGCCGTGCTCGGAAAGCCGGTTCGCCACCGTCGATTTTCCGGCGCCGATCCCGCCGGTCAGGCCCACACGCAGCATGCCGGTCAGCCTAGTGGCGCGGTCGGGACCGACCGCTCAGGGTCACGGAACGGCCACACCGCGCACAGCCGGATGCAAAACGCAAGTTCATAGTGACGCGTTACACGACCTTTATGGGTGACACGCCGGGCGGTTACGCCGCTTCGGGAGCCTGATTGCGTACCGTGCGCGGCGAAGGTAGCCCACACGGAGGAAAGATGGCAGACGGCAAGCACGTCGGGCGGCACCGGCTCGGAACGCCTGGGCTGGTGCACTGTGTCCTCCATCGTCCCGTTGCCGAGGCCCTCGCCGAATATCGGCGCACGTGGCTGAGCGCGCTCCTCGTTCCTGCCAAGCACAGCTTCGCCGGACTCCGTCGCAGGGCTCGCGCCGCCGCGCTCGACCGCATCTGGGTGCCGGCCGTCCGGCCCGCCACCTCCTGATTTCCCTCGCGCAACCAGTCACCTACTTGCGCTGATCTTTTCCGCAATTCGGCACCTGGTTGCGATCCTTGCGCGCGCAAGGATCGCAACCAGGTGCCGAATTGCGTAAGACAGCGGCCCCGGTCCGTGGAGGACCGGGGCCGCTGTCTGTCAGCTACTGGCTGAGCGCCTGGATCAGGCAGCGCCGCCCGAGAGCTTCTCGCGGAGAGCCGCGAGCTGCTCGTCGCTGGCGAGCGTGCCACCGCTCTTGGCCTCGGCCGGAGCGGAGGTGTAGCTCTGCTCGCCCGAGTCGCTCGAGGAAGAGGTGACACCGGTCGCGGCATCCGCAGCGGCCTCGGCGTCGGCCTCGGCGGCCTTGACGACCTGCTTCATGTGAGCCTCGTAGCGGGTGTGAGCCTCGGCGTACTGACGCTCCCACTCCTCACGCTGCTTGTCGAAGCCTTCTTGCCACTCCTGGGTGTCCGGGTCGAAGCCTTCGGGGTAGATGTAGTTGCCCTCGGCGTCGTACTCGGCGGCCATGCCGTACTGAGTGGGGTCGAATTCGGTCTCCGGCGTGACGCCCTCGTTCGCCTGCTTCAGCGACAGCGAGATGCGACGACGCTCGAGGTCGATGTCGATGACCTTGACCATCACGTCGCCGTTGACCTGGACGACCTGCTCCGGGATCTCCACGTGGCGCTCGGCCAGCTCGGAGATGTGCACCAGGCCCTCGATGCCCTCTTCGACGCGCACGAACGCACCGAACGGAACGAGCTTGGTGACCTTGCCCGGCACGATCTGGCCGATCGCGTGGGTGCGGGCGAACTGGCGCCACGGGTCTTCCTGGGTCGCCTTCAGCGACAGCGAGACGCGCTCGCGGTCCATGTCGACGTCCAGAACCTCGACCGTGACCTCCTGGCCGACCTCGACGACCTCGGACGGGTGGTCGATGTGCTTCCAGGACAGCTCGGAGACGTGCACCAGGCCGTCGACGCCACCCAGGTCCACGAAGGCACCGAAGTTGACGATGGACGACACGACACCCTTGCGGACCTGGCCCTTGGCGAGCGCGTTGAGGAACTCGCTGCGCACCTCGGACTGGGTCTGCTCCAGGTAGGCGCGGCGGGACAGGACCACGTTGTTGCGGTTCTTGTCCAGCTCGATGATCTTCGCCTCGAGCTCGCGGCCGACGTACGGCTGCAGGTCGCGCACACGGCGCATTTCGACCAGCGACGCGGGCAGGAAGCCGCGCAGGCCGATGTCCAGGATGAGGCCGCCCTTGACGACCTCGATGACGGTGCCCTTGACGGGCTCGTCCTTCTCCTTGAGCTCCTCGATCGTGCCCCAGGCGCGCTCGTACTGCGCACGCTTCTTGGACAGGATCAGACGGCCTTCCTTGTCCTCCTTCTGGAGGACAAGGGCTTCGACCTCATCGCCGACGGTGACAACCTCAGCCGGGTCGACATCGTGCTTGATGGAGAGCTCGCGCGAGGGGATGACACCCTCGGTCTTGTAGCCGATGTCGAGCAGGACCTCGTCACGGTCAACCTTGACGATGGTTCCTTCGACGATGTCGCCATCGTTGAAGTACTTGATCGTCTTGTCGATCGCTGCGAGGAAATCTTCCTCCGACCCGATGTCGTTGATTGCGACCTGCGGGGCCCCAATGGGGGCGGTCGGGGCGGTGGCGGTGTCGGTCGTCATTAGGCGGGTTGCTCCGGTGGATGGGAAGTAGTGGGTTTGCGGTTAGTGCACCATGGGCTCTCCGGCATGAGGTGACCACACAAGCAAACGTCCACAGGGAACGACCGCGAGCATCACCGCATCCGGTGCGCGACCCCCTGACCCGGACGCTGAGCGAACCGGGGGAAAGAGTAGCGCGAACCCACTGCGCTAACAGGTATCCTACGCGGCCCCCTGTACACGGCACAATCAGGGTCGCCCCCACGATCACGGCGGGCGGATAAACTGTCCCGCGAAGCCCTGACCTGGGGAAAGGATATCGGTTTGAGCCAGCAGTCCGCCACCGAGCCCGAACGGCACGCAGAGGCCGAGGAGCGGCTCGGCACCGCGGGGGTCGCCTACCGGGCGGTTTCCGCTCCCGAGGCGACGGCCGCGAACCTGGCGTGGTGGGACGCCGACGCCGACGACTACCAGGCGACCCACGGCGGCTTCCTCGGCGACGCGGACTTCGTCTGGTGCCCGGAGGGCGTCCGCGAGGCCGACGTGGCACTTCTGGGTGAAGTCGGCGGCAAGCGGATCCTCGAGATCGGCTGCGGGCAGGCGGCGTGTTCGCGCTGGCTCGCCGCGCAGGGCGCCGAGGCGGTCGCGACCGATCTGTCGGCGGGCATGCTGCGGCACGCGAGGGAGGGCAACGAGCGCACCGGCACCCCCGTGCCGCTCGTGCAGGCGACGGCGGAGTCGCTCCCGTTCGCCGACGCGAGCTTCGACGCGGCCTGCTCGGCCTTCGGCGCGGTCCCGTTCGTGGCGTCGGTGGACGTCGTGTTCGCCGAAGTCCACCGGGTGCTCCGGCCGGGTACCCGCTGGGTGTTCTCGGTGACCCATCCGATGCGCTGGATCTTCCCCGACGACCCCGGACCGCAGGGCCTCACGGTCACGCAGCCGTATTTCGACCGCACGCCGTACGTCGAGGTCGACGAAGAGGGCGTCGCGACCTACGTCGAGTACCACCGCACCATCGGCGACTACGTCCGCGCGCTCGCCGACGCCGGTTTCGCGCTGACGGACCTCATCGAGCCCGCCTGGCCGGAGGGGCACTCCCGCACGTGGGGACAGTGGAGCCCGTTGCGCGGCAAGCTCTTCCCCGGCACCGCGATCTTCTGCACCCAGCGGGGATGAAGTCGGCGGCGGAGCGGCAACGGGCGCGGTTCGCCGCGCTCGACCCGCTGCTTCCGCCCCCGCCCCCGCTCCCGCCCGGCGAACCCCTGGAGGCCGGTGGTGCCATCGGGACGATCGCGCACGTACGGTTCGCCGCGGGTTCCTGGCAGCGGCTCTGGGGTCCGGCGCATCTCCAGATCCTGTCGGCGGTCCTCCCCGCCGACGCCGGCGCGGGAATGAGCGCACTGCTGTCCGCCTGGCGTGACCGGATCGCGCTCGCCGACGCCGAACCCGATTCGGCGTGCACGGTCACCTGGCCCAGCCGGGACGTCGCCGTCATGCGTGCTTTTCTCGACCACGGGCTCGCGCCGCAGCTGGCACTGGCCGTCCGCGCGCCCGCCAAGGGCGACGCGCATACCGTGCCCGGCGTGACCGTCCGGGAGTCCTCGGGCGGCGACCTGGAGGAGATCGTCGAGCTCCGGTTCGAAGAACTTCGCTACACCTCGTTCGTCGGCCACGGTGTCGTCCGGCCAGGGGCCAAGGCCCTGCTCGCGGAGGAGGTCCGGCGCGGCCTGCAGTTCGGCGGCCGCGTCTGGATCGCCGAGGAGGAAGGGGTCACGGTGGGGATGGTGACCAGCGGAAAGCGCTCCCCGATCCCCGGTGACGCGCTCGCCGGGCGGCTACCGCCGGGCGAGTGGGGCTATGTCGGGACGCTCGCGGTCACCGGCGCCGCGCGGGGCCGCGGCATCGGGCGCGCGCTGACCGCCGTCGCGCACGACGAGCTGTTCTCGCCGTCGCTGCGCGGTACCTTCGTCTCGTACAATCCGGCCAATCCGCTTTCCCCCGTGTTCTGGCACCGGCAGGGTTATCGTCCACTGTGGACGACGTGGGCGGCGGGCCCCGCGGCGGCCCTGCGGTAGCGGTGCCCGGCGCGGTCGACCCTGGGGACGGGATGGAAATCGAGAAGAAGTTGCTCGACGCGCACCGCACCCGGTTCGCGGCGATCGACGGGCTCCTGCCCGAAGCGGCTCCGCCCCCGGTCGTCGGCGAGCGCGTGGACGCCGCCACGGCGTCGGGCGTCCAGGTCACCGGCGTGGTGCAGCGGCAGTTGCACGGTCCGGACGACGTCCCCCTGCTCTGGTCGGCCGCCGACGTGCGGCAGCTGTTCCCGTTCATCGGCGGCGCCGGCACCGAGGGCATGGACGTGCTGTTGCGCGCGTGGCGGACGTGGATGGACGCCGAATCCCCCGGCGAGGATTCGTCGTGCGTGGTCAACTGGCCGAGCCGGGACGCCGAGGCGATCCGGGCCTTCCTCGACCACGGCCTGGTGCCGATGTCCGCGCTCGCCGTGCGCACCGGCCACCGCCGCGAAGACCCGGCCGTCGACGGGGTGACCGTCCGCCGGGCCCGGTACGAAGACTTCGACGACGTGCTCGCGATGGCCGTGTCGACCCACGACTACATCGGGCAGGTCGCCACCCGGCACCGCTCGAACGCCGCCGAGCTGCTCGCCCCCGCACTGGAACGCGCGCTCGACAAGGACGCCCCGCTGCTGTGGCTGGCCGAACGGGACGGCACGGTCGCCGCGTTCGCGCACGCCGCCTGGGTGATTTCGTCACCGGGGTCGGCCGAGGCCGAACTGCTCCCCCACGGCCGCTGGGGATACGTGAACAACGTCGTCACCGTGGCGGGCCTACGCGGGAGCGGGCTCGGCCGTGCCCTGATGTCCGTGGTGCACGGGGAGTTCGCAGGCGACGGCGCGGACGGCACGTACCTCTACTACAACCCGACCAACCCGCTCTCTTCGGTGTTCTGGCACCGGCAGGGTTATCGTCCACTTTGGACGTCCTGGGAGGTCCACCCGGCTTCGGCGCTGCGCTGATCGAAAAGCAGGGTTAGCCGAAAGGCTGCGCGAGTCGTCCGGTTTGCGGAGGTTTCGTCACTCTTGCGTGTGACATGGGCCCCCCACGGTTGTATCCCTCCCAGGTCAGGGCTAACTTTTGAACTGACCAGTCAGTTTAAGTTCCGCGAGTCACCGACCTGGGAGTTCTTCGTGCGGGTTCAAGCCGACAGGGTGTCCGTGACCGGACCCCACGGCACGTTGCTGTCGCCTACTTCGCTCACGGTTTCGGGCGGTGAGCTGGCGATCGTGCACGGCGAGCCAGGGGTCGGCGTCACCGCCTTCGGGCTGGCGCTCGCGGGCAGACTGAAGCCCGCCACCGGAACGGTGACCGTCGAGGGCGGCGACCCGCGGAAGGTCGTCGTGATCGTCGACTCCCCCGGCGTGAGCGACCCGGACGGCGCGTTGTCGCTGCAGATCGTCGTCGGCGAGGAACTCGAACTCGCGAAGCGCCCGGCGAACAAGGCCGCCGTCGCGAGCTGGCTGGCCGAGCACGACGCCGCCGCCTTCGCCACCACCCGGTTCGAGAACCTCGAAGCGGTGATGCGCACCCGGCTGCTCACCGCGCTGGCCGCCGGCCGCGAGGGCGTCGGCGTACTGGTGCTCGACACCCCGGACAGGCACACCAGCGACGTCGACAGCTGGGCGAAGCTCGCCCGCGAGCACGCCGAGCGCGGCCTCGCCGTGATCGTGCTGACCGCCACCACCCCGGTTTCGGCCCTGCCGGAGAAGCCCGCACGCTGCGGCGCTCTCGAGCAGCCCGACCCCGTGCGCTGCGCGCCCGCCGAGGCGGAGGCCGAGCCGGACGAAACCGAAGAGACCGCGAAGACTTCAGGAGACCAGGAATGAACCCCGTCCGGATCGCCGCCAACGAGCTGCGCCGGCTGAGCAGCGGCACCCTGCCGAAACTCGCCATGGCCGCGCTCGTCCTGGTGCCGCTGCTCTACGCGTCCTTCTACCTCTACGCGAACTTCGACCCGTACTCGCGCCTGGACAAGCTGCCCGCCGCCGTCTTCACCTCGGACGCCGGTTCGAAGGACTCCGCCGGTGCGGAGCGCAACGTCGGCCGCGAAGTGACCGACGAGCTCGTCAAGTCCGGCACGTTCCAGTGGCACGAGGTCTCCCCCGAGGAGGCCGCCAAGGGCGTCCGCGACGACAACTACTCGTTCGCCATCGGCATCCCGCGTGACTTCTCCGCGGCCTTGCTGTCCTCGGGCAACTTCCAGCCCCAGCAGGCGACCATCACGCTGACCACCAACGACGCCAACAACTACCTGTCGGGGACCATCGCGAAACAGGTGGCCGAGCAGGTCCGCAAGACGATCGCGGAGAAGGTCGGCAGCGAGGCGGCGGACAAGTTCCTGGTCGGTTTCTCCACGATCTACGGCAAGATCCAAGAAGCCTCGACAGGCGCTTCGCAGCTCGCGGACGGCGCGGGCAAGCTCAAATCGGGTCAGCAGCAGCTGGCCGACGGCGCCTCCCAGCTCGCCTCCGGCAGTTCCCAGCTGGCGACCGGGCTCGGCACCCTGAAATCCAGTACCGCCGAGCTCCCGGCCCAGACGAAGAAACTCGCGGACGGCGCCGGCCAGGTCGCCGACGGGAACCAGAAGGTCGCCGACGCGGCCTCGCTCGCGGCAACGGCCTCCGGGGACATCCAGGCCAAACTCGACGGCTACCGCACCCAGCTCGCGCAGGACCTGCGCGGCGCAGGCCTCCCCGAGACGAAGGTGCAGGAGATCCTCAGCCGCCTCGACACCCTCCGTTCGCCGGTCGACCAGGCGAACACGAAGATCCAGGGCGCGAACAGCCAGCTCATCCAGCTCGCCTCCGGCGCGCGGCAGGTGTCCGACGGCGCACACCAGCTGGCCTCCGCCACGCCGCAGCTCACCAGCGGCATCGCGCAGGCCGCCGACGCTTCGACGCAGATCCGGGACGGCGCCGCGAAGCTGAACGACGGCGAGAAGACCGCGGTCACCGGCACGAACCAGCTCGCCGACGGCGCCGTGCAACTGCGTGACGGACTCGCCGCCGGGCTCAAGGAGATCCCGAACCCCGACGACCCCACCCGCGCGGCGACGGCCAACACCATCGCCGACCCGGTGGCGGTCAACTCCTCCGGCGTCGCTTCGGCCGGGACCTACGGCGCCGGTCTCGCCCCGTTCTTCATCTCGCTCGCGACCTGGATCGGCGCGTTCGTACTGTTCCTGTTGCTGCGCCCGCTCTCGACCCGCGCGCTGACCGCCGGCGCGTCGCCGTTCAAGGTCGCGCTCGGCGGCTGGCTGTCCTCGGCGCTGCTGGGGATCGCGCAGGTGATCGTGCTCTTCGGCGCGGTGACCTGGCTGGTCGGCATCGACGTGGCACATCCGCTCGGCGCGATCGGGTTCGCCATCCTCGTCTCGCTCACCTTCACCTCCGTGGTGCACGCGCTGAACGCCTTCTTCGGTGCCGTCGGAAAGTTCCTCGGCCTGGTGCTGCTGGTGCTGCAACTGGTCAGCGCGGGCGGCACGTTCCCGTGGCAGACGATCCCGGACGCGTTGTACCCGTTGCACATCGTGCTGCCGATGGGTTACGCGATCGACGGGTTCCGGCACCTGCTCTACAGTGGCGCCTCGATGGAGATCCTCGGTGACATCGGTGTCCTGGTCGCGTATCTCGTCGGCGGGATCCTGGTTTCGACGCTGGCGGCGCGGAAACGGCGCACCTGGACGGTGTCGGCGCTGAAACCCGAGCTGGCGTTGTGAGTCCCCGGGGTGAGGCGACGAAGCAGAAGTTGTTCGAGGCGACGCTGAGGCTGTCCGCCAGCCGCGGCCTCGTCGGGCTGACGGTGGACGACATCGCGGCCGAGGCGAAGGTCGCCAAAGGCACCGTCTACTACAACTTCGGCAGCAAAGACGGTCTCGTCGACGCACTGCTGCGCTACGGCGTCGGCGTGCTCGCGAGCCGGCTGCGCGCGGCCACCGGCGACGGCGACCCGATGGACGTGATCGAGTCGCAAGTGGACAGTGCGCTGGAGTTCATCGCCGAATACCCCGGTTTCTCGCAGATCCTGGTGAGCGAGATGTGGCGCACGCCAGGGACCTGGCACGAGACACTGACGTTGCTGCGCGAGGAGATCATCTCGATCGTGCGCGACCAGCTCCACCGGCTGGACGCCGCCGGGCGGCTGCCCGACGGCGTCCAGATCCCGACGGCCGCGGCGGGCTTGTTCGGCACGATGCTGGTGGTCGCCCTCGACTGGCAGGTGTTCCAGCCGAAGCGGACGCGGGCGGACGTGCGGGAGTCGGTGATGGTGCTGGTCCGGGGCCTCGGGCGTTAGGGTCGTCTGTCCATTATGGATGGTGACCAATGGGCGGCAGAGGCGCGTGGCCGTTCGGTACAGGTGGTCGTGAGTGGCTCGGCCGTGCCGGGGGTGGCATGAGCTTGATCAACGGAGGATTGGGGACGTTGACTGTCCCCAATCCTCCGTTGATCAAGATCCGGGACCGGCAAGACGTCGTGACGATGTAGGAATCGGGAGACTGAACGTCCCGATTCCCACATCGTCAAGCTCTCGGGCTGCTGGTCCCGGTAAGCCAAACATGACGTATGGGTCGCGGCGGCCCCTGTACCGATACGACGGTTTCGCGTGACTGATTGGACGACACGCGCGGTCGTCCCTCCACACGACCAATTTGCTTACGAGCACACTTTCAGGCCTCGGTGTCCCGGGTCCATTTCAGCTTGACCTCGAAGTTGCCTTCCAGGCCCGTTTTCGCGATCACCGCACCCGCCTGAGCGGTCAGCTTGACGCCGAACTTGAGCTCGACCTCGTCCGGTCCCCTTGTCATCGACCGGAAGGTGTCCAGTGCCGCCGTGGCGGCCTCCTTCACGTTCGCCAGCGCCGCCTCGAACGACCCTTTGGCGTCCTCGACCAGGTCGTCGCGCCGGGAGACACGGGAGGTGCCGGGGACTGGGTCGATCTCGACGACCACCGAACCGCCGCCTTCGAGCGGGAACCGAGCCAGGTCGTTCACCGATGCTCCTTCACTGTCCACAGGGGATCTTCAACCATTCGCCCGGCTGGATGCTCTTCCGGACGTCTTCGAGTTGCTTCAGCAGGATGTCCAGCCGGTCGCGGTTGCTCAGGTACTCCAGGACGGCGCGGTGGAAGGCGCCGGTCATCGTCGCTGGCATCAGGTCCGAGGCGTCGAAGCACAGGGCGGACGCCGAGGTGATCCTGTCCGCGACCCGCCTGCTCACCTGATCCGGATAGACGTCAAGGCCGAGTTCCCGGTTGGCGGAGAACGCGTTCGCGCGGGGTATCGACGGCCAGATCCGCTGTGCCTTCTCCGAGGCCAGGAATTCGATCAGTTTCCGCGCCTGGGGCGTGTCCTGGAACATTCCGGCGAGGTCGGCGGCGACCTCTGAGACGTCGCGTCCAGGGAAGGACAGGAAGTCGAAATCGGTGCCCGGCTTGGGGAACGTCCCGTCCGCTCGCTTGAAGTTCTGGTAGCGGCTCATGATGAACGACGCCTGGTGTTCGAGCGCGCAGCCCGGCGGCTCGGTGAACATCGCCTTGCCCGCGTCGCCGAAGTCCGTCAGCAGCGCGGCCGCGGTGCCGCCGCGGATGGCGGCGGGCTCGAGCACGGAACCCCAGTCGCGCCACGCCTGTTCGACCTCCGGGGAGGTCCACGGCAAACCGCCGGACGCCCATTGCCGGTACTTGTCCGGTCCCGCCGAGTGCAGCAGGATGTCCTCGATCCAGTCGGTTCCCGGCCAGCCCGAGGCGGGCGGGGCGCCCATCCCGACGCACCAAGGGGTGCCACCGGCCGCGGTCAGTCCGGCGGAATACGTGCGAAGCCCCTCGAACGTCGTCGGGCGGATCCCGGTCAGCCGCGCCGGGTTGTACCAGATCAGGCTCTTCAGATCGGCCTTCACCGCGACGGCGTACAGCTTCTGGGTGCCGATCTGCTGCAGGGTGACCCATTGCGAGCTGAACGACCGCGTCACCGCGGCGGAGAGGGCGTCGTCGAGCGGCAGCAGATCGCCCGACTTCTGGTACTTCGCCAGCACCCCGGCGTTGGGCAGGACGGCCACGTCCGGCGGTGTACCGCGTTGGACGTCCGAAGCGAGCACCTGGTCGACCGCGCGGGTGCCTTCGTAGAGGTAATCGATCCCGGTGTCGGCCTTGAACGCGTCCAGCACCTGCCGGAACGCCTTCTCCTCCTCCCCTGTCCAGGACGCGAGGACGACGACCGGCCCGTCATCAGCCGACGCCGAACAGCCGCCCGCGACCAGTGAGAGCGCCATCAGCACGGCCAGCAGGCGGTTCACGGGCGGTACCGGTATTCGTCGATCCGGGCGTGCAGCCCGAGGAGGACCAGCGCGCCCGCGAGCAGGGTGCCCGCCGGGATCAGGAACTCCCGCCCGCCGGATTCGGCCGCGGCGGAGGCGTCGGCCGCCACCGCCTTCGCGCCCGCGGTGGCCACCCGGGTGTTGTCCGTCGCCACCGTGGTGACCTGCCGTGCCCGCGCCCGGAACTCGTCGACGGTCACTCCGCATCCCTGCTCCTCGTCGCAGTAGTCGGCCAGCAGGTCGGCGAGCCGTCGCTGGCCGGCGTCGTCGGCCGCCTTGATCTGCGCGGACCGCGCGGCGGCGACGCCGTCGAGCCGTTCCCCGACCGAGTCCAGCCGGTCGCGGCTGACCAGGGTGAACACCAGGGCGACCCCGATCGCGGCGATCAGCGCGGTCGCCACGAGCAACGGGACGTTCGCCACGCGGCGGAACCGTTTCCGCAGATACAGCTGGGTGAGGACCAGCAGCACCAGGAGGGCCAGCACCGGCAGCAGCCAGAGCGGAAGCATCGCGGGGCTCATCCCGGTGGCCGACAGTTGCCGGTTCAGCGCGTCGCGTTGTTTGCCCTGCAACGCTTCCAGCTCCTCCAGGACACCGCCCGCGGCGTGCAGGAGCCGTGAGGCGTGCCAGAGGTCGACGGCGCCCAGCACGGCGGCGTCCGGCTGACGGAAGTGCACGTCGGCCTGCCCGATGGAGCCCGAGTAGGCCGCGACCTGGCCTTCCACCACCTGCAGCGCGTTACCGCCCGCCTCACCCGCCTGGTTGAACTCCGCGACCCGCGCGAGGCTCTGGCTCGCCAGCGCCAGCTGATTCGAGTACTCCTGCCCCGGGCCGGCGAGTCTCGCCTCGCCGGAGGCGAAACTCGTGATCGCTGCGGCGTCGGCGGCCACCAGCGCGGCCCGCGCGGCGGTCACTTCGAGCACCGCCTGCGCGGTCCGGTCGCGGACGGTCTCGGCCGTGTCCTGGACGTTCTGGAACGCCCACAGCGAGACCACCAGGACCGCGAGGGTGAGCGCCAGCAGGGCGGTGCGGAGCCGGACCAGCCGTACACGAGTCGCCGTCACGAAACCGCCTCACCGAACGGTCTTCCGCAGCCGACGCAGAAGTTCGCCCCGGCGGGGGAAAGGGCGGGGCAGTCGGCACAGGCGACCGGTGACGCGTCGGGCATCGGCCGATCTTCCTGCGGAAGGGCGATTTCCGAAACCCTCGACGGGATGACGACGTGCAACGCGTGGCTGCGTGTCGCATCCGGGCGCAGGCGCACGACCCCTTTCTCCGCGTCCACGATCTCCACGACCCCCTCGAGACGGGTGAGCGTTTCTTCGTCGCCCGCGGCGGTGGCCAGCGCGACCGCCCTGCCCCACTCCCGTTCGGCCCCGGCCCGGTCACCCGCCGCGTAGGCGTCACCGCCCGCGGTCAGCGCCTCGCCGAGATCGGCCTGCGCCGCGTACTTCGAGACCATCGGGTGAATCAGCGTCGGCGGGATCGGGTCGTGGGTCCATCGCCCCGCGATGGCCAGCGCGTCCTCCGCGATCGTGGCGCCGGGAACGGGGACGAGTTCCGTCCACGCGAGCTGACGGTCCTGCCCGTGGCTGGGTTCGAGGTCCGGATCGAGATCGAGGATCAGCTGGTAATCCCGCGTCTCGTCGCTCGCGAACGAGCCGAGCGAGAGCTCCAGTTCGCGGACGGCGACCTCGTGGCACCGGTCGGTGAGGTCGTACTCGTCGGGGAACACCTGCTTGATCGACCGCAACCTGCTGAACGGCATGGTGCCGACGCGCAGCC
Source organism: Amycolatopsis sp. WAC 01375 (assembly GCF_003947325.1). Lineage (NCBI taxonomy): Bacteria > Bacillati > Actinomycetota > Actinomycetes > Pseudonocardiales > Pseudonocardiaceae > Amycolatopsis > Amycolatopsis sp. WAC 01375. The sequence continues at coordinate 63,618 of NZ_QHHW01000019.1, forward strand.
GGACCTCGGGCAGCACCTTCGTCATCGCGTTCTCGACCAGCTGCCGGAAATCCTCCGCGAGCTTGTCGTCCTCGACGATGGAGTCGACGTTCCCGCGCAGGACCCGGCCGATCTGGGTGAGTTCGGCGGGTTCCCAGCCGTCGCCGATCCCCCTGGCATCGCAGACGAACCGGCCCTCGCAGCTGTTCAGCACGCTCATCAGGTCGGCCCTGGTCTGCGAATCGTTGCGGCCGTCGGTGAGCAGGATCGCGTGGCGGACGGCGTCGGGTACGCCTTCGAAAAGGTCGCGCGCCTTCGCGAGCCAGGCGCCCATCGCCGTGCCGCCGACGGCCGCCAGATGCTCGACCGCGGCGCGTGCCTCCGCCCGGGTCGCCGCGGACGCGGTCACCAGGCCGTCCTCGGCCGGGTAGATCACCTTCGCGCCGTCGGTGCCCTGGATGACGGCGAACCGCACGCCGTCGGGCAAGACGTCGATGGCCGCCACCGCTGCTCGTCGTGCCTCGCCGATCTTGGTGCTGGGGAAGCGCATCGAACTGGAGCAGTCGATCATCAGGACTTCGGCGGCCGTCCTGGCCACGGCCGCCTCACCGCCGCGGGAGACCACCCGGACGATCGCCGTCATCGCCCGGTCCCGCTCGGCCAGGAACTTGTTCTGGTGCACCTCTAGACCCAGACTCGGCTCCCCGCTCATCAGTCCCCTTTCTTCCCAGGTGAACCCGCGACCGCGATCGACCTCGGCAAGGCGCTCACACCAGCGTCACCGGTCTCACCGAGTTGGCAAGGTCTATCAGCACGTCGTGCGCTTCCGGCGCGGGCGCGTGATGGGCGAGCCGCCGGTACGACTTGTCCAGCACGGTGCGGGCGCCCGTCTCGTCGGCCCGCAGGATCTCGCCGCCGGTGATCCCGCCCTGCCCGAGGAGCACGGCCGCCAGTCCCGTCTCGCGCACGGCCGTCACCAGCCGGTCGAGGGAGTCTCCGTCGAGGTCCAACGCGGCCAGCCGGACCACGGCGTCGTCGAGTTCGGCCGACGCCGGGAGGTCCCCCGTGCCGGGCATCGGCGCGGACAGCACCCGCACCCCGGCGATCCGCGCGGCCTCGTCGTAGCGAGAGAACTCCGGGACCTGGTCGAGGATTTCGACGGCGGCGGCCCGATCACCCCGCTGCAACCGGACCCGCGCGAGCCCGAACGCCGCGCTGACCTGGGACCGGTCCCGCACCCACAGGGCGTCGTAGTACCGCTCGGCGGCGGCCGCGCCGTTGAGGTGCTCTTCGCAGAGGCCCAGCGCGAGTTTCGGCGGCTCCTCGCCGGGGATGTCGCGGTACACGGCGGTGAACCTCTCCTTGGCCGCGGCGAAATCGCCCGCGCCGAGCGCGAGCAGACCCCGATGCCACGCCACCCGCCAGTCATGGGCGGCGCGCTCGCCGAGCAGCCGTTCGGCCTCCGCCACCGCCAGTGCGCCCTCGACGGTCGCGCCGAGTTCCAGCTGTGCCCGGCACCGGCGGAAGCCGACCTCCACCGAGCCCGGCACCTTGTCGAGTTTCTTCAGCAGCCGCGCCGCGTCGGGGGCACGGACGGCACGGAGGAAGTTCGCCTGCGGATCGTCCGGATCCTCACGCGGCACCGGCAGGCCGAGGGCGATCTCCACGGCGGTCGGGCGCGCGCCGAGCGAGACCGGTGTCCCCCGCGTCCAGTGCTCCAGCGGCGGCGCCTGGCCGAGTCCCGCGTCGAGCAGTACCGCCCCTTCGGCGAACAGCGTCGATCCGGCGGGCCGGGATTGCTTGTCCCGCAAGGAAAGGATTTCGCTGAGCACGCCGTCGAGCTGGGCCAGCAGCTCACGTGCGGTCGCGAACCGCTGCTCGAACGGCGCGGTCGCCCGGTCGAGGACGCGGATGAACGATTCGATGCCGAACCGGACGCCGCGCGCGTCGGTGGTGACCGACCAGCCGTCGCTGGCCTGGAAGAGCTCCCGCAACGTCACGCCGACGGTGTGGATGTCGGACCGGACGGTGAGGCCGTGTTTAGCCCGTTCGCGCGGGGTTACCTGATAGTGCTCGGTCCCGACGGTCGGGCTCTCGTCGTCGGAGATCTTGCGGATGGCGCCGAAATCGATGAGCTTGATCCGCTTCTCGCCGTGGATCACGTTGTCCGGCTTCATGTCGCAGTACAGCAGGCCCTCGCCGTGCAGGTAGTCGAGCGCGGTCAGGATCTCACGCCCGTACGCCACGACGTGCTCGACCAGCAGCCGCCCCTCACTGGAATCCAGCCCGGCCCGGCCGCGGTTCTTGATCTCCCGCAAGGAAAGCCCGTCGACGAACTCCATGACGATGTAGCGGAACTCCTCGTGCTCGACCACGTCGAGGATCCGGACGACGTTCGGATGGTCCAGCGCGGTGAGCACCTGACTTTCGGTCTCCGCGATCCGCACGGCGGCGGTGTTGTTCGTGTTGATCAGGCCCTTGAGCGCGACGTACCGATCGCCGAGCCCGGAATCCGTTGCCAGGTAGACGAAACCGAGTCCGCCGCGCGCGACGCAGCCGAGTACGTGGTAGCGGCCGTCGACCACGTCACCCGCCGCGAGCTTCGGTGAGAAGGAGAACGGCGTCCGGCAGACCGGGCAGAATCCCTCGGTGGGCGCGGGACCGCCGCCGATCGAGCGGCCGACCGGGGTGGCCGTGCACCCGTGCCTGCCGCAGAACCGTTCCTCTTCCGGGACATGTGGTTCGGTCAGCAGGCGGCCCGCGAGGTCGGGCAGTTCGACGATCGGCAGCGGGACCCGGTCGTCCGCGGTCGCGTGGCCCGCGATCTGCTGGGAGCGGGTGACCACCGTGCTGGTGATCCGAGTCGATGCCTCACCAGGACCTGGGATCACCAGGGTCGGCTTCTCCCGCGGCGCGGGCTCTTCGGGTGTTCCGGGCGGCAACCCGCAGATCTTGCAGAAGCCGGTCTTGCCGAGCATGCCAGGGCAGCCGTCGTGTCCGCAGGCCGTCATCCGTCGATCCGTTTCCGTACGGTGTCCGCGTATCGCTCGACGGCGGCCGCCGCGGCCGCGAGGTCGCACGGTCCTTCGAAGAGCGTCCGCCAAGCGGGGGCGTAGGCGGCATCCAGTTCGACGTCTTCGACGAAGCCACTGTTGCGGGCCATTTCCCCGTATGCGTCGAGCCGGGCACGCAATTCCGCACGCCTGACGAGGTTCTCGTCGAGAAGGCGGCGGAAGTCGCGGGCGCGGTCGATGGTCTTGGCGACGGCTCGCTCGCAGACCGGAAGCTGCCGATTCACCCACTCGGAGTCGCCGTCCTGCTCCGCCGACCGCAGTTGTGTCAACGCGCCTGTCAGCCGTCGTGCCTTGGCATGGACTTGCGGGACCTCGGTGAAGCGGGGCGCGTCGCCCAGATTGTCCTTCTCCAGCCGGGCGAGTTCACCCAACCGGATTTCCAGCAGGGCGAGACGGCCCTCGATGTCGTCGTCGCCGTCGGGCAGGACGTCGGTGCTCGACCGGACCACACTCACCCCCGGCGAGGTCTCCTCGCGGAAGGCCAGCGCGAGCCGCAGCCCGAGTTCGTGCGCGCGCTGGGCCAGCGGCACGAGCACGTCACCGACGAGTTCGTCGGGTTCGGCCGCTTCGTCGATCCCGTAGACGACGACTGTGCGGCCGGACCCGTGACGGCCGGCGGGCGAGTCCGCGGCGACGTCGAGCCGGTCGGAGATGCGGCGCCGGACCTCGTCCGCGGTCTTGCCGACCGCGTCGACGGCGAGCACGACACTGCCCACGGGCGGCACCGTCGGCCCGGTCACGCTCCGGCCTGCCCCGTGTTCGCGGTCGGCGAGGACGACCGCGCGCCGCAACGAGGCGGCGACGGCGGAATCGTCCTCGCCCATGATGATCACCCGGACGTCCGCCTGGCCGTGGCCGCCGAGCCAGCGGGCGAATTCTCGCGCGAACAGCACGTCCATCGCGGGCGGCTCCGGGTACTGGACGAAACCGGGGTCGATCGCGGGACTGCCCTCGGCCCAGCGGCGCAGTTCCGGCAGGTAACCGAGCATGGTCTCGACCGGGATCATCCAGGAGACGCGGGCGGCCTCGGTCGCGTACCGGGTCGCGACCATGCCGACGACGTGCCCGGTCTTGTCGGCGATCACCGCGGAACCGCTGAATCCGTGGGTGATCGGCTCGGTGTCGGGCGTGCGGTGCAGCTGGACCCGTTCGAGACCGTGACCGCCGTCGCCGACGACGGTCGCCAGCGACCACATGCCGTCCGAACCGGACGGGAAGCCGAACGCGCGGACTCGCTGGCCGTCCTCGAGTGCGGTCCGGTGAAGCGGGACGCCGGTGATCTGCTCTTCGGAGTCACGCAATCGGAGCAGCGCGATGTCCCCGCCGTCGTCGCCGATGGGCGCCGCCTGCGCGACGATCGTGGCGATTCCCGGCTCCACACCGGGGAGCGCCACGAAATCCACCGCGACGCCGTCGTGGCCTTCGATCACATGAGCGCAGGTGAGGAGGTGTTCACCGTCGAGCATGGTCCCGGCGCCCAGGATCCGCCCACGATGATCGCGCAGCCGCACCCGCCAGCGTCTGCGCTCGGAAGTCACGCGGAAGACCCTACCGATCGTGAGTGGTAATGACGGTTCTGACCGTCATTACCACTCACGAGGCCTAATGCGCGGCGTCGTTCCAGGACCGTCCGTACCCGACCGAGACCTCCAGCGGCACGGCCAGTTCGTAGGCGGAGCCCATTCCCTGGCGCACCAACGCTTCCAGCTGCTCGCGCTCGCCATCGGCGACTTCGAGGACGAGTTCGTCGTGGACCTGCAGCAGCACGCGGCTCTTCAGCTTCGCCTCGGTCAGCGCCTTGTGCACGTTGAGCATGGCGACCTTGATGATGTCGGCCGCGCTGCCCTGGATGGGGGCGTTGAGCGCCATCCGCTCGGCCATCTCGCGGCGCTGCCGGTTGTCGCTGTTGAGGTCCGGCAGATAACGACGGCGACCGAAGATCGTCTCGGTGTAGCCGACCTTCGCCGCGTCACCCACGACAGAGTGAAGGTAATCGCGTACGCCGCCGAAGCGGGAGAAGTACGCCTCCATCTGTTCCTTGGCGTCTTCGGTCGAGATCCGCAGCTGCTGCGAAAGCCCATACGCCGAAAGCCCGTACGCCAGGCCGTACGACATCGCCTTGACCCGGAACCGCAGTTCCGGGGTGATCTCCTCCGGCGGCAGCGAGAACGCGCGCGACGCCACGAACGTGTGCAGGTCCTCACCGCTGTTGAAGGCCTGGATCAGGCCCTCGTCCTGCGAGAGGTGCGCCATGATCCGCATTTCGATCTGGCTGTAGTCCGCCGTCATCAGTTCGGCGTATCCGTCGCCGACGATGAAAGCGTCGCGGATGCGGCGGCCTTCCTCGGTGCGGATCGGGATGTTCTGCAGGTTCGGGTCGACCGACGAGAGCCGTCCGGTGGCGGCGATCGTCTGCAAAAGCGTCGTGTGGATGCGGCCGTCGTCGGCGACCGACTTGATCAGGCCCTCGACGGTGGTGCGCAGCCGGGTCGCGTCCCGGTGCTCCAGCAGATGCTGCAGGAACGGGTGCTCGGTCTTCTCGAACAGGCTCTGCAGCGCCTCGGCGTCGGTGGTGTAGCCGGTCTTGGTGCGCTTGGTCTTGGGCATGCCGAGCTCGTCGAAAAGGATGACCTGGAGCTGCTTCGGCGAACCGAGGTTGACCTGCTTGCCGATGACCGCGTACGCCTCGTCCGCGGCCTGCGTGACCCGGTTCAGGTAATGCGCTTCCAGATCGGTCAGATGCTCGATGTCGACCGCGATCCCCGCCGCTTCGAGCCCGGTGATCACCTGCAGCAGCGGCAGTTCGAGCTCGGCGAGCAGCTGCGCGCCACCGAGTTCTTCGAGTTCCTTGGTCAGCGCGCCCGCGAGCTCGGCGACCGCGCGGGCCTTGACCAGCTCGGCCTGGATCTCCTTCTGCTCCATGTCCTCGGCGCCGCCGTCGAGCAGCGAAAGCTGCCCGTCCCCGGTGTCGGCCTCGGAACGCAGCTCGCGGTGCAGGTACCGCAGGGCCAGGTCGTCGAGCTCGAAGGTGCGCTGACCCGGGCGGACCAGGTACGCCGCGAGCGCGGTGTCCATGACGAGCCCGGCGAACGTCCAGCCCCGCGCCCGGACGGCGTGCAGCGGGACCTTGAGCTCGTGGCCGATCTTCTGGATCTTCTCGTCGGCGAGCCAGGCCGTGAGCGCCTTGTCGTCCTCGGCGTCCATCGCTGTGACGTCGACATACGCGCCTTCACCGTCCGCGGCCGCGAAGGAGATGGCCTTCAGATCGGCGCGGACCGAGGCCCCCGTGGTGCGGAACGCCAGGCCGACCGGCTGGTCCTGGCCGGTGTGCGAAGACAGCCATTCCGTCAGCGCGCCCGGGGCGAGCTTCGAGCCGCTGACCTCGAAGCCCTCTTCGGCCTCGGGCTCGGCGCTCTGCAGAGTGGCGAAGAGACGGTCTCGCAGGACACGGAACTCAAGCTCGTCGAACAGCGCGTGCACGGCCTCGCGGTCCCACGGGCGCAGTTCGAGCATGGTCGGGCCGAGCTCCAGCTCGACGTCGCGGATCAGCTCGGTGAGCTGGCGGTTCAGCATGACCGCGCCGAGATGCTCGCGCAGCGCGTCGCCGACCTTGCCCTTGACCTCGTCGACCCTGTCGATCAGCTCGTTGAAGGAGCCGAACTGCCTGATCCACTTCGCGGCCGTCTTCTCGCCGACGCCCGGGATGCTGGGCAGGTTGTCCGAGGGGTCGCCACGCAACGCGGCGAAGTCCGGGTACTGCGCCGGGGTGAGGCCGTACTTCTCCTCGACCGCCTCCGGGGTGAACCGGGTCATCTCCGACACGCCGCGCTTCGGGTACAGCACGGTGACCTGGTCGGTCACCAGCTGGAGCGCGTCACGGTCGCCCGTACAGATGAGGACGTCGAAGCCTTCGGCGGTCGCCTGTGTCGTGAGCGTGGCGATGATGTCGTCGGCTTCGTAGTTCTCCTTGGTCAGCGCCGGGATGCCGAGGACCTTCAGCACGTCCTCGACCAGCCCGACCTGGCCCTTGAACTCGTCCGGCGTGGCGCTGCGGTTGGCCTTGTAGTCCTTGAAGGTTTCCGAGCGGAACGTCTTGCGAGAGAGGTCGAACGCCACGGCGAGGTGGGTCGGCGCCTCGTCGCGCAGCAGGTTGATGAGCATCGAGGTGAACCCGAATACCGCGTTCGTCGTCTGCCCGGTCTTCGTCTTGAAGTTCTCCGCGGGCAGCGCGAAGAACGCGCGATACGCCATCGAATGGCCGTCGATCAGCAGCAGTTTGGGCCGCTCGGCCTGTGCGGTGACGGGTGTGGCGTTGGCAACGGTCGTGTTCTCACTCGGGCTCACGGGAGCGAGTCTAGGGTGAGGGTCTGACAGTTCTCCTGTCGTGTCGGTTGCGGGCTGTCGGCGACGCTGCTCCGCCCTCTCGGCACAGGAAACTCGCCAGGCCGGAGGCAGGACGTGAGAAAAACTCGATGACGTGTGCCCAGTCGACGCGGTCGCGGGTTCACGAATGTTTAAGGAGCGCTGCGTGACCGAACAAGCCCTCGAATCCTTCGCCGGGATCGACCCGGCCTTCGCCGGACAGCAGCTCAACGACAAGCTCGGGCTCGAAATCAGCGAGTTCGGTCCCGAACGCGTCGTGGGCAGCATCCCGGTCGAGGGCAACCTCCAGCCGTACGGCCTCCTCCACGGCGGGGCGAACGCCGTCGTCGCCGAGGCGCTCGGCTCGATGGTGTGCGCGCTCAACGCCGGCACCGACAAGGCGACGATGGGCCTCGAACTCTCCTGCACCCATCACCGGGCGGTCCGATCCGGGCGGGTGACCGGTGTCGCGACGCCGGTACACGTCGGCCGCGGGACCGTCACCGCCGAGATCGTGCTGACCGACGACCAGGGGCGCCGGTCCTGCACGGCGCGGCTGACGTGCGTGGTGCGGGAACGGCCGCCGGGCGTCTGAGCCTGACCGGCTCTCGGCTGCCTGCTGGAAGTCCATGAAGGCCTCCTTCACTACCTTGAGGGTAGGCAAGGAGGCCTTCACTACGTCCGGAAGTGCATGAAGGCCTCCTTCACTGCGCCTAGGTACATGAAGGGGGCCTTCACGTACTTTGAGGGCGTGGATCTCGACACGGCTCAGGTGCGGGCGTTCGCCGCCGCCGCCGATCACGGCCATTTCGGTCGCGCGGCAGAATCTCTGTTCCTCACCCAGCAGGCGCTGTCGAAGCGGATCCGGAAGCTCGAGGACGCCCTGTCGGTCCAGCTCTTCCGGCGCACCAACCGGTCCGTCGAACTGACCTCCGACGGCGACCGCTTCCTCCCGCACGCGCGCGAGCTGATCCGGGCCGCGGACGCCGCCGTCGCCGCGATGGGCCTGCAGGACCGCCCGCCACGCCTCGACGTCATCGACCCGCGACTGTCCCCCTTGTTCATGCTGCGGCGCATCGCCGAGCGCGACCCGGCCCTGGCGGTCGAACGCGTCGCCGGGCGCGGGCTGGCCAACGCCCTCGACCCGCTGGTCCGCGGCGAGATCGACCTCGCGTTCGGCCGGGTCGCGGACCTCGGCCGCGAGGTGCCCGCGGAACTCGAGCACCGGCTCGTCCGGCTCGAACCGCTGGTAGCCCTTCTCGCCCCGGAACATCCGCTGGCGAGCAACGAAACGCTGAAACTGTCGGATCTGCGGAACGACGGCATCTGGATTCCGCAATTGGGCGGGCCGATCGAATGGCTTTCTTATTTGCAACGCCTATGCAAAGAATTCGACGTCCCGATCGACGACTCCGGGGTCAGTTACGACCTTCGACACACACTGGAACAGACCCGTTACGGGAAGCAGCGGGTGACCCTCGCCGGCGCCGACATGGACCTCGCCTCCGACCTCAATCTGCGCGTCCTGCCCTTCGAGCCGTCGCCGCTGTTCCCGTGGTCGGTGGTGTGGCGGCGCGGCGAAGGCCCGGCCCTGCGGCGCCTGCTGGCGCTCGCCGGCCGGACCAGCCACGAAGAAGGTTGGTGCGCCTACGATCCCGCGTGGTCGTGGCTGCCGGACGACGACCTCAGACAGCTAGGTGCCGGGCGAACCAGCGCGTGAGCTCGGCGTCGACCAGCTTCGCGTGTTCCGTCTGCGGAGCGGGTTCGAGGCCGGGCGCCTCGGCGAACCCATGCGCCATCCCGGGGATGGTGACGAGTTCGGATCGCCGCTCCCCCAACGCCTTGTGCAGGGCTTCGGCCGGTTCGGTGATCGAGACGTCGTCCTCCTCGCCGATGACGAGCAGGATCGGCGCGGTCAGTTCGTCCGCCCGCCGCACGTAGTCGTACTCGTTCGCGACCGCGCGGGACCGGTCCGACCAGTGGTAGGTGACGTCGTAGACCCGTTCGTTCGCCGCGATCACCGGCGCCAGCTGCGTCACCGGGTTCACCAGCGCGGCCGCCGCCACCTCGATCTCGGCGTGGGTCAGCATCTGCAGCGCGACCGCGCCACCTTGCGAACCGCCGGCCAGCCCGACCGGACCGTCCTCAATGGACAAGCGCGAGCGCAGCTCCGCCACCGCCGCCGGGAACTCCGCCTCGACCTGCCTGGTGAGCGGTTCGACGACGTTGAGCACGTTGTCCTCGCTCGCGAGGCGGAAGAACCCCTCGAAACCGCCTTCGGGAAACCGTTTCCCGGTCAGTGGCAACCCGAGGTGCACCCGCCACGCGCGCAGTCCCCGCATGGGCAGCGCCGCGGCCATGGCCGCCTCGCTGAACGGCGCGCCCAGCAAATGCCAGGTCAGCACCAACGGCGCCGGGCGCTCCCGGTCCGACGGCGGCAACGCCACGAACGGAACTCCCGCGGCCACGCCTTCGATCGCTTCGACGCTCATCGTCATGTTCTCCCCTGTCCTCGTTTTCGGCTCTGAGGACAGCTAATCGCGAGGTCAGGGCCGAGATCCAACAGCCGTTCGGACCGCGACGACAACCGTCGGTTGTCATGCGCAAGAGAAGCGGGGGCACGGTTGACGCCCTTTGGGGCAGCATTGCTACGACGAACGGCCGCCCACGAAGGAGCTGAAAATGGGCAAGATAGGCGGCCGAAACATGATCATTACCCACGAGCATGATCGGCGTGGTACCGGTGAATCCCGAGCGTGACCAGGGAAGACTCGTCAACCGGCAACATTCGCCTTTTCGTGCAATTCGTTCTGGTTTCGACCGTCACGATGTGGACACAGAGTGATGGGCGTCTGGGCAGATCATGGCGTAGGGGGATATCTTCCTGCCCTAACCTAGCCCCTGTGTCGGGGGCAACGCCTACCGGCGGCTGGTTGGTCATGGGAGGTAGTCGGTGTCAGGAGTGCGTTTTGGACGGGTTTTCGCCGTCGCGGCGGCTGCGTCGCTGGCGCTGGCGGGCTGTGCAGGCGGCAGCAGCTCGTCCGGCAGCGGTGACAGCAGCACGCTGAAGATCGGGTTCATGGGTGACCTCACCGGTGAGAACTCCGGGATCGTGATCCCGCCCCGCAACGGCGCGAAGCTCGCTATCGACGAGTACAACAAGACGAACCCGGCGACGAAGCTGGAGCTCAAGGAATACGACAGCCAGGGCAAGCCCGAGCAGGCGACGTCGCTGATCGCGACCGCCGTCGGCCAGGACAAGATCACCGCGCTGATCGGCCCGGCCTTCTCCGGTGAGTCGAAGGCGATCGGCGGTCAGCTGGAGCAGAACAAGATCCCGAGCGTCTCGCCATCGGCCACCAACGCGGGCCTGTCCTCGAACGGGTGGAAGTACTGGCACCGCGTCGTCGCGAGTGACGCCAGCCAGGGCCCGGCCATCGCCAACTTCCTCATCACGGCGAAGTCGCCCAAGAAGGCCTACATCATCTCGGACGACCAGGAATACAGTGTCGGCCTGGCGGACAACTTCGAGAAGACCTTGAAGGAGAAGAACGTCCCGTCCGAGCGCGACAAGTTCGCCAAGGACGCGTCGGACTACTCCTCGACCGTGCAGAAGGTCAAGGCCGCGAACCCGGACATCATCCTCTTCGGTGGCTACTACGCCCAGGGTGGCCGTCTGCTCAAGCAGCTGCGTGACGGCGGCGTGACCGCCACCTTCGCCACTGGCGACGGTTCGCTCGACGCCCAGCTCGTGAGCGGTGCGGGTGCCGCGGCCGCCGAGAAGGCCGTCGTCGGCTGCCCCTGCAACATCCCGGACGCCGGCTCCACCGACGAGTTCAGCACCAAGTACAAGGCCGCGTACAAGGTCGACCCGGCGATCTACTCGAGCGAGGGTTACGACGCCGCGACCGCCATCATCAACGCGGTCAAGGCGGGGGCCACCACCTCGGAGAAGATCAACGAGGCCCTCAAGACGATCGACTTCAAGGGCGTCTCGAAGCAGATCAAGTTCAAGGAGAACGGCGAACCGTCGACGGACGCGATCAACGTCTACCAGGTCACCGGTGGTGTCCTGAAGAACCTCGGCGTCTCGACCGAAGCCAAGCTCAACGGCTGACGGAGCAGATAGGAACACCTAACGGAAGCGGGGGCGCTGTGCGGAAACAGCACCCCCGCTTCCCGCAAATGTGGCGAAAGAAATCCTCGCCCCGTCCCGTAAGGCATCCACGTCATGCTTCAAGATCTGCAAGCCCAGTTCCTCGGTAGCACCATCGGCGGACTGGTCGCCGGAAGCATCTACGCCCTCATCGCCCTCGGCTACACAATGGTCTACGGCGTGCTCCGGCTCATCAACTTCGCACATTCCGAGATCTTCATGATCGGGACGGTCACGTCCCTGTTCGTCCTCATCACCATCGCGGGTGGCACCGCCCCGATCACGCTCGGCCTGTTCGGGATGATCGCGGTACTGCTGCTGATCATCATCGCGTCGGCCGCCGTGTCCGGCGGTGCGGCGGTCCTGCTGGAGCAAGTGGCCTACCGGCCGCTCCGCAAGAAGGGCGCGACCCGGCTCGCCGCCCTGATCTCCGCCATCGGCGCCTCGCTGTTCCTCCAGGAGCTGTTCGGCCTCGAGATCATCGAATGGATCACCGACAAATCCGGCCGTGTGCAACAGAACGCGCCGCGGTTCATCCCGCACGAGGAGCTTTTCCACATCGGCAACGGTGTCGTGCGCACGGACCACGTCTTCGTCATCGTCGGTGCCGTGATCATGATGGTCGTCCTCGACCAGCTGGTGAGCCGCACCCGCATCGGTCGCGGTATCCGTGCCACGGCACAGGATCCCGAGGCCGCCGTGCTGATGGGTGTCAGCATCGACAAGATCGTGCGCCTCACGTTCCTGCTCGGTGGCGCGATGGCCGGTGTGGCCGCCGCGCTGTACGTCATGGAGTACGAGAACACCGATTACCGCATCGGCTTCCTCCTCGGTATCAAGGCGTTCACCGCGGCCGTGCTGGGAGGTATCGGCAACCTGCGCGGCGCTCTGCTCGGTGGCATCGTGCTCGGCCTGGTGGAGAACTGGAGTTCCATCTTCTTCGGTTCGGCTTGGAAGGACGTCACCGCCTTCGTGGTATTGGTGCTGGTCCTGATGTTCCGACCCACCGGCATCCTCGGTGAATCGCTGCAGCGGGCACGCGCATGAAGGGCAACGAAGAAGTGGCTGAAAAGTCCCCAGAGAACGGCAAGGCCGGGCGCGCCGGCTTTCACCCCGTGGACGGCATGCGGGATTGGTGGGCACGCGCTCCGCATTGGCAGCGTTACGGCGTGTACCTCGCCCTGATCATCTTCGCGCTGATCCTGCCCGCACCGGCGATCGGTTCGTTCATGTCCCCGGACTCGGACTGGACGAACGTCCTGATCTTCCCGATCGGGATCTACATCCTGCTGGCGATCGGCCTCAACATCGTGGTCGGCCACGCGGGAATGCTGGACCTCGGTTTCGTCGCGTTCTTCGCGATCGGCGCCTACACCCTGGCCACGATGGGCACGAACTATGGCTGGTTCGTCTGGCCCACGTTCCTGGTCGGCATCGTCCTCGCGGCGATTTCCGGTGTCATCCTCGGTGCGCCGACTCTCCGGCTTCGCGGTGACTACCTGGCGATCGTCACCCTCGGCTTCGGTGAGATCGTCCGGATCACCGCGAACAACACCGACGCCATCGGCGGAGCTCGCGGCATCACCAACATCCCGCACCCGGAGCCGCTGCTCGGCACGGAGTTCCTCCTGGACGCGGCGCCTTACTACTACCTGATCCTGGCTGCGATCGTGATCGCGATCATCTTCTCGGTGCGGCTGCAGAAGAGCCGCGTCGGCCGGGCCTGGGCCGCGATTCGCGAGGATGAGGACGCCGCCGAACTCATGGGCGTCCCGACGTTCAAGTTCAAGCTGCTGGCGTTCGCCATCGGCGCCATGATCGGCGGGCTCGCGGGCGGTGTCCACGCCAGCAAGGCCGTGTTCATCGCGCCGGAGAACTTCCCGTTCATCTTGTCGGCGACCATCCTCGCGGCCGTCGTGCTCGGCGGAGCGGGAAACCTGCCCGGCGTGATCCTGGGTGCGTTCCTGGTCGCCTGGCTCCCGGAACGGTTCCGTGACTTCGCCGAGTACCGGATCCTGGTCTTCGGTGGCGTGCTCGTGCTGATGATGGCGCTCAAGCCGGAGGGTCTGCTGCCGTCGCGGCAACGCAAGGCGGAACTAAGAGAAGGAACGGGCGGGATGGGTGCCATGGGCGCCGAAGTCGCGGGTCCGGATTCCGAAGCTTCGGCGGAGGTCACGAAATGAGCGCGTTGCTCGAATTCGACAACGTGACGATGCGCTTCGGCGGTGTCACGGCCTTGAAGGAAGTCAACCTCTCCATCAACCAGGGCGAGATCTTCGCCCTGATCGGGCCGAACGGCGCGGGCAAGACCACGGTGTTCAACGTGGTCACCGGCGTTTACCAGCCGACCGAAGGCCAGGTGCGCTTCAACGGCAGCCAGGTCGACGGGATGAAGCGCTTCAAGGTCAACAAGGCCGGGATCGCCCGCACGTTCCAGAACATCCGGCTGTTCCACAACATGTCGGCGCTGGAGAACGTGATGGTGGGTGCCGACTCACAGCACAAGACCGGGGCGATCACCGCGACGCTGGGCCTGCCCAGGCACCGTAAGGAAGAAAAGCGCGGCCGCGAGCTGGCGAGGGAACTGCTGGACTTCGTCGGCATCGGCCGGGTCGAGCACAACACCGCGAAGAACCTCTCCTACGGCGACCAGCGCCGTCTGGAGATCGCGCGTGCGCTCGCGACCGGCCCGAAGCTGCTGCTGCTCGACGAGCCCGCCGCCGGGATGAACCCGGCGGAGAAGAACTCGCTGCAGCAACTGATCCGCAAGATCCGTGATGACGGCCGTACCGTGCTGCTCATCGAGCACGACATGGGCTTGGTCATGCAGATCGCCGACCGGCTGGCCGTGCTCGACTTCGGCCAGAAGATCGCAGAAGGGCTCCCCCAAGAGGTGCAGAACAACCAGAAGGTGATCGAGGCTTACCTGGGGGTGGCGGAAGATGCTTCTTGAGGTTCAGGACATCAACGTCCACTACGGGAAGATCGCCGCGCTCAAGGGAATGACCATCGAGGTCGGCGAGGGCGAGATCGTTTCGCTCATCGGGGCCAACGGCGCCGGCAAGACCACGACGCTGAAGACGATCTCGGGGCTGCGTCCGCTCACCAGCGGCCGGATCCTCTTCGACGGCAAGGACATCTCGAAGACCCCCGGTCACAAACGGGTCGAACTCGGGATCGGCCAGTCACCGGAAGGCCGGGGTGTGTTCCCCGGTATGACGGTGCAGGAGAACCTCCTGATGGGTGCCTACACCCGCAAGGACGACCTGAAGGCCGACCTCGACGAGGTCTACGAGCTGTTCCCGCGGCTCAACGAACGCAAGACCCAGTTCGGCGGCACGATGTCCGGTGGCGAGCAGCAGATGATCGCCATCGGCCGCGCGCTGATGACCAAACCCAAGGTGCTGCTCCTCGACGAGCCGTCCATGGGCCTGGCGCCGATGCTGATCGCACAGATCTTCGACATCATCCGCGAGATCAACAAGCGCGGGACCACGGTCCTGCTGGTGGAGCAGAACGCGCAGCAGGCGCTGAAGCTCTCCGACCGCGCGTACGTGCTGGAGACCGGTCAAGTGGTCAAGAGCGCCCGCGGTGCCGAGCTGCTGGACGACCCGCAGGTGCGGGCCGCCTACCTCGGCGGCGACCTGGGCGTCTGACGCCTTTCGAAAGGGCCCCGTCGCTTTCGCGGCGGGGCCCTTTGTCTTATAAGAGCTAGGCACAGCGGGCGCGTGAAGGGTGGCTCGTTCGGTGCTCCCAGTGTGGCATTGGGGACGTCGAGCGACCCCAATGCCACACTGGGGGCACCCTGGCCCGGTAACGCAGCTATGTCAGCTTGATGTCGGTTCCGGTGACGTTCTTCATGTCGGTCAGCGTCGGGCCGCCGAAAGCCCGCAGCACCACGGGTTTCGCCTCCTTCGGAAGGTCGAAGTAGAGGTCGAACTCGACCCGCACGCCACGACCCAGCTCGAACTTGTCCGGCTGCCGTTTGATCGTCATCGCCTGGTTGTCGACCGCGATCACGGCACCGGAATCGGTCACCAGCTGCTGGCGCCGGGTGTCGAAGAGGATCCCGGACACGCCTTTCCCGGTGACCACCAGCCGGACCCGGACGAACTGTCCTTTGGCGTCGAACTCGGCATGGCTACCGGCGAGGCTGGGGAGCCCGGCGGCCAGGCCGATCACCGAGAACTCGGTCTCCCCGTTCGTCGCCGGTGTCAGGTGCAGGGCGGTCTCGTCCGGGCGGACCTCGCGGGCGGGGAGGTCGTAGACGGGTTTGGCGGGCGGCTGTTCTTGCTCGGCGGAGCACCCGGCGAGCAGGAGGACGGCCGCCGCGAGACCCCGAACGATTCCGATACGCACTCCATCGATTCTGCCTGGTCCGGAGCTACTCTGCGGCTGTGGAGTTACGACGTCTTCGATATCTGTGCGCCGTCGCCGAGGAAGGGCATCTCACCCGCGCGGCGGAGCGCCTCGGCATCCGGGCGTCGTCGCTCAGCCAGCAGATCATCGCGCTGGAACGGGAGCTGGACGCGACCCTGTTCGTGCGCACCCAGGCCGGGATGACGCCCACCGCCGCCGCGCTGGCGTTGCTGCCCCACGCCCACCGGATGCTGGAGGAGGCCGACCTCGGCGCGCGAGCCGTCCGCGACACCGTGGGCCGGCCGCTCCGCATCGGCGTGACACCGGGCGCGCCACCGTCCGTGCTCCCCGCCCTGTACGCGGACGGGGCGGAGATCAACGACGTCTCCGCCACGCGACAGCTCGAACTCCTCCGCCGAGGTGCGCTCGACGCCGGTCTGCTCGCCCTGCCGGAAGACGTGGACGGCCTCCGGGTCGTCGTCGTGAGCGAGAGGCCGTTGGGGGTGCTCGTCTCCGACGCTCATCCACTGGCGCGACTCGAGGACGTGGGCTGGGACGACCTCGCCGGCCTGGACCTCCTTCTGTACGAACGAAAGCTGGCTCCCGGTTACCACGACCGGCTGCTCGCGGGCTGCGCCGCGGCGGGCTGGCGGCCGGCTCACGTACGCGCCGGACCTCCTCGGCGGTCGTTGTTCGTCGCCGGGTTGCGGCACGGCGGTGACGTCGTCGCCTTGCGTCCCCGGGAGGAACCGGCCGGAGGCCTGCGCTGGCTCGCGTTGCGGGAGGCGCCTGTCGTCCGGCACGCGCTCGTCTGGGATCCGGCGCACGAGTCTTCGGATCGGATCGCGGCATTGGTATGACAGCGCCCACTTCGGTGCTACGCGCCGCCCGCTGGACATCGCCTCTCAGGTGATCCCGAACGGCCGTTCGGATCCGCCTCGTGGACAGCGTCCTCCGACTCACGGTTACCTCGGGGCGCCCGTCAACGGAGGAGGAATGTCATGCGACAGTGGGGTTTCGTGTACTTGGCCGATGGCTGCGACCCGGCACGCGACGTGTCCCGTGTGGACAGTGGGAAATGCCTGACGGTACTGATCGGGGTCGGCCGCGTGGACCAGGTCGTCGCCGCTGCCCAGCGGCTGGTCGACGAAGGGGCGCAGCTGATCGAGCTGTGCGGCGCGTTCGGTCCGGTGTGGACGGCGCGGGTGATCGACGCGGTGGGAAGCGAGGTCCCGGTCGGGAGCGTCATGTACGGCGCCGAGGCCACCGAACAGCTTCACGACCTGTTCGGCCTCGGCGGCTAGCAGTTTTCGAGGTGCGCGGCGTCGACGCAGGCGGCTGGCTCGGTCCGGCTGGTCGCCTGGTACAGCAGGGTGTACAGGGTCTCGCGCTGATCTTTGTCGAGCGCGCCGAGCACCTCGTCCTCGACCGCGGCGAGGGCGAACTCGGCCTTGGCGAGCTGCTTGGCGCCGACGTCGGTGAGTTCGACGATGTGACGACGCCGGTCCTCCGGCGACCGCCTGCGTTCGATCAGGTTCGCGGACTCGAGGTCGTTCAACAGGCCGACGACGTTCGTGCTGTCCATCTCCAGCGTCTTCGCGAGGTCCTGCTGGGAGCTGCCCCGCAAGTCGCGCAGCACGGTCAGCGCGACGAGATGCCGGGGCCGGAGGCCGAGCGGGGTCAGGACGGACTCACTGCGCAGCCGGATCCGGCGGGTGACGTGGTCGAGCAGCGCGCCGCAACGATGCGGGGGCTGGTTCACGACCGGGAGTTCGGGCACTCGTCAAGTGTACGTGCCCCATGATGACCGCCACAGCATCAATGGTTTGCGTTACACAAACTATCTATGCAAGATAGTAGGTATGACGAACCTGCTGCACATCGACTCGAGCATCACGGGCGAGCACTCGACCAGCCGCCGCCTCACCGCCCGGGCGGCGGCCGCCTGGCGCGCCGCGCATCCGGAGGGCACCGTCACCTACCGCGACCTGGGCGCCGACCCGCTGCCACATCTGGGCGCGGCGGCCAACACCGCCAAGTTCGTGCCGCCGGAGCAGCACACTCCGGCACAGGGCGAGGCATGGCGGCTCATCACGGACCTGGTCGACGAGGTGAGGTCGGCCGACACGATCCTGCTGGGCCTGCCGCTGTACAACTTCGGCGCGCCGAGCACGGTCAAGGCCTGGGTCGACCACCTGATCGTGCCCGGGCTGACGCTCGACGCCGAGACCAGGGAAGGCCTGCTCGGCGACCGCGACTTCATCGTCGTGGTCTCACGAGGCGGCGGTTACGGCGAAGGCACCCCGCGCGAAGGCTGGGACCACGCACAGTCGTGGATCCCGCACGGCGTCTCGCTGACCGGCCTCGCACCGCGGTTCGTCACCGCCGAGCTGACCATGGCGAAGACCAACCCGGCGATGGCGGACCTCATCCCCTTGGCCGAGGCCAGCCAGGCCGAGGCCGAACGCGTCATCGACGCTTTGTGGGCACCTGTCGCGGCCTGACTCGGCACCGGTGACCTTGCCTCCCGAGCGGGCGGCTCCTTCAGTGCTTCCGATGGGCCGGCGTCGAACTCTTATGTCGTGAAGGGCACCTTTGAGACCTTCATCGTCTCAAAGGTGCCCTTCAGGACAACCCCACGACCGAGGCCCCTGGGTCCCTAACCGTTCTTACCACTCACGAGAGCTCAGCCGATGCCGGCGGCGAAGACGTGCATCGCGGTGTTCGACGGAAGCGTCACCGCGACGACCTCCTTCCCCGCGGTCAGCGGGACGGAGTTCGCGAACACCCGGTACGGCGTGGTCGGATACGCCGCCCCGGCGCGGGTGTTCTTGCCCAGCACGGTCGCCACCGTGGTCGCGCCGTACTGGGCGGGATCGGCGCAGCACCAGTTGGGGAACCCGAGTTCGGCCTGACTGGTACTACCGTCGGCATAGCGGACGACGACAGTGCCCTTCGCCGTGCCCGTACCGGTTCCCGCCAACACCAGCTTGGCGCCCGTCCCCCGCACCGCGACGGTCTGGCCGGAGGCGAGGACGTTGTCCTTCTGCCCGGTACCGGTTTGCGGCCAGGTCAGCTGAGCACCGAGCGCGGAGAAGCCGGCACCGGGTTTGAGACCGGCTTCGGCGAGCCCTTCCGCGCGGAAGCTGCTGCCACCGCCGTCGATGTCCCCCACCGCGACGTGGGCCGCGTCGGTGACGCCGACATTGCCGTAGGCCGCGACCAGCGAAGCGTGCGGCACGGTGACCGTCACCGAGTCGGTGACCCGGTTCTCCCCGAGCCGCGCCTGGTACGACGCCGACGCGGTGAGCTGGTAGTCGTCCGGCTTGATTCCCGCGTCCGGCGTCACCTTCACCGGGACCCGTACCGTCTCGCCGGGCATCACCAGTCGCGGCCCGGCCGGTACCTCGGCGCGGAAGCCGTTTGCGGGCAGGGAGAACTTGACGTTCCGGACCGGCAGCGGCGTGCCGTTGGTGAAGCTCAGCGTGCCTGTCGCGGTCTGCCCGGGGCCGGCGACCGCCGGTACGGAGAGGGCGACCGAGCCGCTGCGGTCCTCGGGGAAGATCCCGCCGACCGCGCTCGTGCCGAACAGCCGGACGTCCTGCCGGTCGCCGGCGCCCACCTTGCCGGTCTTGACCCGCGCGACCCCGCCGGCAGCCGGGTCGAACCACCAGCCCGAGGCCGCCGCGTCCAGCTCGGCCTTGCTGCCGTACTGCCGCAGGATCGAGGTCCCGGCCAGTACGGTCGCGGGCTTGCTTCCCGTGTGGACGGTCAGCTGGTAGTTCCGCGACGCCGGTTTCCCGGCGTAGGAACCGGAACTGGCGCCGATCCCGACCGTCACCGTGCCCGGACCCGACGTCGGCGCGTCGACGGTGAACGTCTGCCTCGCCTGGTCGCCGTTCTTGTAGGCACGAGTCACGCCGTCGTCCTCGGTGAGTGTGAACGAGCCCTTGCCCTGCGGGTAGACGTCGAGATCGAGCACACCCTTGTCCCTGGTCTGCCATGACTTCGTGCCCTCGGCCCACATCGGCACCACGGCCCCGGCGCGGACGAACAGCGGCAGCGTGTCGAGCGGCGCGTCGTAACCGTCCACAGTGGTCGGTCCGGTGTAGGTTTTGCCGCTCCAGTAGTCGACCCAGGTGCCCTTCGGCAGGTAGATGCCGTTGCGCACGGTCGAGTTCTCGTACACCGGGGCGACCAGGAAGTCCTTGCCGGACAGGAACTCGTACTTCGCTTTCTCGCCCCAGACGTTCGGGTCGTCCGGGTATTCGAGCGCCAGCGGGCGGACCTGGCCGACGCCGGTCTGGTGCGCCTCCACCGAATGGCTGTAGGTGTAAGGCAGCAGCCGCTCCTTGAGCAGCAGGTACTTGCGGTTGATCGAGGTGTACGGCTCGCCGTATCGCCACGGCTGCTTGTCCGACGCCGCCCAGCCGTCCATCGTCATCGAGACCGGCAGGAACGCCTTCCACTGCAGGTCGCGGGCGTAGGTCTGCGGGCTGCCGCCGAAGATGCCGTCGATGTCGCCGGTGTTGTACGCGATCCCCGACGTCGTGGCGCCGGCGTAGGTCGGGATCTGCCATTTGATGTAGTCGTAGGAACCGGCCTGGTCGCCGCTCCACAGCACGCCGCAGCGCTGCGCGCCCGCCCAGCTGACCGGTGTCCAGACGAAACCGCGCGCGTCGCTGTTGTCCTCGATGCCCTTGTACGCGGTGTCGCAGGCGTTCAGCGCGAACTCGTAGCCCGGGCCGACCCACGCGACGTCGAGTTTGCGGACCCGGACCCCGGCCTTGACCTCCTCGACCTGGTTGGGCACGCCGTTCTCGGTCCACAGCCCGAGCTGCATGTTGTTCTTGCGCAGACCTTCGCCCGTCTGCTGGAGGTTTTCGTATCCGCAGCCGTAGCCGTCGTTGACGAGCATCCAGCCGTTGGGCATCCCGTGCTCGGTGTATCCCTCCGCGACCTTCACCGCGTCCAGGGTGTGGCGCTCGCCGCGGTTGGCGTTGTGCAGGTAGCAGTCGGCGTCGCCGTGTTCGAGACCGTAGAGCGGTGGCAGGAAAGGCTTCCCGACGAGATCGGTGTAGCCGGTGATGACGTCCTTGAGCCCGTCGCCGACGACATACGTCGCGTCGAAACGGCGCTCGTCGTGCGTGGTGCGCACCGGTTCGGTGAAGGCGTAGGTGCCTTGCGCGAAGGTGTTGCGCAGGACGCCGTATCCCGCCGTGGAGGCGTAGAACGGTTGCGAATTCGGGGCCCCGCCGTCGTTCCAGTTGTAGTCGGCGAAGATCCGGATCGTCTGGTCACGGTGGCTGAACCGGCCGTTCTGCTCACCGCCGCCGACGAACTGCTCCGCCGCGGTTCGTGCCAGGGTCTGCGTGGTCTGCTTGCCGGTCCAGGACAGCGGCGCCGACTCCTCCCAGAGCCGCTTGCGGTCCGCGCCGTCGTACAACGCGAGCCGCAACGGGTGTTTGTACGCCCGCAGTGTGGCCTTTGCCGTGGAAACCGCCCAGTAGTCCCCCTTGTCGGTCCTCTTCGGCGTCACCGGGTCGCCGGTGCGCGGCAGCACGATCTTGCTCCCGGCCGGATCGGTGAACGTGCCGTCCGGCGCCAGCCAGACCCGGACGGCACCTTCGGCCGGGAAGCTGACGCGCACCGCGGCGCTTCCCGAATTCAGGGTGACCGTGGCGCCGTCGCCGGAGATCCCGGTCAGATCGCCCAGCTTGCCGGACGCCGCCGCGGCCGGATCGGCGTGGGCGGTGACCGGGGAAAGCCCGAGTAAGGCCACTGCGGCCAAACAACTCAGGGATTGCGCAACTCTGCTCATTCGAGACACCTTTCGCGCATGAATACGCAAGATGGTCTCTGTATAGCGCACGGTTCGCGCAAAGTCATCCGCCGAAGCGGTGCTGCCGACTTTCGTCGGGTCGCACGAAGATCCTTATGCGGCAACAGGTGCCCAAGTACATGAAGGCCCCCTTCCGGTACCTAGGTGTAGTGACCTGGGAGGTTGGGGACGCGGCTGGTGGGTGGTTTGCCGGCGAGTGCGGTGTGGCCGCGGTGGTGATTGTAGGTGTGGAGCCAGTGTGGGTAGGCGTCTCGTCGTTCGCGTT
>NZ_QHHW01000020.1:0-55076 GCF_003947325.1 Amycolatopsis sp. WAC 01375
ACCCCGGCCCCCGCCCCCGCCCCGGCCGCGCCGGTGACCGTCACGGCGGCCGAGGACGAGCCGATCGCGATCGTCGGCATGGCGTGCCGCTATCCCGGCGGGGTCACCACACCCGAGGAGCTCTGGGCGCTCCTGGTCGAGGGCCGGGACGTGATCAGCCCGTTCCCGGGCGACCGGGGCTGGCCCGGTGACCTCTACGACGCCGAGCCGGGCAAGCCGGGCAAGAGCTACTCCGGCTCCGGCGGATTCCTGTACGACGCCGCTGACTTCGACCCGGCGTTCTTCGGCATCAGCCCGCGCGAAGCGCAGGCGATGGATCCGCAGCAGCGGCTGATGCTGGAGACCTCGTGGGAGGTCTTCGAGCGGGCGGGTATCGATCCGCACTCGCTGCGCGGCAGCCGGACCGGCGTGTTCGCGGGTGTCATGTACCACGACTGGGGCACCCGGCTCGCCGACGTCCCCGACGACGTGGCGGCGTACCTGGGCAACGGGAGCCTGGCCAGCGTCGTCTCTGGCCGCGTTGCCTACGCGCTCGGCCTCGAGGGACCCGCGGTCACCGTGGACACCGCGTGCTCGTCGTCGCTGGTCGCCACGCACTGGGCGGTGCAGGCGCTGCGGCGCGGCGAATGTGGGCTCGCGGTGGTGGGCGGTGTGACCGTGATGTCCACACCGGACACCTTCATCGACATGAGCAGGCAGCGCGGCCTGGCCGCCGACGGGCGGTGCAAGTCCTTCGCCTCCGCCGCGGACGGGACCGGCTGGAGCGAGGGCGCCGGCGTGCTGCTGCTGGAGCGGCTGTCCGACGCGCGCCGCAACGGCCGCCCGATCCTCGGTGTCATCCGGGGCAGCGCGGTCAACTCCGATGGCGCGTCCAACGGCCTGACCGCGCCGAACGGGCCGTCCCAGCAGCGGGTGATCACCCAGGCGCTGGCCGATGCCCGGCTTCGACCATCCGATGTGGACGCCGTGGAGGGGCACGGGACCGGCACGACGCTCGGCGATCCGATCGAGGCGCAGGCGCTGCTGGCCACCTATGGGCAGGAACGGCCCGCGCAGGGCACGCCGCTGCTGCTGGGCTCCATCAAGTCGAACATGGGCCACACCCAGGCCGCCGCGGGTGTCGCCGGGATGATCAAGATGCTGCTGGCCATGCGGCACGGCGTCCTGCCCGCGACCCTGCACATCGACGAGCCATCGCCGCAGGTCGAGTGGGATTCCGGCGCGGTCGAGCTGCTGACCGGCACGACGCCGTGGCCCGAGCACGGCCGTCCGCGCCGCGCGGGCGTGTCGTCGTTCGGCATCAGCGGCACCAACGCGCACGTGGTGCTCGAACAGGCCCCGGACGCAGAACCCGCGGTGGCGGGCGTGCTGGCCCCGGTGGAGCCGTGGGTGTTGTCCGCGCATACCCCCGAGGCCCTGGTCGCCCAGGCCGACCGGCTGCGGGAGAGCGTCGAGACCATGGACGAAGCCGCGCTGGCCGCGGTCGGCCGGACTCTGGCGACCGCGCGCGCCCACCTGGAGCACCGCGCCGTCGTGGTCGGCGCCGATCGCGAAGACCTGTTGCGTGGGCTGGCCGCACCTGTGGTGGTCGACAAGGTCCGCGAGGGCAAGGTGGCGTTCTTGTTCACCGGCCAGGGCGCGCAGCGCCTGGGAATGGGTCGCGAGCTGCACTCCACCTTTCCGGCCTTCGCCGCCGCGTTCGACGCCGTCGCGTCCGAAGCGGACAAGTGGCTGGAGCGGCCGCTGCGCGACGTCGTGTGGGGGAAGAACGAGGCCGCACTGAACCGGACCGGTGTCGCCCAGGTGGCGCTGTTCGCCGTGGAGGTCGCCCTGTTCCGGCTGCTGGAGAGCTGGGGCGTCCGGCCGGACTTCCTGGCGGGCCACTCGATCGGCGAGCTCGCCGCCGCGCACGCGGCCGGGGTGCTGACCCTGCCCGACGCCGTACGCCTGGTCGCCGCGCGCGGACGGCTGATGGAGACACTGCCCGACGGTGGGGCCATGGTCGCGGTCCGCGCGAGCGAAGCCGAGGTCGCGGACCTGCTGCCGGACGGGGTCGACATCGCGGCGGTCAACGCGCCGTCGTCGGTCGTGCTGTCCGGGCCGCTGGCCGCGGTGACGGCGGTGGCCGACCGGCTCGCCGCCGACGGGCACAAGACCAGCAGGCTTTCGGTGTCGCATGCTTTCCACTCCGCGCTCATGGAGCCGATGCTCGCCGAGTTCGCCGCCGTCGCCCGCGAGGTGTCCTACGCCGCGCCGACGACCCCGGTCGTGTCGAACGTGTCCGGCGCGCTCACCGATGAGCTGGCCTCGCCCGAATACTGGGTCCGGCATGTGCGCGAAACCGTGCGCTTCGCCGACGGCGTCGGGTTCCTGCTGTCCCAGGGCGTGCGGACCTTCGTCGAGCTGGGTCCGGACGCGATCCTCACCGCCATGGGCGCCGAGTGCGCCGAAGACGCCGGATTCGTCGCGCTGCTGCGGCGCGACCGCCCCGAGGCACGCGAGGTGGTCGCCGGGATCGGCCGGGTGCACGCCCGCGGTGGCCGGGTCGACTGGCCCGCGTATTTCGGGGCGCGCGGCGACCGGGTGGACCTGCCCACTTACGCCTTCCAGCGCAAGCGCTACTGGCTCGACGCGACCACATCGGCAGGCGATGTCGCCGCCGCCGGTCTCGCCCCGGTCGCGCACCCGCTGCTCGCCGCGTCCGTCCCCGTGCCGGACACCGGCGGGTCGGTGCTCACCGGTCGGCTGTCGGCGGACGGCGGCCACTGGGTTGCCGACCACCGCGTGCACGGCACGATCCTGATGCCCGGCACGGGGTTCGTGGAGCTGGCGCTGCGCGCGGGCGAGGAGGTGGACTGCGCCGCGGTCGAGGAGTTGACGCTGCGGCAGCCGATGATCCTGCCCGAACGCGACGGACGCGCGGTGCAGGTCGTCGTCGGCGCGGCCGAGGACGCCGGCAGGCGCACGGTCGCGATCTACTCCAGCGCTCAGGGCGGTCCGTGGGTGCTGCACGCGGAAGGCACGCTGCTGCCTGGACCCGTGGCGCCGGGCGGGGACCTGACCCAGTGGCCGCCCGCCGACGCGACCCCCTTGCCGGTCGACGGCGTGTACGAGCGCCTGGTCGGCCGCGGCTACGGCTACGGACCGACCTTCCAGGGCCTCACCGCGGCCTGGCGCCGGGGCGAGGACGTGTTCGCCGAGGTCACCCTCCCGGAGGCCGCCCGCGCGGAGGCCGCCCGGTTCGGGCTGCACCCGGCCCTGCTCGACGCCGCCATGCACGCGGACCTGCTCGATGCGAACGGCAACGCCGATGGCGACACCCTGCTGCCGTTCTCCTGGAACGGGGTGTCCCTGCACGCGGCGGGCGCGACCGCGCTGCGCGTGCACCTGCGCCGCGTCCGAGGCGACGAGGTGTCGGCGATATTCGTCGCCGACCAGACGGGCCGCCCGGTCGCCACCGTGCGCTCCCTGGTCTCCCGGCCCGTCTCGGCAGGGCAGCTCGTGGCTCGACCCGACGCCCGCGACGTCCCGCTGCGCGTCCAGTGGCGTCCGGCCGCGCTGCCGGACATCGCGTCCGCCGTGCCTGAACTCGCGGAGATCGGCCCTGACATCCCGGCCGTCGTCCGCTTCACCGTGCCCGCGCCGACCTCCGCGGACGTCCCGGAGGCGGTGCGCGAGGTCGCCGACACCGTGCTCGCCGCGGTGCGCGGCTGGCTGGCCGACGAGCGGTTCGCGGCGTCCCGGCTCGCCGTCGTGACCCGGGACGCGGTCGGCACGCAGCCGCCCGGCCTGGCCCACGCCCCGGTATGGGGCCTGATCCGGGCCGCCGAGGCGGAGAACCCCGGCCGGTTCCTGCTGATCGACACCGACGCCGATTCAACGGCCTTGATCCCCGCGGCCGCGGCGACCGGCGAGCCGGAGATCGCGCTGCGCTCCACCACGGCCCACGTGCCGAGGCTGGTGCCGGCAACCGGCGGCGGCGGTGCCGCACCCTGGACAGGCGCTGTGCTGATCACCGGCGGCACCAGCGGACTCGGCGCGCTCGTCGCCCGGCACCTGGTGGTCAAGCACGCGGTCCGCAAGCTCGTGTTGACCAGCAGGCGCGGATCCGACGCCCCCGGCGCGACGAAGCTGATGGCCGAACTTCTCGAACTCGGCGTGGATGTCACCATCAGGGCCTGCGACGTCAGCGACCGCGATGCCGTCGCCGCGCTGATCGCCGCGCACCCCGACCTGCGCGCCGTTGTGCACGCGGCGGGGGTCGCGGACAACGCCCTCGTCGCCGAGGTGACGGCCGAGCGGATGGACACCGTCCTCGCGCCCAAGGCGGACGCGGCCTGGCACCTGCACCAGCTGACCCGCGACCTCGACCTGGCCGCGTTCGTGCTGTTCTCGTCGGCGGGCGGCATGGTGCTGGCTGCCGGGCAGGCCAACTACGCCGCCGCCAACCTCTTCCTGGACGCGCTGGCCGAGCGCCGCCGCGCCGAGGGACTGCCCGCGACCGCGCTGGCCTTCGGCATGTGGGACGTCGACACCGGCCTCGGCGCGATCACCGATGCAGACCGAGACCGCATGCGCCGCCTCGGCACCCCGGCGATGTCCGCAGAGCTCGGGCTGGCCCTGTTCGACGCCGCCGTCGCCGGTGATGACCCGGTGGCCGTGCCACTGCCGGTCGACCCGGCCGCCCTGCGGGCGCGGGCCGATGAGATCCCCGCCCTGCTGCGGGCGTTCGTCCCCAGGCCGGTACGCCGCGCCGCGACCGAGGACGCCGCCCCCGGCGGGCTCGCCGCGCGCGTCGCCGGGCTCACCCCCGCCGAGCGGGACCGGATGCTGCTCGACCTCGTCCGCACGCATGTGGCGGTCGTCCTCGGCCACGGTGGGCCGGACGCGGTCGAGCCGGACAAGGCGTTCTCCGCGCTCGGCTTCGACTCACTCGCCGCGGTCGAACTGCGCAACGCCCTGAACGGCGCGACCGGATTGCGGCTGCCCGCCACCCTCGTGTTCGACCACCCGACCTCGCGCGAGGTCGCAGAACTGGTGGCGGGGAGCATCCAGCCGGTCAAGCCCGCAGCGGTGACCGCCAAAGCCGTGACCGCCGCGGACGACGACCCGGTCGTCATCGTCGGCATCAGCTGCCGGTTCCCCGGCGGGGTCGGCTCGCCCGAGGACCTCTGGCGGCTCGTGGCCGATGGCGTCGACGCCACCGGGGACTTCCCCGCGGGCCGCGGCTGGGACCCGGCCGCGATCTACCACCCGGAACCCGGCACCCCAGGCAAGACCTATGCTCGGCGCGGCGGATTCCTCCACGACGCCGCCGAGTTCGACCCGGAGTTCTTCGGGATCATGCCGCGTGAGGCGCTGGCCATGGACCCGCAGCAGCGGCTGCTGCTGCAGGGTGCGTGGGAGGTCTTCGAGCGCGCGGGCATCGACCCGCTCTCGGTGCGCGGCAGCCGGACCGGCGTCTATGTCGGCTTGATGTACCACGAGTACGGTGCGCAGGCAGGCCGTGTGCCCGACGACCTGGCCGCCTATCTCGGCAACGGCAGCGCGGGCAGCATCGCCTCCGGTCGCGTCGCTTATGCGCTCGGACTGGAGGGCCCGGCCGTCACCGTCGACACCGCGTGCTCGTCGTCGCTGGTCGCATTGCATATGGCCTGCCAGGCGGTGCGGTCCGGCGAGGTCGGCATGGCGATCGCGGGCGGCGTCACGGTAATGCCCACCCCGGACATCTTCGTCGACTTCAGCCAGCAGCGCGGGCTCGCCGCCGACGGCCGGTGCAAGGCATTCGCCTCCGCCGCCGACGGCACCGGCTGGTCGGAGGGCATCGGGCTGCTGCTGGTCGAGCGGCTGTCCGTTGCCCGCGAGCACGGCCACACCGTGCTGGCCACCGTACGGTCCTCGGCGATCAACCAGGACGGCGCGTCCAACGGGCTCACCGCGCCGAACGGGCCGTCGCAGCAGCGCGTCATCGCACAGGCGCTGGCCGCCGCCGGACTCTCTCCGTCCGATGTGGACGCAGTCGAGGGCCATGGGACCGGCACCCGCCTCGGCGACCCGATCGAGGCGCAGGCACTGCTTGCCACGTACGGGCAGGACCGCGCGGAACCGCTGTGGTTGGGCTCCATCAAGTCGAACCTTGGCCACGCGCAGGCCGCCGCGGGTGTCAGCGGCGTCATCAAGATGGTGATGGCACTGCGCCACGGCGTGCTGCCCAAGACGCTGCACGTGGACGAGCCGTCCGCGGCCGTCGACTGGGACAGCGGCGCGGTCCGGCTGCTCACCGAGTCGCGGGACTGGCCGAGCGTCGAGCGCCCGCGCCGCGCGGCAGTGTCGTCCTTCGGACTCAGCGGCACCAACGCGCACATCATCCTGGAGCAGGCGCCGGAGCCGGCGACGGTCTCCGAGGCAGGCGAGTCACTGCCGGTCGTGCCGCTGACCGTGTCCGCGCGCACCGCCGATGCCCTGCCCGAGCAGGCGGCCCGGCTCGCCGCGCACCTGCGTGGATCGGATCTGATCGACACCGCGTACTCGATGGCCACGTCGCGTGCCGCGCTGGAGCACCGGGCGGTGATCGTCGCCGCCGACCGTGCGTCCGCACTGTCTGCTTTGGACGCTCTTGCCGCCGGTGAGTCCGCTTCCGGCGTCAGCACCGGAACCGGCCGGTCCACCGGGCTGAGCGCGGTTCTGTTCACCGGACAGGGCTCGCAGCGGATCGGAATGGGTCGTGAGCTGCATGCGGTGTTCCCGGTGTTCGCTGACGCGTTCGACGCGGCCGCCGACGAGCTGGACCGGCACCTGCCGCGTCCGCTGCGCGAGGTCGTGTGGGGCGAGGACCAGGATCTGCTCAACCGCACGGAGTTCGCGCAGCCCGCGCTCTTCGCCGTGGAGGTCGCCCTGTTCGGCTTGATGGAGTCCTGGGGCGTGCTCCCGGACTTCCTCGTCGGGCACTCGATCGGCGAACTGGCCGCCGCGCACGTCGCGGGCGTGTGGTCGCTGCCGGACGCGGCCAGGATCGTGGCCGCGCGCGGCGGTCTCATGCAGGCGCTGCCGCCGGGCGGTGCGATGCTGGCCGTCGCGGGCACCGAGGACGAGGTCCTCGGGCTGTGCACCGAGCGTGTCGGGCTGGCGGCCGTGAACGGTCCGACCGCGGTCGTGCTGTCCGGGGCCGAGGGCGCGATCCTCGAGATCGAGGCGCAGTTCCGGGCCGGGGGCCGCAAGGTCAAGCGGCTCGCGGTGTCGCACGCGTTCCACTCGCCGCTCATGGAGCCGATGCTGGCCGAGTTCGAGGCGGTGGTCGCCGGTGCTGCCGCCGAGCGGCCCCGGATTCCGATCGTGTCGACGGTGACCGGTGCGCTGCTCACCGAGTGGGGCGACCCGGCGTACTGGGCGCGCCAGGTGCGCGAGCCGGTCCGCTTCGCCCTCGCACTGTCCACTCTGGACACCTCTGGCGTCACCACCGGTCTTGAACTCGGACCCGACGCCGTCCTCGCCCCGATGGGCGCGGAGACGCTGTCGGCGACGTTCGTCGCGGCACAGCGTGCCGACGTGCCCGAGACCGCGGCCCTGATGGCCGCGCTGGGCAGGCTGCACGTGTCCGGCGCCGAGATCGACTGGTCCTCGGTGTTCGCCGGTCGCGGTGCACGGCGGATCGACCTGCCGACATATGCCTTCGAGCGGCGGCCGTTCTGGCTGCGGCCCGCGCCCGCCGACACCACGGGCACCGGTCACCCGCTGCTGACCGCCACCGTCGAACTGCCCGAGTCCGGGGCGGTGGTGCTCACCGGCCGCGTCTCCACCGGCGCCCACCCGTGGGTCGCCGACCACACGGTTCTCGGCAGCGTGCTGCTACCCGGCGCCGCCCTGGTGGACCTGGCCACCCGGGCTGGGGACGAGGTCGGCCTCGGCACGCTCGACGAACTCGTGCTCGAAGCGCCTATGGTGCTGCCCGCGGAGGGTGCGCTCGCGCTGCGGATCGTGGTCGACGCCGTGGGTGGCGACGGCGCGCGGGCGGTCCGGCTGTACTCGCGCCCGGAGAACGCGGCGGGGGAGTGGACCCGGCACGGGACCGGGCTCCTGACCGCCGTCGCGATCGAAGGGGATGAGCTGACCGCGTGGCCGCCCGCGGGCGCTGACCCGCTGCCCCTGGACGACCCGTACGGCAGACTGCTTGGTCGCGGCTACGCCTACGGCCCGGCTTTCCAGTGCCTGCGTGCGGCCTGGCGGTCCGGCGACGACCTCTACGCCGAGGTCGAGCTGCCCGAGACCACCGACCCCGATGGCTACGGCCTGCACCCGGCGCTGCTCGACGCCGCCAGCCACGTCGACCTGCTCGCGGGCGATGGCGGCGACACCATCCTGCCGTTCTCCTGGCACGGCGTCACCCTGCACGCGATCGGCGCGACCCGGCTGCGGGTGCGGCTGCGCAGGCTGCGCGGCAGCGAGACGACCGCCCTGCACGTCGCGGACGCGGCGGGCAAGCCGGTCGCCACCGTCGCGAGCCTGGTGTCCCGCCCGGTGACCGCCGGGCAGCTCGCTACTCGCGCCGACTCGCTGTACGAGGTGGCGTGGCGACCGGTCGAGCTCCCGGCCGACGCGACCGGCCACGAGGTACACCAGGTGGTCGCGTCCGACGGCGAAATCCCGTCGGCGGCCCGCGCGGTCGTCGCCGACACCCTTGACGCGGTTCGCGACTGGCTGGCGACCGACCCGGCCGAGACCCTGGTCGTACTGACCCACAACGCGGTCGTGGTAACCGACGAACGGGTCGACCTGGTGCAGGCCCCGGTGTGGGGCCTGGTCCGCGCCGCTCAAGCCGAACGGCCCGGACGGATCGTGCTCGTCGACACCGATGGGACCCCGGAGTCCGACGCGCTGATCGGCCGAGCCGTGGCCTGCGGCGAGCCGGAGATCGCGCTGCGCACGGGCGTCGCCTCCGTGCCAAGGCTGGCCGCCGCCGAAGCGTCCGTACAGGACGTCAGCTGGGATCCGGACGGCACAGTGCTCGTCACCGGCGGCACCGGCGGTCTTGGCGCGCTTGTCGCCCGGCACCTGGTCGCCGAGCACGGCGTGCGCCGACTCGTCCTGACCAGCAGGCGCGGACCGGACGCGTCCGGCGCGGCCGACCTGCGCGCCGAACTGACCGAGGCGGGCGCGAATGTCGTCGTCGTGGCCTGCGACGTGACCGACCCGGCGGCGCTGGACCGCCTGGTCGCCTGTCATCCCCCGCGCGCCATCGTGCACGCCGCGGGCGTTGTCGATGACGGCGTGCTCGACTCGTTGACACCAGAGCGGCTCGACACCGTGTTGCGGCCGAAGGTGGACGCGGCCTGGCGGTTGCACGAGCTGACCGACGGTATGGCGCTGACCGCGTTTGTGCTGTTCTCGTCCACCACCGGCATCCTCGACAACGCGGGCCAGGCAGGCTACGCCGCGGCGAATGTCTTCCTCGACGCGCTCGCCCGCCACCGCCGGGCGGCCGGGCTGCCCGCGCATTCGCTGGCCTGGCACCTTTGGGCGGGCGAGGGCATGGGTTCGAGGCTGGACGGGTCGGTCGTCGACCGGCAGCGGCGGCGCGGCACGCCCGAGATCGAGCCCGACGATGGCCTGCGGCTCTTCGACGCCGCCATGGCGCTGGACGCGCCCGTGCTGGTGCCGATGCGCCTGAACCTCCCTGCCGTCGCGGCGTCGGATGCGCCGGTCCTGCTGTCTGAGCTCGTCGCGGGCGGGTCGGCCCGGATCGAGCGGGCGGCCGCGACCGTCGCGGTGGCGCGCGACGAGGTCGGCTTGCTGGACCGCCTGGCCCCGCTGTCGGCGGATCAGCGGGGGCGGGAGGTACTGGACGTGGTGTGCGCCCACGTCGCGGGCGTCCGGCACCAGTCCGGCCCGATCGACCACGATCGTGGCTTCACGGAGCTGGGTTTGGACTCGCTGGCAGCCATCGAACTGCGCAACCGGCTCGCCGAGACCACCGGTCTTCGCCTGCCCGCCACGCTCATGTTCGACTACCCGACCGCCGCCGCTCTGGCTCGGTACCTGCTCGACGAACTAGCCGACGAACTGCCGGAAGCGGCCGAGGACGACCCCATGGGCGAGACCGAGATCCGCGCTGTGCTGCGGGAGATTCCGCTGGAGCGGCTGCGGGCGGCGGGCCTGCTCGACGCCCTGCTCGGCCTCGCCGGCCCCGCGTCGCCGCAGCCTGCCGAAGGCAGCATCGACGACCTGGTCCGCGCGGCGCTCGCGGCGACGGAGTGACCGTGGACGAGATCATCGCGGCGCTGAGCGAGTGCCTTGACGACGAGGAGTGGTCCGCCGTGCCCGCCCTCGCACCACCGATTCGATGACTGGTCTGGGAGGCAAGCACATGGACGCGTCTGTCGACCAGATCGTCGAGGCGCTGCGCAAGTCCGTCGCGGACAACGAACGGCTGCGCGAGCAGACGACCCGGCTGACCGAGCCCATCGCAGTGGTCGGGATGGCCTGCCGTTTCCCTGGCGGTGTCGAGTCGCCAGAGGACCTGTGGCAGCTCGTCGCTGACGGCCGTGACGCGGTGACCGAGTTCCCCACCGACCGCGGTTGGGATATCGGGACGCTCTATGACCCG
The DNA here is from genome assembly GCF_003947325.1 of Amycolatopsis sp. WAC 01375. Taxonomy (NCBI): domain Bacteria; kingdom Bacillati; phylum Actinomycetota; class Actinomycetes; order Pseudonocardiales; family Pseudonocardiaceae; genus Amycolatopsis; species Amycolatopsis sp. WAC 01375. The sequence goes on from NZ_QHHW01000020.1 coordinate 10,601, forward strand.
GAGCCGGGCAAGCCGGGCAAGATCATCACTCGGGAAGGAGCGTTCCTGCACGACGCCGCCGACTTCGACAACGAGCTGTTCGGCATCTCGCCGCGCGAAGCGCGGGAGATGGATCCGCAGCAGCGGGTGTTGTTGGAGACAGCCTGGCAGACGTTCGAGAGTGCCCGGATCGATCCGTTGGGGCTGCAGGGGAGTCGGGTCGGGGTCTTCACCGGTGTGATGTACCACGACTACACCGGCGCCGATGGCGGCGGCAGCTTGGTCAGCGGGCGGGTCGCGTTCACGTTCGGGCTGGAAGGGCCCGCGGTGTCGGTGGATACCGCTTGTTCCTCGTCACTGGTGGCACTGCACCTGGCGGTGCAGGCGCTGCGGTCGGGTGAGTGTCCGCTGGCGCTGGCGGGCGGGGTGACCGTCATGGCCACGCCGGAGACGTTCCAGTACTTCAGCAAACAGCGTGGCCTGGCTCCAGACGGGCGGTGCAAGTCCTTCGCGGCTGCCGCGGATGGGACCGGCTGGGGAGAGGGGTGCGGGATTCTCCTGCTGGAACGGCTTTCCGACGCTGTCCGTAATGGCAGGCGGGTGCTGGCACTGGTGCGCTCGTCGGCCACGAACCAGGATGGCGCGTCCAGCGGTATGACGGCACCGAACGGCCCTTCCCAGCAGCGTGTCATCCGCCAAGCATTGTCCGATGCCGGCCTGACCGGCGCCGACGTCGACGCCGTCGAAGCCCACGGCACCGGCACCCGCCTTGGCGATCCGATCGAGGCGCAAGCGTTGTTGGCCACGTACGGGCGGGATCGGCGGGCCGATCCGCTCATGGTGGGATCCATCAAGTCGAACCTGGGTCACACGCAGGCAGCCGCTGGTGTCGCCGGGGTCATCAAGATGATCATGGCGATGCGACACGGAAAGTTGCCGAAGACGCTGCACGTTGATCAGCCGACGCCCCAGGTGGACTGGGAATCCGGTGCCGTCTCACTGCTCACCGAGCCTTGTCCGTGGCCGCGGAAGGAGCGGCCGCGACGAGCCGCGGTGTCGTCGTTCGGGATCAGTGGGACGAACGCCCATGTGATCATCGAAGAACCGGCATCGGCCAGTAACGCCTCGGACTCGCCACCGAAGTAGTTCTCATCCCGATGATGGTCTGGCCCGGCCGGTCAGCGTGGGGTCGTTGTGGAAGTTATCCGGACGGGGCCTGATGTTCGCCGGCCTTCGCACCGGTCGACGCGAACCCGATCGGCACGGACGAGTCGGTCTGAGGCCCGGTATCGAGATTGCTCTTGATCCGTTTCCTCAGACCGCTCGCCGAACACCGGGCTCTCCAAGGTTTCTGTCGTCAGGGCTCTTCAGTGTCCGACCGAGGTCGATCAACCCGATGCCGCCCAAACGCCCGACTGCTTCAGCAGGCCATCCACTTTGACGCGCAGCGCCGTCGCGAGGGCATCCGGCGTTTGCCGTCACAAATCGGCTTTTGGGCGCCCCCTGGGAATAGGTCACTCAGTCCGGAGAGGCCTGTAGCTCCACCAGGGTCCCCGCCGGATCCCGCAGGTACGCGATCCGGACGTCAGAGCCCCACTCCGGGCGGGCGGCCGCCGCGCTCACGATCGTGGCGCCTGCGGCGGTGAAGACGTTCTGCGCGATGTCCACGTCGGCCAGTCGGAGGACGATGATGGATTGGTCGCCGGTGGATCCCGTGGTCTCCGCGAGCATACCGGTCATTGCGGCGCGGTCGAGGACGGCGATAGCGGGCTGCCTGTCCAGATCGGTGTCCCAGCGGGCGTATGGGCCCTCCGCCGAGCCCTCGGCAAGCTTGGCGCCGATCACCTGGGGCAGCACAGTGTCGTAGAAGCGGAACACGGCGGCGAAGTCGTCGACGAGCAGTCGCGGGTGCAGTGTGTTCACTAGCTTGAATGGCCGGGTCATTGCGCTCCTTGTCGGCGCGGGCGATGCGGTGCGGCTTCGACGCTAGACCGGTCCGAGAGACGCCACTTCCCCTAGCGGCCCCTAGGCCGTGTCCTGTGAGTTTCGCCTGGCGTGCTGAACTGCGGAAAGGGAGCGGGGGACCTTTGGTGTCGCGGGAGCGGTGTGTGGATATAGGGACGTTGAGTGTCCCTATATCCACACGGTCACCGCGCAAGAGAGCATGCAGGACACGGCCTAGGGTCCTGGGTCGTTAGCAATACGTACGTATGTGCGGCAAGATCAGCGGTGCAGTGCCGCCGTCGTGATCCCGCCGACGATCGTGCGCGCCGCGATGGCCAGGTCCTTGCCCGTCGGCGCGTTCTCCGGGTCGATGAGCCACTGGGCCATCACGCCGGTCAGCAGGGCCTGGTAGAACGAGCCGACGGCGCGGACGGTGACGTCGTCGTTTTCCGGGCGCCGGTCGAGGAACGTGTCGGCCATGCCGAGGCGGGCTTCGTCGAGACCGCTTGCGAGGACGGCGCGGACCTCGGGAACGTGCTGGATCTGGGCGAAGGTCTCGAAATTGGCGGCCCACATTTGCCGGTGCGTGGCGAACAGCTCCACGATCCTGGTCCACACGGCCTCGAAGTGCTCCAGGGACGCCGCGCCGCCGTCGATGTTCACCCCGGCGGCCATCGCCTGGTCAAGGGCCTCGCCCCACTCGCTGTTCGACTGGATCAGCGCCTCGTTGAGCAGCGCCTCTTTGGAGCCGAAGTGGTAGCCGATGGAGGCCAGGTTGGCTCCGGACGCCGCCACGATGTCGCGGGCGGTGGTACGGGCGTACCCCTTCTCGATGAGGCAGCGCTTGGCGCCTGCCAGGAGATCCTCGCGATGTCCCATCGGCTCAACCTACCTCATGTCCTATACGCACGTCAGACGGGCATGGCACCCGTTACCGTGTCGATGTCGAGGTGGCAGACCGGCTTGGGCGGCCGCGGGTGTTCAGCAAATGATTTCATCCGAGGACCTGTGCGCGCAGCACTCTGGCGGGTCCGGTTTCGAATGTAGGGGTACGGCCGGCCGATTAGGGGTGAGCAAGCGCGCGCTCTGGGGTGCTTCCGCCGGTATGCGCGTTGACCGGGACGGAAGGCCGTCATTAGGCTGGCCGCAGTTTTTGGAAACGGGCCGGTCCGTTTCGTTCATGACGGTGTGCGGTCGGATTTACCGCGTCCGTTCGGCCATTGTTTTCACGACGTGGCCAGGTGTGCCCGACATCCCTGACGGAAGGCAGTTATGACGACCGATCAGAAAGCCGTGGAACTGGCGCTCCACGAATTGCACGGTTCGCTGGACACCCCGTTCACCGAGTCGATGAACCTGCTCAACGAAGTCTCCTACCGGTACCTGCACTCCATCTCGCTGGCCGCGGGCCGTCCGCACGAGGGCTTCTTCGACCCCGCCGTGCTGCCCCGCTACATCGAGACGTTCCGCGAGCACCTGCGCGCCGTGTTCAAGGGCAACGAGTATTGGGTCAATCGCACCCTGCTGCAGTACGGCCGGACCAAGGGCGTCATCCACGACCTCATCGCCAAGCACCTCGAGATCGACGAAAAGATCACTGTCGATCCCGAGACCATAGTGGTGACAGTCGGCTGCCAGGAGGCCCTCTACCTCACCGTCCGCGCGCTGCGCCGCACCGAGAAGGACGCGCTGCTCGCCGTCTTCCCTTGCTACTTCGGCGTCTCCGGGGCCGCGGAGCTGGCGGACATGCCGGTCCTGGCGGTCAAGGACTCCGCCGACGGCGTCGATGTCGACGACCTGGTCGCGGTCGTGACCAAGGCCAAGGCCGACGGCCTGCGGCCGCGCGCGCTGTATCTGGTGCCCGACTTCGCCAACCCGACCGGCACCACCATCCCGGCGCCGGTCCGGGAGAAGTTGCTCGCCCTGGCCGACGAGCACGACTTCCTCATCATCGAGGACAACCCGTACGGTCTGCTCACCGACGACCCGGAACAGCCGCGCACCCTCAAGGCGATGGACACCAACCGCCGCGTCGTCTACTGCAGCTCGTTCGCCAAGTCCGGTATCCCGGCCGCCCGCGTCGGCTACGTGATCGCCGACCAGGTCGTCACCGGCGGCAAGCAGGGCGCGGAGACGCTGTCGGACCAGCTGGCCCGGATCAAGAGCATGCTCACGGTCAACACCTCGCCGATCGCGCAGGCCGTCATCGGCGGCAAGCTGATCGAGAACGACTTCAGCCTGCGCGCGGCCAACGTCCGCGAGACTCGCATCTACCTGGGCAACCTGGAGGTCGCGCTGAAGACGCTGACCGAGCTGTTCCCGGACGGCTCGACCCCGGAGGTCACCTGGAATGTGCCAAGGGGCGGGTTCTTCGTGATCTTGACCGTGCCGTTCGCCGTCACCGACGAGATGCTGGCCCGCTGCGGCCGCGACCACGACGTGCTGTGGACGCCGATGCACCATTTCTACGGCGACGGCGTCCCGCGCAATCAGATCCGTATCTCGATCAGTGCGGTGAACGAGGATGAGATTCGCACCGGCCTGGCGAGCCTGGCGCGTTTTCTGAAAGAGGAGCACGACAGCCAGTCCTGAAAGAAGCCGAAAACACGAACGGCCTGGCCGGAGATCCGGCCAGGCCGTTCGTGTTTTCCGGAAGTGCCTCCGGGTCGGTCACAAAAAAGGGGAACACGGCTGTCGACTGACCGTGTTCCCCTTTTTCCGGGCTCAATGGGTGGGCGCGGAAGTTCCGCCGGCGACGTTCTGCGCGGCCGCCGCGGCCGGCCCGGTCTCGGCGGGAGGCTCGACCTCGTCGTCGGCGTCCGCATCGGTCGGGACGTCGGTGATGTGGTGCAGCCGGACCAGCGCGAAGATCGCCGCGGCGATCAGCACGCCCGCCGCGGTGAACAACGCTGGGCTCAGCGAGGCCACGAACGCCTCCTGCGCCGCCCGCACCAACTCGCCGCGCTCCGGCTCAGGGAGCGTGACGGCGGAGTTCAGCGCGCCACCCAGCGTCTGCTGAGCCGCGTCGACGGTCCCTTGCGGGAGTCCGGAAGGGATAGACGCGGCCAACGTGCGGCCGAACACCGCGGCGCCGATGGTGCCCAACACGGCGATGCCGAGCGCGGCCCCGAGTTCCTGCGCGGTCTGCAGCAGCGCCGAGATCCGACCGGACTGCGCCGCCGGCGCGGTGCCCACGATCCAGTCTGTGACCACGGTGCTGGCCATCACCACACCGCAGCCCATACAGACCGCGGCCGCGACGATCAGTGGCAGGTCCTTCTCCAGCGTCAGCCGCGTCATCATGAAACACCCGCTCGCCGCGATCGCGAAACCGATCGCGATGACGTAGGCGGGTCGCATCCGACCGACCATGTACGCCACCAGTGGCCCGGTGATGGTGATGCCGATCGGACTGGCCATCGTCCACAGTGCGGCTTCCAGCGGGCTCATCCGCAGCACCTCCATGAGGTACTGCGTCATGTAGATGCCGAAACCGACCATCGTGAAGTACACGACCAGGTTCATGCTGATCGCTGGGCCGAAGCCGCGGGTGCGGAACAGATTCAGGTCGATCATCGGATCGGGGTGGGTGACCTGGCGTCGCAGGAACATCGCCCCCAGCACGAGACCGACCGCGATAGCCGCGATGGAACCGAGTGAGGCTCCGTGCACGGCCAGTTCCTTGCAGCCCCAGACGATCGGCAGCACGGCGGTCAGCGAGAGCAGGGCCGAGACGAAGTTCAGCCGCGCCCCCTCCGCCCGGTACTCCGGCACGAACGCAGGCGCGAGCAGCAGCAACAGAATCACGAACGGCAGGTTGACCAGGAAGATCGAGCCCCACCAGAACCAGTTGAGCAGCAGACCGGAGAACACCGGCCCCAGCGCGGAGCCGGCGCCCATGCCGATCGTCCACACCGCGATGGCGGTGCGGCGCTGCTTGGCGTCGTTGAACATGCTGCGGATCAGGCCGAGGGTCGACGGCATCAGCGTCGCACCGCCGACGCCCTGCAGCGCACGAGCGATGATCAGGGTCTCCGGACTTCCGGAGAATGCGGCCAGCACGGACGCGGCGCCGAAGAGGATGGTGCCGATGATCAGCAGGCGGCGCCTGCCGATCCGATCGCCGATACCTCCCATGGTGATGAGCAGCGCGGCGAGGATGAAGCCGTAGATGTCGATCATCCACAGTTGCTGGGTGCTGGTCGGATGAAGGTCGGCATTGATGGACGGAAGGGCGAAGTACAGAACCGTGATGTCCATGGAGACGAGGAGTACGGGCAGGATCAGGACCGCAAGCCCGATCCACGCCTTGCACCCCGCCTTGGCTGCAGTAGGAGGCATGACAAAACTATACATATGTCAGGTACGCGCGTATAGTACTTCCGTACAGATCCATCTTGGGAGTTGGGGAGAGCTTGATGAGCCTGTCGGGGAAGACCATCGTGGTGACCGGTGCCAGTTCCGGGCTCGGCGAGACCGCGGCGCGCGAGTTCGCGCGCCGTGGCGCCGTCGTCGTCCCGATCGGCCGGTCACCGCGCAAGGCCCAGGCCGTGGCCGTCGACCTGGGCGTCGAGCCCCTGACGGCGGACTTCGCCCATCTCGCCGAGGTCCGCGGCCTCGCCGCGACGCTGCTCGACCGATGTCCAAAGATCGACGTCCTGGTGAACAACGCGGCGGGGATCTGGCCCCGGCGGATCATGACCGAAGACGGAAACGAGAAGTCGTTCCAGGTCAACGCGCTGGCACCGTACCTGCTGACCCGGCTGCTGCTCGACCGGGTGCTCGCCAGTGGTGGGAGGGTCATCAACACCTCATCCCAGACGGTCGAGGACCGCAAGCAGATCGACCTCGACGACCTCGACGTGTCGGGCGAGTACGAGCCGTACGAGGCATACTCGCTGAGCAAGCTGGCGCTCGCGCTGCTGACCCGGGAGTTCGCCCGGCGTTACCCGGAGCTGCCGATCGCCGACTTCCACCCGGGGGTGTACGTCGCCGGACTGGCCCGGGAGCTGCCGATGCAGCGCGTCCTCGCCATGCCTCCGATGCGGCACGTGGTGGAGTTCTTCGTCAGCACGGCGGAGGAGGGGGCGAAGACGATGATCCACCTCGCCGAGACCCAGTCCCCGCTGCGCGGCGACTACTACGCCGACTCCCGGCGCACCGACGCGGGCCGCAGCGCCGAGGATGCCGACGTGGCCGGCAGGCTGTGGGATATCGCGGCCCGCCGGGTCGGCCTGCCCGGATGAGGAGTCTGGTGGGTCAGCACGGATGCCGTCCCTTCTGCTGATCCCGCCCACCATGAGTTCACCAGGCGCGTCCTATGGCAGATATACGCGCTTGACCGCCAGTTCGACCGGTGGCTGGTCGCACGGGAGGTCGTGGAGCTTACGCAGGATGTCCACCAGGTCCGAGGTGATCTCGGCGCCGGTGGCGCGTGCCCGGGCGCCGATGGCGTCGGCCGTGTGGCCTCGGGCGGCGAGGGTCGCGATCCGCTGCTCGAACGGGGTCAGCCGCAGTTCGACCGGGTCGGCGGCCCTGGTGAAGCACCACGGCCTCCCGGTGGGGAGCTGGTCGGCGGGGTCGAGCGCTTGGTGCGGGGCGGGGCGCCGGTCGGCTAAGGCCATCGATCGAACCTCGCTATTCACTCGTTCGTATGAATTGTACGTATGAATACTTTACCGGACGAGGCCTGTTTCGTAAAAGCACGCAGCTTCGGCTCGGGTTGCCGGCCGCCAGTAGGGGCCGTCCCGACGGCTTAGGGGCCGGTAGCCGTGGTGGCTCGGTCGCCGCGGCCCTTCAATGGCGAAGCCCCCCTTTGCGCCGTCGTCCGCCGAGTCCGGCGAACCCGAGCCCTGGAGCTGATGTCGTGATCGAACTTCCGGAGCCGGACGGCACACTGGCGCCGTACGAGCCGTCCACCGTCCCGCGTGGGTTCACCCCGAGCAACGCGCCGTTCACCAGCCGCGTGGTGTTCTCCACCGCACATGTCGTGGCCGATCCGATGGCAGCGAACACCACGCTGCTGCTCGGTTTCGAGCCATTCCGCCCGCCCGCGATCGACTGGGACGCCACGATCGCGTTCCGCGGTCACCTGTGGGCGCAAGGGTTCGCCGTCGCCGAGGCGTTGGACACACAGAACCGCGCGATGGGGCTGGACTGGAGCGCGTCGGCCGAGCTGATCCGCCGCAGCGCCCAGGAGGCCCACGCGGTGGGGGGCCGGATCGCGGGTGGGGTATGGACCGATCAGCTGGACCCCATGCGCCCACACAGCATCGCCGACATCACCGCCGCCTACGAGGAGCAGATCGAGTTCGTCGAGGGCGTTGGCGCGCAGACGATCATCATGGCGAGTCCGCAGCTGGCCCAGACCGCGGCGAGTCCCGACGACTACGCCGCCGTTTACCGGCATCTCTTGGCCCAGGCCACGACGCCGGTGATCCTGCACTGGGTCCTGCCCGAGTCCGACCCCCGCCTTACCGGCTACTGGGGCCACACCGACTGGGACGCCGCGCTCGACGCCTTCGCCGCCGTTGTGAAGTCCAATGTGGACAAGGTGGACGGGGTCAAAGTCTGGCCGGTCTCGCGTGAGCGGGAGATCCAGCTGCGCCGGGTGATGCCCGAGGGTGTACACGTCTACAACGGCGACATCACCGACTTCCCCGAGCTGATCGAGGGCGACGAGCAGGGCCACTCCGACGCGCTGGCATCGGTGTTCGGGCCGCTGGCCCCGGTGATCGCCGGGGGATTCCGCGCGCTGGACGCCGGGGACACCGAGACCTACCGCGCCGAGCTGAAGTCGACGCTGCCGCTGGCCCAGCACCTGTTCGAAGGCGACGCGCTGTCGATGCGCTTCTTCAAGACCGATTTCGTCTTCCTTGCCTGGCTTTCCGGGCACCAGGAACACTTCCGGATGATCTGGGGCGAGCAGTCCGCCCGATCGGTGCCGCACCTGGCGAAGGCGTACCGCCTGGCCGACGGCCTGGGCCTGTTCCCCGACGCGGACCTCGCCGAGCACCGGATGCGCCTAGTCCTGGAAACCGCCGGAATCCGCTGACGCCCCACTTCCCGCGATTGGGTGATGACCATGGCGACAGACGCGAAGCTGCTCGACTACCTGAAAAAGGTCAGCGCGGAACTGCACCAGGCTCGCGCGCGGCTGCGCGCGGCCGAGGGCGCCGAAAGGGAGCCGATCGCGATCGTCGGGATGAGCTGCCGCTACCCCGGCGGCGTCCGCTCGCCGGAGGACCTGTGGCGGCTGGTGGCCGAGGGCGGCGACGCCATCGGCTCCTTCCCGGACGACCGCGGCTGGGACCTCGACGCGCTGTTCTCCGACGACCCGTCGCGATCGAGCTATGTGCGCGAAGGCGGGTTCCTCGCCGACGCGGGCAGCTTCGACGCCGGCTTCTTCGGCATCTCCCCGCGCGAAGCCGTGGCCATGGACCCGCAGCAGCGGATGCTGCTGGAGTTGGCGTGGGAGGCATGCGAGCGAGCCGCCATCCCGCCGGACGCGCTGCGCGGCGAGCGCGTCGGCGTGTTCGTCGGCACGGGCGCGCAGGACTACGAGTACCTGCACGAGCGTGACCCGGAGGGCACGGCGGCCTACGGCGCGACCGCGACCGCCGCCGCCGTCCTTTCTGGACGGATCTCCTACACCCTCGGCCTCGAGGGCCCGTCGGTCACCGTCGACACCGCCTGCTCATCGTCGCTTGTCTCCTTGCACCTGGCGGCGCAGGCGCTGCGCCAGCGGGAGTGCACCCTGGCGCTGGCCGGCGGTGCGACGGTGATCAGCACACCCGGGGTCTTCGTCGCTTTCTCCAAGCAGAGCGCGCTGGCCCGGGACGGGCGCTGCAAAGCGTTTTCCGACACCGCCGACGGCACCGGCTGGGGCGAAGGCGCCGGTCTGCTGGTGCTGGAGCGGCTCTCCGAGGCCGAGCGCAACGGCCACCAGGTGCTGGCCGTGCTGCGCGGCTCGGCGGTCAACTCCGACGGCGCGTCCAACGGGCTCACCGCGCCGAACGGGCCGTCCCAGCAGCGGGTGATTCGCCATGCGCTGGCCAACGCGGGTCTTGAGGCCGGCGACGTCGACTTGGTCGAAGCACACGGCACCGGCACCACCCTGGGCGACCCGATCGAGGCACAGGCACTGCTTGCCACCTACGGTCAGGGGCGCGCCGCCGACCAGCCGCTGTGGCTGGGTTCGCTCAAGTCCAACATCGGCCACACCCAAGCCGCGGCGGGCGTTGGCGCGGTCATCAAGACCGTGATGGCCCTGCGCGCCGGGGTCATGCCGCCCACCCTGCATGTCACCGAGCCATCGTCGCATGTGGACTGGACGGCAGGCGCGGTGCGGCTGCTGACCGAGTCCCGTCTGTGGGAGGCCGATCGGCCGCGCCGCGCGGGCGTGTCCTCCTTCGGCGTCAGCGGCACCAATGCGCATGTGATCATCGAACAGGCACAGCTCGCGGTGGACGTGCCCGCCGACTCGGACCCGGACCCGGTCGCGACTCCGGTAGTGCCGTGGCCGCTGTCCGGCCGCGACGCCGACGGCCTGCGGGCGCAGGCAAGTGCGTTGGCGACCGTCGACGCCGACCCCACCGACGTCGCCCACGCGCTGGCCACCACCCGGGCGGGCCTTGACCACCGCGCCGTCGTGCTCGGCGCCACCACCGCCGACCTGCGCGCCGGGCTCGACGCCTTGGCCGCGGACGCGGTCGCCCCGAGCGTCGTGCGCGGCTCGGTGCATCGCCCGAACGCGAACCGCGTCGCGTTCGTCTTTCCCGGCCAGGGCTCGCAGTGGGCGGGCATGGCGGTGGACCTGCTGGACACCGCGCCCACCTTCGCCCGCCGCATGGCCGAGTGCGCGGACGCGCTGCGCGAGTTCGTCGACTGGGACCTGATCGACGTCATCCGCGGGCTCGACGGGGCCCCCGGCTACGACCGGGTGGACGTCGTGCAACCCGCCCTCTGGGCGGTCATGGTCTCGTTGTCCGCGCTGTGGGAGCACTTCGGCGTCGCGCCGGAGGCTGTCGTCGGCCACTCGCAGGGCGAGATCGCCGCGGCCTGTGTCGCCGGCGCACTCACCCTGTCCGACGGCGCACGCGTCGTCGCGCTGCGCAGCCAGGTGATCGCCGAGGAACTGGCCGGGCTCGGCGGGATGATGTCCGTCGCACTGTCTGCTTCGGACACTCGCGAGCGGTTGGCGGCCTACGCCGACCGGCTGTCGATGGCCGCGGTCAACGGTCCCGGTTCCGCCGTGGTCTGCGGGCACGTCGACGCCCTGCACGAGCTGCGCGACCGGTTGGAGGCCGACGGCGTGCGGGCCCGGGTGATCCCGGTGGACTACGCGTCACACTCGATGTTCGTCGAGGGCATCCGCGAGCGCCTGCTCGATGTGCTGGCCCCGGTGCGGCCGCGCACCGCGGCCGTGGCGTTTTACTCGACGGTGGCGGGAGCGCCGATCGACACCGCCTCGCTGGACGCCGACTACTGGTACCGCAACCTCCGTCAGACCGTGCTGTTCGAGGACGCCACCCGCGCGTTGGTCGCCGACGGGTACGGCGTATTCGTCGAGTCGAGCCCGCACCCGGGGCTCCGGGTCGGTCTTGAGGAAACCTTCGCCGACCTCGGCGCCCAGGGCGCGGCGATCGGATCGCTGCGCCGTGGCGAAGGCGGGTTGGATCGCTTCGCCGCGGCGTTGGCCGAGGCTTGGGTGCGGGGTGCCCGCGTCGACTGGACTCGACTCGTCGCCCTCCGCCCCGGCCGGCGGGTGGATCTGCCGACGTACCCGTTCCGCCGCGACCGCCACTGGCTGGAGCCGGTTCCCGGCGCCGTCGCCGACGTGGCCGGGGCGGGACTGGCGGCGGCAGGCCACCCGCTTCTCGGCGCCGTCCTGTCGGCGCCGGGCGGGGGAATCGCCATGACCGGGCGGCTCTCCCTCGCCACGCACCCCTGGCTCGCCGACCACCAAGTGGGCGACAACGTGTTCTTTCCGGGCACGGGCTTCGTCGAACTCGCGCTGCGCGCGGGTGACCAGGCCGGGTGTGACCTGGTCGAGGAACTGACGCTGTCCGCGCCGCTCGAGCTGCCCCGGCGCGGGGCCGTGCGCGTACAGGTCGTCGTGGCCGAGCCGGAGGGCAGCGCGCGGCGGGTCGCCGTGTACTCCCGCGCCGAGGACGCCCCCGACGACCTGCCCTGGACCCAGCACGCCGACGGCGTGCTCACGACCGGCGCGACGGCCCCCGCCACGGAAGACACGGTGTGGCCGCCGCCGGGCGCGACCGCGTTGCCGGTCGACGGCATCTACGACGACCTCGCCGCCGCGGGCTTGGCCTACGGCCCGGTGTTCCAGGGGCTGACCGCGGCCTGGCGCGACGGCGGCGACGTGCTCGCCGAGGTCGTGCTGCCTCCGGCCGCCGCCGACCAGGCCGCCCGGTTCGGCCTGCATCCGGCGCTGCTGGACGCCGCCCTGCACACCGTCGCGCTGACCGACGTCGTCGGCAATGCCGCTGCCCTGCCGTTCGCCTGGTCCCGCGTGGCCCTGCACGCGGTCGGGGCGAGCAGCTTGCGGGTACGGCTGACGCCACTGCGTGAGGGCGTCGCGCGGGTGGCGGTGTCCGACGCGACCGGCGCGCCGGTCGCCACCATCGAGACACTGGCACTGCGGCCCGCGGCCGACGCCGCGGGAGCCCGCCCCGCCCACCACGACGCCTTGTTCCATCTCGGCTGGGTCCCGGTCCCTCCGGTGTCCTCGGACGCGGTCGCCCTCGAGGTCTTCCGTTCCGCGCCGGGCACCGATGCCGAGTCGGTCCACGCCGCGGCCCACCGGGCGCTGGCCCTGCTGCAGAAGCCGATCGCGGACGACGAGTCCACCGTGGTCATCGTGACCGATGGCGCGGTCGCGGTGCGCGGCGAGGACATCACCGACCTGGCGGGCGCGGCCGTGTGGGGCCTGGTTCGCTCAGCCCAGTCGGAGAACCCCGGTCGGTTCGTCCTCATCGACATCGAGCCGGGCACGGACGTGGACGCTGTGCTGCCTGCCGTCCTCGCCTCCGGTGAGCCGCAGGTGGCGGTGCGGGACGGAGAGATCCGCGCGGCCCGGCTCGCCCGCCTGCCCGGTGTGGCGGGGCAGCTGAACGCCGACCGCACCGTGTTGATCACGGGCGCGACCGGGCTGCTCGGCGGCCTGCTCGCCCGGCACCTCGTCAGCGAGCACGGCGTCCGAAAGCTGGTCCTGCTCGGCAGGCGCGGCGCGGACGCGGCAGGCATACCCGGGCTGACCACGGACCTTGCCGCGTCGGGCGCGGAGGTGTCGGTCGTGGCCTGCGATGTCGCCGACCGGTCCGCGGTGGCCGAGGTCCTGGCAGGCATCGACGACCTGGGCGCCGTAGTGCACGCGGCGGGCGTACGTGACGACGGAGTCGTGTCCTCGCTGACCCCCGAGCGCGTCGACGCGGTGTTCCGGTCGAAGGTCGACGCCGCGCTGGTCCTGCACGAGCTGACAGCCGAGCTGAACCTCGACGCTTTCATCCTGTTCTCCTCCGCGGCGGGCGTCCTCGGCGCTCCCGGTCAGGGCAACTACGCCGCCGCGAACGCTTTCCTCGACGGGCTGGCCGCATACCGGCACGCTCTCGGGCTGCCCGCACTCGCCCTGGCGTGGGGATTCTGGGAGCAGGCAGGTGACATGACCGGCGACCTTGACGCCGCCGACCGCGACCGCATGTCCCGCAACGGTTTGCTCGGGCTGGCCGCCACGCAGGGATTGGCCCTGTTCGACGCCGCGCTCGGCGCGGGCGTGGCCGTCGCGGTGCCCGCCAGGCTGGACCTGGCGGGTCTGCGCGCCCGCGGCGAGCCACCGCAGTCGGTGCTGCGCGGGCTGGTTCCTGCCGTGCGCCGCACGGCCGCGGGTGGCTCGGCAACCGGTGGCTCGTTCGCTGAGACGATCGCCCGGCTGCCCGAGGCCGATCAGGTCGCCGCCGCGCTGGACCTGGTGCTGGGCCGGGTGGCCGTGGTCCTCGGCTACGGCTCCGGTTCCGCGGTGGACCCCGAGCGGGCCTTCCGTGAGTTGGGCTTCGACTCGCTCAGCGCCGTGGAGTTCCGCAACCACCTCGGCGAGGCGTTGGGCAGACGGCTGCCTGTCACCCTGGTGTTCGATCATCCGACCCCGCGCGCGCTGGCCCGGCACCTCGTCGCCGAGTCGACCGGAACGGCGGTCGCCGGGCGGCCGGCCACCACCGGCGGTTCGGCCGCCGACGAACCGATCGCGATCGTGGCGATGGCCTGCCGCTACCCGGGTGGGACGACCTCGCCCGAGGACCTGTGGCGGATGGTGGCAGGCGGCGTCGATGTGGTCTCGGACTTCCCGGCCGACCGCGGCTGGGACGTCGAGCGGCTCTACGACCCCACCGGAGAGCGGCCCAACACCAGCTACGTGCGCCAGGGCGGGTTCCTGCACGACGCGGCCGACTTCGACGCGGACTTCTTCGGCATCAGCCCCAACGAGGCCCGCGCCATGGACCCGCAGCAGCGGCTGCTGCTGGAGGTCGCGTGGGAGGCGTTCGAGCGGGCAGGCATCGACCCGGTGTCCCTGCGCGGCAGCGACACCGGCGTGTTCGCGGGCCTGATGTCGCACGACTACGCCGCCAACAGCAGCACCGGCGCGATCGCGTCCGGCCGGATGTCCTATGTGTTCGGTCTGCAGGGCCCGGCGATCACCGTCGACACGGCGTGCTCGTCGTCGCTGGTGGCACTACACCTGGCTGTCCGGTCGCTGCGGGACGGGGAGTGCTCGCTGGCCATCGCCGGCGGTGTGTCGGTACTGGCGACGCCGGAGATGTTCGTCGAGTTCAGCCGCCAGCGCGGACTGTCCCCGGACGGACGCTGCCGGACGTTCGCGGCGGGCGCGGACGGCACGGGCTGGGGCGAGGGCGCGGGCGTGCTGCTGGTGGAGCGGCTCTCGGATGCGCGTCGCCTCGGTCATCCGGTGGTGGCCATCGTCCGGGGCACCGCCGTGAACCAGGATGGCGCGTCGAATGGGCTGACCGCGCCGAGCGGTCCCGCCCAGGAGCGGGTGATCGCCGCTGCACTGGCGGACGGCGGTCTCACTCCGTCCGAAGTGGACGCTGTCGAGGCGCACGGGACGGCCACGACGCTGGGCGATCCGATCGAGGCGCGGGCACTGCTGAGCGCGTATGGGCAGGATCGGTCCGAGCCGCTGTGGCTGGGATCGGTCAAGTCGAACATGGGTCACACCCAGGCCGCGGCCGGTGTCGCCGGAGTGATCAAGATGGTGCAGGCCATCTCGCACGGGACGTTGCCCCAGACCCTGCACGTGGACGAGCCGACGCCGCACGTCGACTGGTCCGACGGGCAGGTGCGGCTTCTCACCGAGCCCAGGGACTGGCCCGCGGTCGACCGGCCGCGCCGGGCCGGGATCTCCTCATTCGGGATCAGCGGCACCAACGCGCACGTCATCGTCGAACAGCCGCCTGCCAAGGACATCGCCGGCGCTGAGGTGCTGCCACTTCCGGCTGTACCGGTTGTCGTGTCAGGCAAGACCGCGGCAGCCCTGCGCGAGCAGGCCCAGCGGCTGGCTGTCGCTGGTGACACCGCGCTGCTCGACCTCGCCTACACGGCCGCGGCGCACCGGTCCGCCCACGACTACCGGGCAGCCGTCGTCGCCGAGGACCGCGATGGCCTGCTGGCCGGACTGGCCGCGGTGGCAGCCGGTGAGACCACCCCGCACGTCGTGACCGGGCTCGCCAGGGAGATCGGCGGCACCGCGTTCCTGTTCACCGGACAAGGCGCCCAGCGCGTCGGCATGGGCCAAGAGCTGTTCGCGACCTTCCCGGTGTTCGCCGCCGCCTTCGACGCCGCGGTGTCCGAACTGGACGAACATCTGGACACACCGCTGCGCGAGGTGATGTGGGGTGGCGCGCAGGCCGCGCTCAATCGCACCGAGTTCGCGCAGCCCGCGCTCTTCGCCTTCGAGGTGGCGCTCTACCGGCTGGTCGAGTCCTGGGGCCTGCGCCCGGACTTCGTGGTCGGGCACTCGATCGGCGAACTGGCCGCCGCGCACGTCGCCGGGGTGTTCACCCTGTCCGACGCCGCCACCGTGGTGGCCGCCCGGGGCAGACTGATGCAGTCGCTGCCCGATGGCGGGGCCATGCTCGCGGTAGCCGCCGACGAGGACGAGATCGACGGTCCGGTGGACATCGCCGCGGTCAACGGTCCGGGCGCCGTCGTGCTGTCCGGCCCCGAGTCGGCGATCGCGGACGCACAGGAGCGTTTCGCCGCACTCGGGCGCAAGACATCGAGACTCGCCGTCTCACACGCCTTCCACTCGGCGCTCATGGACCCGATGCTCGACGAGTTCGCCGCGGTGCTCGGTAAAGTCACCCTGGCCGCGCCCGTTCTTCCCGTCATCTCGACGGTGAGCGGCGAGCGTTCGGTGGACTGGGCCGATCCCGATTATTGGGTTCGGCAGGTCCGCGCCACTGTGCGCTTCGCCGACGCCGTAACGACGGCCGCCGCCGCGGGAGTCCGCACGCACCTGGAGATCGGGCCGGACAGTGTCCTCAGTGGACTCGGCTCGGCCTGCGTTGACGCGGCCTTCGTGCCCGTCCAGCGCCGCGACCGGCCAGAGCCGGCCACCGTCGTAACGGCCGCGGCGACGGCGCACACCCGCGGGGTCGCAGTCGACTGGCAGGCGTTCTTCGCGGGCCGCGGCGCGACACGGGTCGACCTCCCCACCTACGCCTTCCAGCGCTCCCGGTACTGGATGAGCGCCCAGGACTACTGGCGTGAGGCGTGGGCGGGCAGCGCGGCAGGCCTCGGCGACGCGGCGTCCGCCGGACTGGACCCGATCGCCCACCCGCTGCTCACCGCGGTGGTCGAACTGCCCGGTTCCGACGAGACGATCATGACCGGCCAGATCTCCGTCGCGGCCCAGCCCTGGCTGCGCGACCACGCGCTCGGCGACACAATCCTGTTCCCTGGCACCGGTTTCGTAGACCTGGCACTGACCGCGGCAAGCCAAGTCGGCGCCGCCGCGCTCGCCGAACTGACCCAGCACGCCCCGCTCGCCCTGTCCGAGACCGGTGCTGCGGCACTGCGCGTCGTGGTCGCCGAAGACCGCTCGATCACCGTGCACTCCCGGCTCGACGGCGAACCTGACTGGACCCTGCACGCGAGCGGAATGCTCGGCGACGCACTCGGCACGGCAGACCCGCTGCGCTGGCCCCCGCCCGGCGAGCCCATCGACCTCGGCGGCTTCTACGAGACGGTCGCCGAAGCGGGTCTGCGCTACGGGCAGACGTTCCAGGGCCTCCGAGCGGCTTGGCGCAGCGGGGACGAGATCTACGCCGAGGTCTCCCTGCCGGTCACAGGCGGCTTCCTGGCGCATCCCGCCCTGATCGACGCCTGTCTGCACGCGCTGGGGCTGGACCAGGACTCGGTGCGGCTGCCGTTCGCCTGGACCGGTGTGTCCGCGCACGCCACGGCAGCCACCGACGTCCGGGCCAGGCTGAGGGTCGACGGCGACAAGGTCGCCGTGACCGTCACCGACCACACAGGACAGTCGGTCCTGAGCGTCGATTCGCTGGTCCTGCGCCGGCCACCCGCCCTCGCCCGGCGCGTCGACTCCCTGCACGCGATCACCTGGTCCAAAGTCGACGTCAGGAGCCGAGCCGAACCCGCCGCGGTAGTGGACATCGAACCCGGCGTGCACGACGCCGTGCACCGCGCGGTCGAGCACGTGCGCGACTGGCTGTCCGACGAACGCGGCGCCTTGGTCATTCGAACCCGCGGTGCGGTGTCGTTGGACGGCGAGGACATCACCGACCTCGCCGGAGCCGCTGTCTGGGGTCTCATCCGGTCCGCGCAGGCGGAGAACCCCGGCCGCTTCGTCCTCGCCGACTGCGCCCCCGAGGACGTCGGCCTGGTCGTCGCCTCCGGCGAACCCCAGGGCGCCGTCCGAGACGGAGCGGTGTGGGTCCCACGGCTGACCCGTGTCGCCCCGGGCGGGGAGGCCCCGCGCTTCGCAGGCACCACCCTGGTGACCGGCGCGACGGGCGCCCTCGGCGGGCTGGTGGCCCGGCACCTGGTGGCCGCGCACGGAGTCCGTGACCTCGTACTGGTGAGCAGGCGAGGTGGCCAGGCGCCCGGCATGGCCGAGTTGGTCGCCGACCTGTCCGGCCTCGGCGCGTCGGTCACTGTCGCCGCCTGCGACGCCGCCGACCGCGAGGCGATGGCCGCGGTGCTGGCGGGCATCGACGACCTGCGCGCCGTCGTCCACGCGGCGGGTGTGCTGGACGATGGCCTGGTGACCGGCCTCACCCCATCGCGGGTGGAGGCCGTCCTGCGCCCCAAGGTCGACGCCGCGCTTGTCCTGCACGAACTGACCGAGGACCTGGACGAGTTCGTCCTGTTCTCCTCGGCGGCAGGCGTTCTCGGCAACGCGGGCCAGGGCAACTACGCGGCGGCGAACAGCTTCCTCGACGCCCTCGCCGTGCACCGCCGGGCGCACGGCCTGGCGGCGCGGTCCCTGGCATGGGGCCCGTGGGACGCGGCGGGGATGGCGGACGCGCTCGCCGACACCGACCGCCGTCGGCTGGCCGAGTCCGGCATCGTCAGCCTGACCACGGAGCAGGCCCTTGCCCTGCTCGATGCTCCGACCGACCGCGCCGCTGTGGTCCCGATGCGCGTCGATCCAGTGAAGCTGGCGGCTGTCGAGAACCTGCCCCCTGTGCTCGGTTCGCTGGCCCTCGGCCCCACCCGTCGCAAGACGGCCGCCGTCGCTGACCTGTCGTCCCGTATCGCGGGCCTGTCAGGTTCGGACCTGCACGCGGCGTTGGTCGACTTCGTCCGCGGCCAAGCGGCCATCGTCCTCGGCCACGCCGACGCCGAACGGATCGAACCTGACCGCGCGTTCAGCGAACTGGGCTTCGACTCCCTGACCGCGGTGGAGTTCCGCAACGCGGTGCACAGGGCGAGCGGTCTGCGCCTGTCCGCGACAATGGTGTTCGACTACCCCAACGCCAACGCGCTTGCCGACGAACTGGCCACCATTCTGGCCCAGTCCGAACCGGTGTCGGAGGACGACGACCGCATCCGCAGGTTGCTGCACTCGGTCCCGATCGAACGTTTGCGCGCCGAGGGCCTCATCGACCGTCTGCTGTCCTTGGCGACCGAGCCGCCGACTGCGGACACCTTCCCCGGGGCCAGCACCGCGGACCTGGACACCTTGGCCGCGGAGGACTTGATCGCCATGGCCCTCGGCGACAACTGACCGGCAAGAGAAAGCAAGGCACGGCAAGACAATCCGCATATGAAGGCAACGTAACCACCCGAGTGCGCGACCCACGCCAAGCGGAGGCCCTAGGGTCCTGCATCGGAATTCGCGCCGTGAGTCCGTATCGATATCCGGCTGTTTCGCGCCTGGTCCGGGTTAATGAGCGTTCTAGTGAGGGGTAAGGCGAAGGTGGCGTGATGCCAAGGTGTGTCGCGAAAGCCACTTTCGCGACGCCTGATGTCCTGAAAGTGGCTTTCGCGACGCGGCCGCTGGGTGGTCGTGAGTGTTTCGGGTCGTTAGAACGCAATGCCACTCAGCTTGAGTTGATCATGAGCGGGGGTCTTCAGTGGCCGCCGGTCTGCTTGATCAAGTCGGATAAGTCACCGGCAGCGGACCCGGCGTGCGACTGTCCACACGGGACACCGATCGGGATCCGTGTGCCCGATTTGGGTGCTTTGCGCGGCTGCGTGCAGGGGTCGTGAGTGACAATGAGCGTTAGAGCGACCTTTGCCACTCACGACCCCTTGGCAGAACCCCCCATTTCGTCATCAATCGGACATTCAGTCAAGGAAATGTGTCCACAATGGACGCTCGGCGTGGCAGCTCCCGTCAGGCAGGGCAACCGAGCGCTTGACCTGCGGCCGCTGAAGATCCCCGCTCATGATCAACTCAAGCTGAGTGGCATTGCGTTAGAACGACACATGACACTCACGACCACCCAGCGGCCCCCTGTCCTTGGACACTCCGCACGGGGCCGGCTCCCGTGGCGGTCCGGAACCTCGCCATGAAGGCTTCCTGGCTACCTTGAAGTCAGCGAAATGCTCGCGGCCTCAGCCGGCATCGTCACCGCACGAAACAAGAAACAAGATCCTTCGGCGCCACGCCGAATCACCACCCGAGCGACGCGCCCGCGCCACGCCAAGCGGAGGCCCTAGGGGCACTTAGGGGTGGGGACACCGCCACTACGCGAATAGCGTCGTTCATGGCTCGCACACACCGGGAATCCCTGACTGAGAAGGCAACGATGACTGATCTCGCCAACGTCGATCCCAGCATCAGCGATCTGCCTACCTTCCCGCTGGCCCGCAAGTGCCCATTCAGCGGCACCCCGGAGTACGACCGCCTCCGCGCCGAAGAGCCGGTCAAGCGAGTCCGCATGCCGGTCACCGGCAAGCCCGCTTGGGTGGTGGCCCGCCATGACCTGGTGAAGGACGTCCTCAACAGCCCCACCATGAGCTCCAGCTGGAAGAACCCCGGCTACCCCCACCAAGTCCCCCTCTCCGAGGACTTCCTCGCCAACGTGGAACTCCCCCTGCTCGCCCTCGACGCCCCAGCCCACACGGTCCGCAGGCGCCTGCTGATCCCGGAGTTCACCGTCAAGCGCATGCAGGACCTCCGCCCCCGCATGCAGCAGATCGTCGACGACCGCATCGACGCGATGCTGGCCGACGGCGGCCCGATCGACCTGGTCCAGGCCCTCGCCGTCCCCGTCCCCACCCTGCTGTTCGCCGAGCTGATGGGCGCCCCGCCTGAGGATTCGGCCATGTTCCGGCGGCACGCCGAAGCCACCATGACCCGCGGCATCGACGCCGAAGCCCTCGACCACCTCCAGACGCGCATGGAAGCGCACCTGGACAAGCTGGTCACCGAGAAGGCAAGCCACCCCACTGACGACCTGCTCAGCCGCATCATCGGCAAGAACAGGGAGGACGGCGAACTCCAGCACCACGAGATGGTCGCCATCGCCCGCATGCTCATGTTCGGCGGCTTCGACACCGCCGCCAACATGATCTCCCTTGGCACGCTCACCCTGCTGCGCCATCCCGACCAGCTGGACCAGATCAAGCGCGACCCGTCGCTCACCCCGAAGGCGATCGGCGAGCTGCTGCGTTACCTGAGCATCAACGATTCCGCCAGCGGCCGGGTCGCCACCGCCGACACGAAGATCGGTGACGTGCTGATCCGCGAGGGCGAGGGCGTCGTGCTGCTCTACGGCTCGGCCAACCGCGACGAGGACGTGTTCCCCGACGGCGACACCTTCGACATCCACCGCGACACCCGCGGCCATGTCGCCTTCGGCGGCGGCGTGCACCAGTGCCCAGGCGCGAGCCTGGTCCGGCTGGAGTTGGAGATCGTCTTCAACACGCTGTTCGCCCGAATCCCCGGGCTGCGCCTCGCGGCGCCGTTCGATGAGCTGTCGTTCAAGGAAGACGCGCTCGTCTATGGCATGTACGCGTTGCCGGTGACCTGGTGAGCCGGCCGCACCTGGAGGTGGACCGCGAGCGGTGCGTCGGCACCGGCTCCTGCGTGTTCGCCGCCCCCGAGGTGTTCAGTCAGTCCGAAGTGGACGGACGGGTCGTCGTGCGGGACAACCATCCCGGCGAAGACCAGCGTGAGGCCGTCGAAGAGGCGGTCGACGTGTGCCCCGTCGCGGCGATCCTGCTGCGCGGCGCGGCCGAATCAGAGGGAGCCCGACCATGACCGGATCCGTCGTGCTGGGCGGTGGACTGGCGGGGATGCTCGCCGCCGCGGCGCTGGCCCGCCACTGCGACACCGTCACCGTCGTCGACGGCGACACGTTTCCCGCCGAGCCCGCGCCGCGTCGCGGCCTGCCGCAGGGCAAGCACAGCCACATGTTCATGGCGGGCGGCGTGGAAGCGCTCAACGCGCTCGTGCCGGGCGCGGTCGACGCGCTCGTCGCCGGAGGCGCGAACCGGCGCGGGATGCCGTGGGCCATGCTCACCCTTTCCGCGGGTGGCTGGTTCCCCCGCCACGAGGGCCCCTCGTACATCGTGGTGTGCAGCCGCGACCTGATCGACCACGTGGTGCGCGACCGGGTGCTGCGCGACCCCAAGATCAGCCTCGTCCCCGCCACCCGCGTCGTCGGCCTCACGGGCGACAGCGCACGGGTGACCGGTGCCCGCGTGTCCGGGGCGGACGACGTGGAGCGGGCGCTGCCCGCCGACTTCGTCGTCGACGCGACCGGCAGGCGCTCCAAGGCGCCGGAGTGGCTGGCCGAGCTGGGGGTGGACACGGTCGACGAGGAGTTCGTCGACTCCGGCCTGGCCTACGCGACCAGGCTGTTCACCGCGCCGAAGGGCACCAGCCCGGAACTACCCGCTGTGCTGGTGCAGCCGCGCGCCGGGACCGGCGAGCCCGGCCGGGGCGGCACGCTGTTCCCCATCGAGGGCGACCGGTGGATTGTCACGATGACCGGCACCCGCGGCGGCGAGCCACCGACCGACGACGCGGGTTTCGTCGAGTTCGCCCGGTCGCTGCCGAGCCCGCTCATCGCCGAGCTGTTCGCCAAGGCCGAGCCGATCACCGACGTGGCGCCCTACCGCGGCACCGTCAACCGGCGGCGCCACTTCGAGCGGATCGATGGCCCGGAGGGCTTCGTGGTGCTCGGCGACGCGCTGGCCGCGCTGAACCCGGTGTACGCGCACGGCATGTCCGTTGCGGCCCAGGAAGCCTTGGCGCTGCGCGACGAGCTGGACAGTATCGGCGTCAAGCCAGGGCTGGCCGCCGCCGCGCAGGCCGCGATAGCCGCCCGGGTGGAGACGCCGTGGGCGATGGCGGGGGATCAGGACCTCGCCTTCCCCGACGTGCGCACCAATCGGCGGCCGTCGCCGCCGCCGAGTCAGCAGGAACTGGACTTCCTGGCCCGGATGGCGCAGACCGCGCTCAGCGAGCCCGAGGTCGCCAACGCCCTGTTCGGCGTCTACACGCTCATCACGCCGCAGGCGGAGATGATGACGCCCCGCCTGCTGGAGCTGATCGAGCGCGGGCCGACCGCGGCGCCGCTGACCGCCGAGGCCGCCGTCGCGAACTTCCCGGAGTTCGGCGACCTTCTGTGACGTTTCCGGTTGTCCACTTTCCAATGAATGCCAAGGGGGTGCCCCGTGGGCGGTGACCGGTTTCCCTGGGTGGTGTCAGGGGCGGGTGCGGCTGCGCTGCGCGGGCAGGCCGCCCGGCTGCGGGAGCACCTCACCGGCGACATCTTCCGTCCGGTCGATGTCGGGCTCACGCTGACCAGCCGGTCGGCGCTGCGGCACCGCGCCACGGTGATCGGGTCCGATCCGGAGGAAATGCTGGCCTCGCTGGACGCGGTGGCCGCCGGCCGGCCCGGCGTCATCGCCGGCGTCGTGGCAGACCGTCCTCGGGTCCTCATCGACTACTCCGACGGGGAACCGGTGAACGCGGGTGCGCTGCTCGACGCATACCCGGCGTTCGCCACGCGGATCGCCGAGTGCGGACGGGCACTGGCCGACGTCGTCGACTGGGATCTGGAGCGGGTGCTGCGGTCGGGCGCGGACTCCCCGGACGTGGCCGGCGTCGCCACGTGGGCCGTCCAGGTCGCGCTGGCTGAACTGTGGCGGTCGTTCGGTGTCGTCCCCGACGCCGTCCTTGGCGACCGTTCCGGTGAGGTCGCCGCCGCTTGTGTCGCCGGCCTTCTGTCCCTCTCGGACGGTGCGCGGATCGCGGTCGTGCGGTCGAAGATGGTCGCCGCGGGCGCGGGTGCCACGGTCGCGGTGCGCGAGGCGATGTCGGTGCTGCTGGGCCAGGTGCGGACGACGACAGGCCGGATTCCGCTGTACTCCGGGCTGGCAGGGGAGGAGAAGGCCACCCTCGACGCCGACCACTGGTACCGCGGCCTGCACGAGCCGTCCCGCCGGGCGGACGCGTTGGCCGAAGCCCGTGCCGACCTGGTCATCGGAGCAGGCTCCGACCTGCTCACCGGGCTTGCCGAGGCGTGGGTGAAGGGCGTCGCCGTGAACTGGCCGGCCTGGTTCGCGGGCGCCGACGCGGTGCCGGTCGACCTTCCGACGTACGCATTTCAGCGCAAGCGCTACTGGATGGACGCGACGCGCGGCGACCGTGCCGTCAACGGGGCGGACTCGATCGACCACCCGCTGCTTGCCACCGTCGCCGAGCTGGCCGACGGCGCGGGCCACCTCTTCGTCGGCGACATCGCGACGCGAACCCACCCATGGCTGGCCGACCACGCCGCGCTGGGCACGGTGCTGCTCCCAGGCACCGCCTTCGTCGAACTGGCCTTGTGCGCGGGCGAACGCCTCGACGCGGGCACGCTCGCGGAGCTGACCCTGGAGGCGCCGCTGCCGGTGCCCGCCGTGACGTCCGTCCGATTACAGGTGATGGTGGGCGCCCCAGAGCCCGACGGTGGCCGCACCGTCGCCATCCACTCCCGCGTCGCGGACGGTGCGTGGGTACGCCACGCCGTCGGCACCCTGACCTCCCGCTCCGCCGACGTCCCCGCCGCGATGGCCTGGCCCCCGCCCGGCGGCGAGCGCCTCGACCTCGCCGACGCCTACGACCTGCTGCGCGAGCGTGGCTACGCCTACGGCGCCACATTCCAGGGCCTGCGCGCCCTGTGGCGACAGGACGATGTTCTGTTCGCCGAGGTCTCCCTCCCCGAGTGGACCCACCCCGACGCGGTCCGGTGCGTGCTGCACCCGGCCTTGCTCGACGCCGCCCTCCACGCCGACCTGGTCGCGGGCCCGGACAGCGGGCCGGTCCTGCCGTTCGCCTGGCACGGCGTGACCGCCCACTCGACCGGCGCGACCACTCTGCGCGTGCGCCTCGCCCCGGCTGGGCAGGACAAGACCGAGATCACAGCGGTGGACGAGGCGGACCGCCCGGTCCTGTCGGTGACCTCGCTGTCGGCCCGCCCGGTCACCGCCGACCGAATCGCCGCGGGCCGCTCCACCACCGCCCCGTTGGGCCTGGTCTGGAACCCCGTCCCCCTGCCTGAGCCCGCCGCTTCCCTCCGCCTGGCCTCGCTGAACGAGGCGAACCCCTTCGAACTCCCCGGCTACACCGAGGTCCCGGACGCCGAGCTTGTCCTCTGTCCCATCACCCGGTCCGGCGGTGCTGTCCCCGACGCCGTCCGGGCGAGCGCCGCCCGCGTTCTCGAGCTCGTCCAGCGCTGGCTGGCCGAAGATCACGCCGCCCGTCTCGTCGTCATCACCGCCGAGGCCATGGCGGCCGGCCCCGCCGAGTCCGGTGACCCCGCCCTTGCGCCCATCTGGGGACTCGTCCGCGCCGCCGAAGCCGAACACCCCGGCCGGTTCGTCCTCGTCGACACCGACAGCTCCGCCGAGTCCACCGCCGCCCTGCACGACGCCTTGGCGCTCGGGGAGCCCGAGTTCGCCCTGCGCGCGGGCGAGGTCCGGGTGCCAAGGGCAGCCCGCCGCGCGCCCACCGGCTCGGCCCCACGGCTCGACCCTGACGGCACCATTCTCGTCACGGGTGGCACCGGCGGACTCGGCGCGGTCGTCGCCCGCCACCTCGTCGCCGCGCACGGTGTGACACGGCTGCACCTGGTCTCCCGCCGCGGCCCCGCCGCCCCCGGTGCCGGCCAACTCCGCGACGACCTGACCGCGCTCGGCGCGGAGGTCACCATCGCCGCCGCCGATCTCGCCGACCGGGACGCGGTCGCCGCGCTGCTAGGCGGCATCGACCGGCTGACCGGCGTCGTGCACTGCTCGGGCGTCCTCGATGACGGGGTGATCGAGTCGATGACACCCGAACGGCTCGACACCGTGCTGGCCGCCAAGGCCGACGCCGCCTGGCACCTGCACGAACTCACCGAGAACCTCGCCGTCTTCGCGGTCTTCTCCTCGGCTGCCGGCGTCCTCGGCGCGGCGGGCCAGGCCAACTACGCCACCGCGAACGTATTCCTCGACGCCCTCGCCGCGCACCGTCGCGCACAGGGCCTGCCCTGCACCGCCATCGCCTGGGGTCTCTGGGCGGGCGACGGCATGGGCGCGCACCTGACCGAGACCGACTTGAGCAGGCTGCGCCGCCAGGGCTTCCCCGCACTGTCCCAAGAGGATGGTCTGGCGCTCTTCGATGGCGCTCTGCGTGCCGACACCCCGGTCGTCCTCGCGCTCAAGCTCGACATTCCGGCACTGCGCGCCGACGGAGCGAGTCAGCCGGTGCTCCGTGACCTGGTCCGGGCCCGCCAGACCCAGACCGCCGACTCCGACCTGGCCCGCAGGCTGACCGGGCTGACCGGCGCCGACCGCGACCGGGCTCTGCTCGACATCGTCCGCGCCCATGTCGCCACCGTGCTGGGACATGAGACCACGGACGCCGTCGAGCCCGATCGCGCGTTCTCCGAATTGGGCTTCGACTCCCTCGCCGCAGTCGAACTGCGCAACCGCCTCCAGACGGACACGGGGGAGCGGCTGGCCGCCACCCTCGTGTTCGACCATCCGAGCTCCCGCGCCGTCGCCGAGCACCTACGCGACCGGATCAGCGCGCCTCCAGTCGCCCGCCAGGCCGTCGTGACCGCCAAGACCGACGAGCCGATCGCCATCGTCGCGATGGCGTGCCGCTACCCGGGCGGCGTGCGCTCGCCGGAAGACCTCTGGCGCCTGGTCGACGATGGTGTCGACGCGACCTCCCCGTTTCCGGCGAATCGTGGCTGGGACGTCGACGGCCGCTACCACCCCGAGCCCGGCACCCCCGGCCGCACCTACACCCGCCGCGGCGCGTTCCTGCACGACGCCGGCGCCTTCGACCCCGCCTTCTTCGGCATCTCGCCCGCCGAGGCGATCGGCATGGACCCGCAGCAGCGGCTGCTGCTGGAGCTGTCCTGGGAGCTGTTCGAGCGGGCGGGTGTCGACCCGGCCACGCTGCGAGGCAGTGACACCGGTGTCTTCACCGGCGTCATGTACCACGACTACCCGCTGGCGAGTGCGATCGGCTCGATCGTCTCCGGCCGCCTCGCCTACAACTACGGCCTGGAGGGGCCCGCGATCTCGCTGGACACGGCGTGCTCGTCGTCGCTGGTCGCGCTGCACCTCGCGGTTCGTTCGCTGCGGTCTGGCGAGTGCTCGCTCGCGGTCGTCGGCGGTGCGACCGTCATGGCCACCATGGACACATTCATCGAGTTCAGCCGCCAGCGCGGGCTTTCCTCGGATGGCCGCTGCCGCTCCTTCGACGCCGCCGCCGACGGCACCGGCTGGGGCGAGGGCGCGGGCCTGCTGCTGATCGAACGCCTCTCCGACGCCCGGCGGCACGGCCACCCGATCCTCGCGATCGTCCGCGGCACCGCCGTCAACTCCGACGGCGCGTCCAACGGGCTCACCGCCCCCAACGGCTCCGCGCAGCAGCGGGTGCTCACTCAGGCGCTGGCCGACGCCGGGCTCGAACCCTCCGATGTGGACGCTGTGGAGGCGCACGGCACCGCGACGACCCTCGGCGACCCGATCGAGGCACAGGCCCTGCTCGCCACCTACGGCCAAAACCGGACCGAGCCACTCTGGCTCGGTTCGATCAAGTCGAACATCGGCCACACCCAGGCCGCCGCCGGGGTCGCCGGTGTGATCAAGATGGTCGAGGCCATCCGCCGCCGCGCCCTGCCGCGCACCCTGCACCTGACCGAGCCCACCCCCGAGGTCGACTGGACATCGGGCGCGGTCGCCCTGCTCGCCGAGCCACAGCCATGGCCCCACGTCGACCGGGCCAGGCGCGCGGGGGTGTCGTCCTTCGGGATCAGCGGCACCAACGCCCATGTCATCATCGAGCAGGCCGACGCCCTCGACCGGATCGCGCTGCTGTTCAACGGGCAGGGCGCCCAGCGCCTTGGCATGGGCCGCGACCTGTACCACCGGTACCCGGAGTTCGCGTCCGCGTTCACGGCGGCGGTGTCCGAACTGGACGACCACCTCGCGACCCCGCTGCTCGACGTCATGTGGGGCGACGACGACTCCGCCCTCGGCCGCACCGAGTACGCGCAGCCCGCCATCTTCGCGATCGAGGTCGCGCTCTACCGGCTGCTGGAGTCGCGCGGCGCCGCGCCGGACTTCCTGGCCGGGCACTCGATCGGCGAGCTGGCCGCCGCGCACGTGGCCGGAGTGCTGACCTTGCCCGACGCCGCCCGCCTCGTCGCCGCGCGTGGACGACTCATGGGCGCGCTCCCGCCGGGTGGCGCGATGCTGGCGGTCCAGGCGAGCGAGGCCGATGTGGCGCACCTGTGCGGACCGGACCTCGCGCTCGCCGCCGTCAACGGCCCCGACGCCGTCGTCTTGGCGGGCGCCGAAGCGGCCGTCGAGGCGGCGCGCGCGGCGCTCAAGGACCACAAGACCAAGCGCCTCGCCGTGTCGCACGCCTTCCACTCCGCCCTCATGGAGCCGATGCTCGCCGATCTCGCCGAGGTCGCGCGGTCGATGACCTTCCATGAGCCGCGCATCCCGATGGTGTCGACGGTCACCGGCAGGATCGCCACCGACCTGTGCGACCCCGACTACTGGGTGCGCCAAGTCCGCGCCACCGTCCGCTTCGCCGGCGCCCTGCGCACCCTCGCCGCCGAGGGCGTGTCCCGCTTCGTCGAGCTGGGGCCCGAAGCCGTACTGTCCGCGGCGGGACCCGCCAGCGTGGAAAACGGCGTCTTCGTCCCGGCCGTCAGCAGCCGCGACCCGCAGGCGCTCGACACCGCGTTCACTCTCCTGGGCCTGCAGGCCCACCCAGTGGGTGACGTCGTGCCACTGGTCATCTCGGCACGGACCGCGGACACGCTCGCCGGCCAGGCCGCCGCACTCCGCGAGCCGCTGGCCGAGAACCGTCCGCTCGATGTCGCGTTCGCCGCGGCGACCACCCGCACTCCGATGCGCCACCGTGCCGTCGTCGTCGGCGCGGACCGGGAGGAGTTGTCGCGTGGCCTCGACGCGGTCACGACGGGGGAGCCGGTCACGACCGGCGGGCTCGCGTTCTTCTTCACCGGCCAAGGCGCCCAACGCCTGGGCATGGGACGGGAGCTGGCGGCCGTGTTCCCGGTGTTCGCCGAGGCGTTCGACGCCGTCGTCGCCGAGCTGGACCGCCATCTGGACCGGCCGCTGCGCGACGTCGTGTGGGGCGACGACCAGGACACCCTCGACCGCACCGAGTTCGCCCAGCCCGCCCTGTTCGCCATCGAGGTCGCGCTGTACCGGTTGTTCCGGTCCTGGGGCGTGACGCCGGACCTGCTGGCCGGGCATTCCATCGGCGAGCTGGCCGCCGCGCACGTCGCGGGTGTCTGGACGCTGCCGGACGCCGCCCGCGTCGTGGCCGCCCGCGGCAGGCTGATGCAGGCGCTGCCGCCGGGCGGTGCCATGGTCGCGCTGACCGCGACCGAGGCCGAGGCCCTGACGCTGTGTACCGACCAGGTGAGCGTCGCCGCGGTGAACGGGCCAGCCTCCGTCGTGCTGTCCGGGCAGGCCGGCGCGATCGCCGAGATCACTGCACGGTTCGTCGCCGACGGCCGCAAGGCCAAGCGGCTCGCGGTCTCGCACGCCTTCCATTCGCCGCTGATGGAGCCGATGCTCGACGAGTTCGCCGCCGTCCTCGCGGGCGTGGAGTTCGCCGAGCCCGCCGTGCCGATCGTCTCGACGGTGACCGGTGACCTGCTCAAGGACTGGAACGACCCGGGCTACTGGGTTCGCCAGGTCCGCGAGCCCGTGCGGTTCGCCGACGCCTTGTCCGCCGTGGACCGTCTCGGCACGGGCACCGGCTTCGAACTGGGACCGGATGCGGTCCTCACGGCGATGGGCGCCGACTCGAACCTGGGCGGATTCATCGCCGCCCTGCGCCGCGACCGCGGTGAGGAACGCGCTGTCGTGACCGCCGTGGGCGCCGTGCACACCCGCGGTCACGCCGTCGACTGGCAGGCGTTCTTCGCAGGCCGCGGCGCCCGCCGCGTCGACCTGCCCACCTACGCGTTCGGGCACCGGGAGTTCTGGCTGGAGGCGCAAGCGGCAGGCGACGCGACCGCCGTCGGGCAGACGGCCGCCGTGCACCCGCTGCTCGCCGCGGTCGTCACCCTGCCGGAGACCGGCGGGGTCGTGCTGACCGGCAGGCTGGGCGTCGCCAACCAGCCGTGGCTGGCCGACCACACCGTGCACGGCGTGCCCGTGTTCCCGTCGGCAGGCCTGGTCGAGCTGGCCCTGCACGCGGGTTCCTATGTGGACACTCCCATGCTCGCCGAGCTGACCGTCGAGCGGCCGCTCGTCACCGCCCACCTGGTCTCGGTCCAGGTCGCGGTCGGAGCGGCAGGGGAAAGCGGCGTCCGGCCGGTCTCCCTGCACTCCCGCCGCGAAGGCGGGTCATGGGTGCGCAACGCCGTGGGCACGCTCGCCGCCGCGGACGACGCGCCCGTCGACCTGACCGGCGAGGACGTGGACGTTCCCGACGGCATCGACCCGTCGGGGTACGGGCTACACCCCGCCGTGCTCGACGCCGTGCTCGCCGGGGACGGCGTCATCGCTCGTCGCTGGCGCCGGGTCGTCCTGCACTCCCCGGGCGCACATCCGGCCCGGGTTCGGAGGAGTTCGCCGCCCGACGACGGTGTGGGCGTCGCCGTGTTCGACGCCACGGGCTCGCCCGTGCTCACCGTGGAATCCGTGGTGTCCGGCCCGGTCACCCCCGAGGAGGTCGCCGTGCCCGACGACTCGCCCGCCCCGTCCCTGTTCGGCCTGCGGTGGGAGGTCCTCGCCGACCCGCCCGCCCCGGACGGCACGCACTTGGTCACCATCGAGGAGGCACGCGGGCTCGACACCGTGCCT
The DNA here is from genome assembly GCF_003947325.1 of Amycolatopsis sp. WAC 01375. NCBI lineage: Bacteria > Bacillati > Actinomycetota > Actinomycetes > Pseudonocardiales > Pseudonocardiaceae > Amycolatopsis > Amycolatopsis sp. WAC 01375. The sequence continues at coordinate 41,378 of NZ_QHHW01000020.1, forward strand.
GCCGTCGTCATCTACCGTTGCCCCCACGCGGACGGGACGCCCGCGGAAGCCGCGACCGCGGTGGCCCGCGAGGTGCACGAGGTGCTGGACGAGTGGCTGTCGGACCCCCGCTACGCCCACGCCAAGCTCGTCATCGCCACCGACCGCGGCGTCGTTATCGAGGACAGCCCGATCACCTTGGCGCAGGGGCCGCTCTGGGGTCTCTGCTGGTCAGCACAGGACGCCAACCCCGGCCGGTTCATGCTGCTCGACACCGACGACAAGAGCGACGCCCTGCTCTCCGCCGTCGCCATGACCGGCATGCCGGTGGCGGGCCTGCGGGAAGGCCGTGTTTTCGCCCCGCGCCTGCTTCCCGCGCCCGACAACGCGAACCCCGCGCCCTGGCGCACGGGCGGCACGGTCCTCATCACCGGCGGCGCAACCGGTCCAGGCGCGCTGATCGCCCGACACCTCGTAGCCGCGCACGGAGTACGCAAGCTGATCCTCACCGGCCCGCCCGCCCCGGACCTCGTGGCGGAACTGACCGCCGCGGGCGCCGAAGTCCGCATCTCCGACGATCTTCCGGAGCTGCCCGACCTGGCGGGCGTCATCCACACCGACGGGGCGGCCGACCCAGCGGCCGACGACGCGGTCGTCGACACCGTGGTGCTTCCGCGCGCCGAGCGGGCCTGGCGGCTGCACGAGCTGACCCGGGACATGGACCTGTCGGCGTTCGTCCTCGTCTACAGCGCCGCCGGTCTGCTCCCCGGCCCGGCCCAGCCCGTATACGCCGCGGCGAACGTCTTCCAAGACGCGCTCGTCCGCCACCGCGCCGCCGCCGGGCTACCCGGCCTGTCGCTGGCGCTCGGCCCGTGGAGCGTCGACGGCTCGCCCGGACTTGCCCCCGCCCAGGCGCTCGCCGTCTTCGACGATGCGGTCCGCAGGCCCGACCCGGTGCTCATGCCGCTGGTACTGGACCAGATCGCCGCCCGCGCCGAGGTACCGAGCGCCCCGGCTCCGGTGTCGTTGCGGGACCGGCTCGACGGCTTGACCGACGGCGAACGTGACCGCGTCGTGCTGGACGCCGTGCGCGGGCAGGTCGCCGACATCCTCGGCCACGACGGCCCGCACGCGGTCGGCACGGACGACCCGTTCACCGATCTTGGTTTCGACTCGCTCGCCGCGGTCGAACTGCGCAAGCGGCTGTCCGAGGCGACCGGCCTCGACCTGCCCGCCACGCTCGTCTTCGACCACCCGACCGCCCGCGCGGTCGCCGGGGTGGTCGCCGACGGGCTCATCGCCCCGACCGACCCGATGCGGTCCGTGCTGACGGAGATGGACCGCCTCGACGCCGCGCTCGCCACGCTGACCCCGGTCGACGGCGACCACGACCGGGTGGCCGCCCGCCTTGAGGCGATGCTGCGTCGCTTTCGCGACGACCGCGGCGCTCCCGCCGAACCCGACGCGGACCTGGCGAGCGCCACCGACGACGAGCTGTTCGACGCCCTCGATCGCGAATTCGGCCTGTCCTGAAGGAAACGGTGGTTCTTCCCATGACAAGCGACGCCGACGACAAGCTCAGGGACTACCTGAAGCGCGCGACGGCCGACCTCCGGCAGACCCGGCTGCGGCTGCGGGAGGCGGAGGAGCGTGCCCACGAGCCGATCGCGGTGGTCGCGATGGGCTGCCGGTTCCCGGGCGGTGTGGAGACTCCCGAGGACCTGTGGGCGCTGGTCGACTCCGGTGGGGACGCGATCAGCGCGTTCCCGGAGAACCGCGGCTGGAACGCCGCCGCGCTGTTTCACCCAGAGCCCGCCACGCCTGGCCGCACGTACTCCGTCAACGGCGGATTCCTGCACCAGGCGGGCGAGTTCGACGCCGACTTCTTCCGGATGAGCCCGCGCGAGGCTCGCGAGACCGACCCGCAGCAGCGCCTGCTGCTGGAGGTCGCGTGGGAGACCGTCGAGCGCGCGGGCATCGATCCGACCTCCCTCATGGGAAGCCGGACCGGGGTGTTCGCGGGCGTCGCCTACCACGACTACGCGGGTCGCGCGCCCTACGGCGAGCGCGGCATCGGCGCCCTCGGCAGTGTCGTCTCCGGACGCGTGGCCTACGCACTGGGCCTGGAGGGCCCGGCGGTCACCATCGACACGGCCTGTTCGTCCTCCTTGGTCGCCCTGCACACCGCCGCCCGGTCGCTGCGCGCGGGCGACTGCGACCTCGCCCTGGTCGGCGGGGTCACCGTCATGAGCACACCGGACGCCTTCGTCGGCTTCAGCCAGGACCGCGGTCTCGCCCCGGACGGCCGGTGTAAATCCTTCGCCGCGGCCGCCAACGGCACCGGCTGGGGCGAGGGCGTCGGCCTGCTGCTGGTCGAACGCCTCACCGACGCCCTGCGCGAGGGCCGCACCGTGCTCGCGGTCGTGCGCGGCACCGCCGTCAATTCCGACGGCGCGTCCAACGGCATCTCCGCACCCAACGGTCCGTCCCAGCGGCGGGTCATCGAAGCCGCGCTGGCCGACGCGCGGCTGGCCGCGGCCGAGGTCGACGCGGTCGAGGGCCACGGCACCGGCACTGTGCTCGGCGACCCCATCGAGGCGCAGGCGCTGCTGGCCACCTACGGCCAGGGCAGGCCCGCCGACCAGCCGTTGTGGCTGGGGTCGGTCAAGTCGAACATCGGGCACGCGCAGGCAGCGGCGGGCGTGTCCGGCATCATCAAGATGGTCGGCGCGCTGCGCCATGGCGTGCTGCCCCGGACCCTGCACCTGGACGCACCAACGTCCAAAGTGGACTGGACGGCCGGCGGCATCCGGCTGCTCGACACCTCGATCCCGTGGCCGGACCGAGGGCGCCCGCGCCGCGCGGGCGTGTCGTCGTTCGGGCTCAGCGGAACCAACGCCCACGTCATCCTGGAGCAGGCGCCTGAAGCGGAGCCGGTGTCCGAGCGCGAACCCCGGTCGTGCGCCACGCTGGCCTTCCCGTTGCACGCCCGGAGTCCGGCCGCGCTGCGGGCGCAGGCCGAGCGGCTGCTCGCCCACCTCGCCGACCGTGCCGGCCGCGATGTCGAACTGGAGGACATCGCGTACTCGCTGGCCACCACTCGCGCGGAGATGGAATATCGTGGCGTCGTCATCGCGGCCGACCGCGACCACTTGGTGCGTGGGCTGACCGCGCTCGCCGCCGACGGGCCCGCACCGGGCCTGGCGCGCGGGGTCGTCCAGCCGGACGGGCTGACCGCGTTCCTGTTCACCGGCCAGGGCGCGCAGCGGATCGGCATGGGCCGCGAGCTGCACCGGGCCTACCCCGAGTTCGCCGCCGCGTTCGACGACGCACTCGCGGCGATAGACCCGCATCTCGACCGTCCGCTGCGCGAGGTGATCTGGGGCGAGGCCGCGGAGCGGTTGAACCAGACCGGATACGCCCAGTGCGCGCTGTTCGCCGTCGAGGTGGCCCTGTTCCGGCTGCTGTCCGCGTGGGGCGTGCGGCCGGACTACCTCGCGGGCCACTCGGTCGGCGAACTCGCCGCCGCGCACGCCGCCGGGGTGCTCGGCCTCGCAGACGCGGCCGCGCTCGTCGCCGCCCGCGGCAGGCTGATGCAGGCACTGCCCGAGGGCGGCGCGATGGTCGCGATCCAGGCAGGCGAGGACGAGGTGCTTTCCGTGCTGGTCGACGGGGCCACCGTCGCAGGCGTCAACGGTCCGATGTCCACAGTGGTCTCCGGCGACGTCGACGCCGTGCTCGCCGTGAAAGCGCACTTCGACGCGGACGGGGCCAAGACCAAGCGGCTCGCCGTGTCCCACGCTTTCCACTCCGCGCGGATCGAGCCGATGCTGGCCGAGTTCGCCCGGCTCGCCGCGAGCCTGACCTACGCCGAGCCGGTCATCCCGGTCGTCTCCACGGTCACCGGGGACCGGTCCGCCGACCTGGCATCGCCGGAGCACTGGGTGCGGCAGGCCCGCGCCGCCGTCCGCTTCGGCGATGCGGCCGCGTGGCTGGCCGAGCAGGGCGTCGGCACGTTCATCGAGGTCGGCCCGGACGCCGCGCTCTCGGCCACGGTGCCCGACTGCGCTCCCGGCGCCGTGGTCGCCCCGCTGATGCGCCGCGACCACGCCGAGGCGGCGCAGCTGATGACCGCCCTCTCCGCCGCCCACGTCGCGGGCACCCGGGTCGACTGGGCCGCCGCGTGCCCCGGGAGGCGGGTCGAACTGCCCACGTATCCCTTCCAGCGCTCGTGGCACTTCTGGGAGACCTCGCCCGCCACCGCCGATCCGGTCGACGGCTCGTTCTGGTCGGCCGTGGCCCTCGCCGACGCGGACGTGCTCGCCGAGCGGTTCGACGTCGCTCCCGAGGCGTGGCGGGCGGTGCTGCCCGCGCTGACGCGGTGGCGAGAACGGCATCGAGAAGAGTCGACTGTGGACGGCTGGCGGTACCGGGTGGTGTGGCGTCCGGTTCCCGAAGCGCCCGCCACGCCGGACGGGACCTGGCTCGTGGTCGTCCCGCCCGGGCTTCCCCGTGAGTTCGTCGACGGCCTTCGCGGGTTGTCCACTGTGGTCGTTTCAGTCGACACCGCCGATCGGTCCGCGATCGCCTTGCCGTCCGGGCCGTTCGCGGGTGTGCTGTCCCTGCTCGCTCTCGAGCACGCCGCCGACCGCCCCGGCGTGGCGACCGGAACCCTGCGCACGGTCGCCCTCGTGCAGGCCCTCGCGGACACCGGGATCACCGCGCGCCTGTGGTGCCTCACCCAGGACGCGGTCGCGGCCGAGCGCACCGACGAGCCCGTCGACCCGCGCCGCGCGGGACTGTGGGGCCTCGGCGTGGGCTTGGCGCTCGACCACCCCGACACCTGGGGCGGCCTCGTCGACCTGCCCGCGGCCACGTGCCCGGACACCCTTGCCCGCGTGCTCGCGGCCATCGCCGACGGGACCCAGGACCAGGTCGCCGTGCGCGCGTCCGGGTTGTACGCCCGCCGCATGGAGCGCGCCCCGCTCGACGGCGCACCCCCGGTCCGGACGTGGACCCCCGACGGCCTGACCCTGATCACCGGCGGCACCGGCGGACTCGGCGCCCACGTTGCCCGTGACCTGGCCGCCGCCGGCGCGGACCACCTGATGCTGGTCAGCAGGCGCGGCCTCGCCGACGACGAACTGGTCACCGAGCTGACCGGGCTCGGCGCGAAGGTGACCGTCGCGGCCTGCGACATGGCCGACCGCGCGTCCGTCGCCGCACTCCTGGACGGGCTACCCGAGCCGCCGACCGCCGTCTTCCACGCCGCGGGCGTCATGCAGCACCTGGGACCGGTGACAGGGCAGAGCATCGACGAGTTCGCTGACGTCGCTGCCGCGAAGGTCGGCGGAGCGCTGCTGCTCGACGACCTGCTCGGCGACCGCCCGCTGTCGGCGTTCGTACTGTTCTCCTCCGGCGCCGCGGTGTGGGGAAGCGGCGGCCAGGCCGCGTACGCCAGCGCCAACGCCTGCCTTGACGCCCTTGCCCACTCGCGCCGCGCCCGCGGCCTGACCGCGACCGCGATCGCCTGGGGTCCGTGGGAGGGCGGCATGGTCGACGCCGCGGTGGCGGCGGCCGCCCGGCGGGTCGGCGCTCCGCCGATGTCGCCCCGGCTCGCGGTCCGCGCGCTGCGGCAGGCGCTCGATCACGACGAGACCGACCTGGTGGTCGCCGACTTCGAGTGGTCCCGGTTCGCGCCGACGTTCCGCATGTCCCGCCCGCACCCGCTGCTGGACGGCATCCCCGAGGCGGCCGTCGCCGACGACAAGCCCGCCGTCGACCCGGGCCTGGCCGGGCTGAGCCCCGCCGACCGGGAGCGGACCGTGCTGGACCTGGTGCGCACCAACGTCGCCGCCCTCCTTGGCTACGACGACCCGAGCGCGCTGGACACCGCCAGGTCCTTCACCGACCTGGGGTTCGACTCCGTCGCCGCGGTCGACCTGCGCGGGCGGCTCGGCTCGGCCACCGGGCTCAGCCTGCCCAGCACGCTGGTCTTCGACCACGCCAACCCGACCGCCCTGGCCGGGTTCCTGTCCGCCCGACTGGCCGAGGACGACGCCATCGATCTCGACGGTGAACTCGACCGGATGCGGCAGCGGCTGGCGGAGTCCCCGCCGGCGGCGGGGGAGCAGGACCGCATCGCCGCCCGCTTGCGCGCGCTGGCCGACTCCCTCGCCGCGCCCGTCGATGTCGACCTCGCGTCGGCCTCCGCCGACGATGTGCTGGCCTTCATCGACTCCGAACTCGGCTTGCAGGAAGGGTGATCGGGTCGTGACCGCTGACGATCGGCTGGTCGAGGCACTGCGGGCCTCGCTGAAGGAGACCGAGCGGCTGCGCGTTCGCAACCGCGAGCTGACCGACGCGGCTGCCGAGCCCATCGCCATCGTGGCCATGGGCTGCCGCTACCCGGGCGGGATCGCCTCGCCGGAAGACCTGTGGCGTGTCGTGGCCGGCGGCGTCGACGTCGTCTCCGACTTTCCCTCCGACCGCGGCTGGGAGGTCGAACGCCTATTCGACCCGACGGGTGAGCGGCCCAACACGACCTACGTGCGCCGAGGCGGCTTCCTGCACGACGCCGCCGATTTCGACGCCGGACTGTTCGGCATCAGCCCCAACGAGGCCCGGATCATGGACCCGCAGCAGCGGCTGCTGTTGGAGGTCTCCTGGGAGGCCTTCGAGCGCGCGGGCATCGACCCCCTCTCCTTGCGGGGGACCGACACCGGCGTGTTCGCCGGCGTCATGTACCACGACTACCCGGCCAACGCGAACACCGGCTCGGTCGTGGCAGGCCGGCTGTCCTATGTGTACGGACTGACCGGTCCATCGGTCACCCTCGACACCGCGTGCTCGTCATCGCTGGTGGCCATGCACCTCGCGGCCCGCTCGCTGCGGGCGGGGGAGTGCACTCTCGCGTTGGTCGGCGGCGTGACCGTCATGGCCACCCCGGAGACGTTCGTGGAGTTCAGCCGTCAGCGCGGATTGTCCCCAGACGGTCTCTGCCGCTCATTCGCGGCGGGCGCGAACGGCACCGGCTGGGGCGAAGGGGCGGGCGTCCTGCTGGTCGAACGCCTCTCCGACGCCCAGCGTCTCGGCCACCCCGTACTCGCTGTCGTCCGCGGCTCCGCGGTCAACCAGGATGGCGCGTCGAATGGCTTGACGGCCCCGAGCGGCCCCGCGCAGCAGCGGGTGATCCGCGCGGCACTGCGGAACGCGGGCCTTGTCGCCTCCGAGGTGGACGTTGTCGAGGCTCATGGAACGGCGACCACTCTCGGTGACCCGATCGAGGCGCAGGCCCTGCTCGCCACCTACGGCCAGGACCGATCCGCACCACTGTGGCTGGGCTCGGTGAAGTCGAACATGGGTCACACCCAGGCGGCGGCGGGGGTGGCCGGGGTGATCAAGATGGTCCAGGCCATCGGGAAGGGCATCGTTCCGCCCACACTGCACGTGGACGAGCCGACCTCGCACGTGGACTGGACGGCAGGCAAGGTCCGACTCGCGACGGAAGCCCTGCCATGGCCCGACGGCCGGCGCAGGGCGGGGGTGTCGTCGTTCGGGATCAGCGGCACCAACGCGCATGTGATCCTCGAACAGGCGCCGCACACCGAGCGCGCGCCCACCCGGCCACTGCCCGTCGTTCCCCTGCTGCTGTCCGGAAAGGACGCGACCGCGCTCCGCGCCCAGGCGAACCGTCTCGCCGTTCACCTGTCGTCGTCGGACCTGACCGTGACCGACGCGGACCCCGCGCTCGACGACCGCGCGCCGGGTGGCCGAGGGGTCAGGCCCGCATACCCCACTTCTTCGGCTGATCCGATGCTGACCGACGTCGCCTACACCTTGTCCGGCCGAGCCCGGCTCGACCACCGCGCTGTCGTCGTCGGGGCCGACCGAGACGAACTCGTCCGTGGCCTGACCGCGCTCGGCGAGTCGGTCCCGGCCCGCTCCGGCGGCGCGATCGCGTTCCTGTTCACCGGCCAGGGCGCCCAGCGGATCGGCATGGGACGGGGGCTCGCCGACTCGTTCCCCGTGTTCGCCGCCGCGCTGGACAGTGTCGTGTCCGAACTGGACAAACACATGGACCGCGGGCTTCGGGACGTCATCTGGGGCGATGACCAGGCGCTGCTCGACGACACCGGCTACGCCCAACCATGCCTGTTCGCCGTCGAGGTCGCGCTGTACCGGCTGGTCGAATCCTTCGGCGTCACCCCAGCCTTCCTGGCCGGGCACTCCATCGGCGAGCTCGCCGCCGCGCACGTCGCCGGGGTGTTCACCCTGGCCGACGCCGCCGCGGTCGTGACCGCCCGGGGCAGGCTGATGCGTGCCCTCCCGGAGGGCGGCGCGATGGCGGCCATCCAGGCCACTGAGGACGAAGTCGCCCCCCACTGCTCAGACCGCGTGGTCATCGCCGCGGTGAACGGTCCCGCCGCTGTCGTCGTCTCCGGCCATGCGGACGCCGTGGCCGACCTGGTGGCTCACTTCGCCGACCGCAAGACGACCACGCTCGCGGTGTCGCACGCGTTCCACTCGCCGCTGATGGACCCGATGCTGGCCGACTTCCGCGCCGTCCTGGCCCGCGTCACACTCAGCCCCGCCAACCGGCCGCTCGTCTCCACGGTGACCGGCGAGCGCGCGGGTGAGGAACTGCTCGACCCGGCCTACTGGGTCCGCCAGGTGCGCGAGCCCGTCCGCTTCGCCGACGCTGTCCGCGCTCTGCGCGACGCCGGGGCCACCCGCTTCCTCGAACTCGGCCCCGACGGCGTGCTCACCGCGATGGCGTCGCAGACCGTCGAAGCGAATGTCAGCACGCCGACAATGCGCCGGGACCGGCCGGAGCCCGCGACCTTCCTGACCGCGCTCGGCCACCTCCACACCGCAGGTGCCGCTGTCGACTGGAGCCCCCTGTTCACCGACGCGGCACTGACCCCCCTGCCGACGTACGCCTTCCAACGCCGGCGCTACTGGCTGGACCCGGTCGGCTTCCTCGCCGACTCCTGGCTGGGCGCCGACATCGGCGGCCTCGCCGCGATCGGCGTCGACCCGGCACGCCATCCGCTGCTGGGCGCTGAAGTCGTCGCTCCGGAAGACGGCACAGTCGTCCACACCGGCGCACTCTCCCTCGCCACCCACCCGTGGCTGGCCGACCACGCCCTCGGCGGCACGGTCCTCGTCCCCGGCGCCGCCCTGGTCGACCTCGCCATCACCGCCGGCGACACGATCCAGGAGCTGACCCTCGACGCCCCGCTGATCCTGCCCGAGCGCGGCACCGTCTTCCTCCGCGTCGTCACCACACCTGGCCGGACGGTCACCATCCACTCCCGACCGGAGCCCGACGCGCCCTGGACCTGCCACGCGACCGGCCTCCTCACCACGGCCACCGCCACCGGCGAGCCCCTGACCGACTGGCCCCCCGCCGCTGACCCCATCGACCTTCACACCCTCTACGACGACCTCGCGGCCGACGGCCTCGACTACGGTCCAGCCTTCCGTGGCCTGCGCTCCGCCTGGCGGTCCGGCCAGGACGTGTACGCCGAAGTCGAGCTCCCCGACGACGTCGACGTCGACGGCTTCACCCTCCACCCCGCCCTCATCGACGCCTGCCTGCACGCGATCGCCCTTGGCCCCGAAGGCAGGCAACCCCGCGTGCCCTTTTCCTGGACCGGCGTCACCGCGCACGCCGCCGGCGCCACCGCCGCTCGCGTCCGGATTCGCCGGACCGGCGACGGCGCGGTATCCCTGGCCATCGCCGGCCGCGACGGCCAACCGCTGGCGACCGTCGACGGCCTGGCCCTGCGCCGCATCCACCCGGCGGCCCCGGACTCCCTGTTCCACGTCGTCTTCACCCCGGTCGAGCCGATCGGCGCGGCAGGAGACCACCGGGTGCTGATCGTCGAACCCGGCGACGTCCACACCACCCTTCACTCCGTGCTCGCCCACCTCCAGCATTACGACGACCCCGTACCGCTCGTCGTGGTCACCAGCGGCGCGGTCGGCGAGGACGTCACCGATCTGGCAGGCGCGGCCGTCTGGGGCCTCGTCCGCTCGGCCCAGTCGGAGAACCCGGGGCGGTTCGTCCTCGCCGACGTCGACGAACTCGCCGGAATCGCCATCGCCGTCGCCACCGGCGAACCGCAGGTCGTCGTCCGCGACGGCAAGGCCCATGCCGCCCGGCTCGCCCGGGTGCCCAGCGTCCCCGCCGACATCCCGACGTTCGATCCGGCGGCGACCACGCTCCTCACCGGCGCCGCAGGCGCCCTCGGCAAGCTCTTCGCCCGCCACCTGGTCACCACCCACGGCGTCCGCCACCTGCTGCTGGTCAGCAGGCGTGGCCCGGACGCCGACGGTATGCCCGAACTGCTGGCGGAGCTGTCCGAACTCGGCGCGAAAGCCACGGCGGCCGCCTGCGACGTCGCCGACCGCGACGCCCTCGCCGCCACCCTGGCCGCCATCGACCCGGCCCACCCGCTGCGGGTGGTCGTCCACGCCGCAGGCGTCCTCGACGACGCCACCCTGCCCGCACTCACCCCGGATCGCCTGGACCGCGTGCTGCGGCCCAAGGTCGACGCCGCCATGGCCCTGCACGAGCTCACCACCGACCTCGACGCGTTCGTGCTGTTCTCCTCCGCCGCGGGCGTGCTCGGCAACCCCGGCCAGGCCAACTACGCCGCCGCCAACGCCTTCCTCGACGCCTTGGCCGCCCATCGCCGCGCCAACGGCCGGCCCGCTCACTCGCTGGCGTGGGGACTCTGGGCCGACGGCATGGCGGACCACCTGACCGAGACCGACAACGACCGGATCACCGGAAGCGGTGGCCGTGTGCTGGCGGAGCCCGAAGGAGTGGCGCTGTTCGACCGCGCCATCGCCGTCGACCTGCCCGCCGTGGTCCCGATGGGCCTGGACTTCGCCGCACTGGCCCGCGTTGACGATCTGCCCCCGCTGTGGCGCGGCATCGTCCGTGCCCGCCCGGCGCGCACCCCGGGCGAGGACCCGATCCAGCTTCGCCGACGCCTGGCCGCACTCAGCGACGGCGATCGCGAACGCGAACTGCTCGACCTGGTCTTGCGCCGCGCCGCCACCGTCCTCGGCCATCCCGACGCGGACGCCGTCGATGCCGAGCGCGACTTCCTCGAGGCGGGCTTCGACTCGCTGAGCGCGATGGAACTGCGCACCGCCTTGGCCTCGGCGACCGGCCTGACCCTCCCGCCCATGGTCGTGTTCGACACCAAGGCGCCCGCGGGCCTGGCCACGTGGCTGGCAGGCGCTTTCACCGACGGCGAGCCGACACCGCGACCGTCCACTGAAGACCTTGTGAGCGCCCTGTTTCGCCAGGCCATCCTCGAAGGCCGCTCGACGGCGGGCTTTGCCCTCTTGCGCGCGGTCGCCGACCTACGCCCCCAATTCACCTCCGATGCCGACCTGGGATTGCGACCCGTCCACCTCGCCGACGGCCCGGCCCACCCCAAACTCGTCTGCCTCAGCACCCCGATGGCCACCGGCGGCGTGCATCAGCACGCCCGGCTCGCCGCGCCGCTGCGCGGTGTCCGCCCGGTGATCACCCTGCCGACACCGGGATTCACCGAGGGCGACGCCCTGCCCGAGTCGGCCGAAACGGTCGTCGAGGTGCTCGCCGACGCCATCCTGCGCGCCGCCGACGGCGAGCCGTACGTGCTGCTCGCCTATTCATCGGGCGGTCTCATGGCCAACGCGATCACCGCGCGGCTCGAACGCGAAGGTGCCGGCCCGGACGGTTTGGTGCTGATCGACTCCTACCGCGTCGACGGTGGTGGAGTCAGCTCAGGAGTCTTCGATGAGATGAGCCGCGCGCTCGTCGCGCGCGACTCGGAGTTCGGGCTGTTCGACACCGCGAGCCTGTCGGCGATGACCCGCTACTTCGACCTGCTGCCCCACTTCACCCTCGACCCCGTCGCCGCGCCCGTCCTGTTCGTCGGCGCGGGCCGCTCGTTCGTGCCCGGCGACGCGGGCGACGATTGGCGCGCGCTGCCGTGGGACCCGGCGCACGAGCTGCGCACGGTCCCCGCAACGCACTTCACCATCGTCGAGGAAGACGCCGAGGCGACCGCCCGGGTGATCGAGGACTGGATCGGGAAGAGGAGCACATGACCGTCGCCGCCAGCAAGAAAGGCCGGATTGCCTTCGGCGAGCACAAGACGTGGTACCGGGTCACCGGCGACCTGACCGCGGGCCCGCCGCCGATCGTGGTCGTCCACGGCGGTCCGGGAAGCACCCACGACTACCTGCTGTCGATGGCCGACCTGGCCGAGCACGGCTGGCCGGTCGTGCACTACGACCAGATCGGCAACGGCGGATCGACTCACCTGCCCGACCGGGGCGCCGACTTCTGGACCGTCCAGCTGTTTCTGGCCGAACTCGACAATCTCCTGCGAGCGCTCGGCATCGCCGACAACTATGTCCTCTTCGGACAGTCATGGGGTGGCCTCCTCGTCGCCGAGCATGCCGCCGCGAAACCGGTCGGCCTCAAAGGCATCGTCGTCGCCAACGCGCCCGCGTCCTACCCGCTGTGGCTCGCGGAGATGGACGTTCTCCGCGCAGCCTTGCCCGAAGGCGTCGAGAAGACGCTGCGCGAGCACGAGGCGGCCGGCACGACCAGCAGCGACGAGTACCACGAGGCGATGCGCGTCTTCTACGAGCGCCACGTATGCAGGCTCACCCCATGGCCGCGCGACTACCAGGCGTCCTTCTACGAGATCTACAACGACCCGACCGTCTACTTCACCATGAACGGCCCCAGCGAGTTTCACGTCAACGGCACGCTCAAGGACTGGGGCGTGGTCGACAAGCTGCCCGAGATCGCTGTGCCGGCCCTGGTGCTCTCCGGTAGGCACGACGAGGCCACCCCCGTCACCGTGCGCCCGTATGCCGAGCTGATCCCGGACGTCCGGTGGGAGCTCTTCGAGGAGTCCAGCCACCTTCCCCACCTGGAGGAGCCCGAGCGGTTCACCGAGGTGATGCTGGAGTACCTGAAGGGACTGGGGTGAAAGGCTCAGTGGTGACCACTTAGGGACCGGTAGGGGTGTCCGAGCACGCGCGCGCGGCCGACACTGACGAGCATGGCAACCGACCGCGCAGCGTTCGTCTTCCCCGGTATGGGACCGACCAGGTTCGCCGATGTCGCCAGGTTCATGGTGGTCCATCCCAGCGCCCGGGACCTGGTCGCCGTCGCCGACGACCGGCTCGGCTACTCGCTGGTGGACCGGTTCTCCGAAGCCGACGGCGACTACAGCACCGAAGCCCAGATCGCCTTTCTGGTCAACTGTCTGGCGATGGCGGCCTGGGCGGAGAGCGAGTTCGGCGTCAGTCCGGACTACTGCACCGGCCCCAGCTTCGGCGGCAAGGCGGCCGCCGCCTACTCCGGGGCGCTGTCGACCTCCGACGCGGTCTGGCTGACCGCCGAGTTCGCCCGCTGCCTCAAGGAGTACTTCGCCGTCGAGCACGCCGACGCCGTGACCCAATCCTTCGCCCGCACCCCGCCGGACCGGCTCGCCGAGATCACCGCCGAACTCGACGACGCGGGCGCCTGGTACGAGTTGTCCTGTCGGGTCGACGAGGACTTCGCCATGCTCACCCTGTCCGAGAGCCGCGTGGAGTGGCTTGGCGACAGGCTGCGCGCGGCGGGCGGGGGGCCGGTGTTACAAATGGGCCCCCCCGTTGACCGTGTCGCCCTCCCCCGGCTGGGCATGCA
>NZ_QHHW01000021.1:0-197768 GCF_003947325.1 Amycolatopsis sp. WAC 01375
CGTGTCNGGATCACCCGTGTTGGTCGTGTCGATGCGGATCAGTTCACTGGTGAGCGTGACTGCCTCTTCGGCGGCTGCTTCGATCAAATTCGGTTCGGTCACCAGGCATTCCTACCATTGGTGGAGCCCGCCGACCCGGTGCCACCAGGTGGCGGACGGTGTGCGGCCGCCCACTCCCCCAGCGCGCCGGGTGCGCCGAGCGGACGCAGAACCGGCGCCGGGCTGCACGTGCTCCGGCAACTCCCAGCCGAGCCTCGCGGAGCCGGTCCGCGCATGAAGCATGCCTGCCCCGGAGCGAGCCAGGCCCGGCATCCGTTTGGCCGAACGGGACGCTCCTGAGGAGGCCGGGACCACAAGCCTTAGCCTTCCCGCAGATGCGGCTGCGCAGTCAGCCGATCACAACGCCCACGGCAGCCGGGGCCCACGATGGACGTCGAGGGGCCACTGCGCATTCGAGCTGGTCAGAACCGGTTAGTGCCGAACCGAACTGAACGTCCTCCGGCCCCCACAGGGCCCAGCGCCCTACACAGAAACGGACCCGGATAAGCAGGACGCAACCTCACGGCGCAACCGTTCGCCGATGCGGTGACATTGACAGCGCGCGCACTACAGTTCCACAATTTGCCCTTCGCGATGCCTACCGAGGCAACGATTCTGAGCGCGACATCGCCTGTTTCTATTAAGCAGCCGAAAAGTGCGGTACCGTGGTTATTGAAAACGGTCACGCGGTTGTCAAAATAAATTGATCACTGGACGCAGGGAAGTTCATCCCTCCACCTCGAAACGGATGGCAACAGGTGAGCAATCGGCCGAAAGGTCCGATGTCTACGGTCGTTACCTGGACTGACCTGGGAGGCACCCCTGGACAGGATCGACACACCAGACCTTCACCCGACTTCGCTACTGACTTTTAGCCATGCAATATGTGGGTGATACCTACGGGTATCACCCACATATTGCGTGGCGCGTTTCGAGCCTGCAGCGCCATACTCGAACACTGGTTTGCGGCATGACGTGAGGTCACATTCCTGGCATTCTGGGCGTGTGCCCAGGTTCTCGCGTTCCGAGATGGAACTTCGCCCGTCGATGCTGCGTCGGTACTCCGACAAGACCCTCAGCTGCTACCGCGCGCGCCTCGCGCACTACCAGCACTGGTGCCACCTTCGCGGCTACCAGGCCGGCACGAACGCGATCACGACCGCCAAGTTGCTCGAGTACGTCGACGACCAGATCGCCCGCTGGGACGACTCCTACGACCAGGACACCGACGCCTACCCGAAGTACCGGCCCGACACTATCCGGCAGACCATCAACGCGCTGGTCTACTGGGCCGAACGCAGCACCGGCCAGGCGCCCGACGACCGCGCCGCCAAGCAAGCCCTCAGTAGTTTCACCGAGACCTTCAACCGAACCCACCCGCCGGCCTGGCGCGTCACCGGACGACGATCACCACGACCCCGCCGCGCGGCGATCCCGCGTCCGCTCGACGTGGGCCGCGAGCGGCCATGACCACACGCGAACAGGATCTCGCACTTGGCCAGCGAGTTCAGCGACTGGCGGCCGACCCACGCGTGACCGGCGCACTGCTCAGCGCCGGCGCGGCGATCGCCACGATCCTCGACGGCGGCATGCACGACCAAGTGACGCTGGGCGGCATCCAGGACCTGGCGCTCGGACCGCAGCGCACGTCAGGCGGCCCGGTGACAGCGCCTGGATGGAGCGACCAGGACTTGACCGTCTGGTACGCCGAGCGACGCCTCGACCCGATCCGGGAGCTACTACGCAAGGACATCCGCCGCTACCAACCCCCAGCCGCCAAGCGAGTCTGCCAGGCGCCGATGCCCCGGAAAGGACGATGCGATCGCAGCTCAACCCGAAGCACCATGCTCACCGACTGGACAACCGGCCAACGGCAGTGGTGCGAGGCCTGCACCCGCCACATCGACTGGTGGACAACCTTCACCGCGGAACACGTCCGCGGCAAACCCGACATCGTGCCCCAGCCCTACGCGAACACCGGCGGCGCGCTCGCCCGCCACTTCCCGGAAATCGACTGGCCGCAGCTGTGGCACGAACTCGACCCACACTGGGAGCCGAGGCCAGAACGCGAGCCCGCCCAGAGCAGCCCTCCGAAACTGCGAGTCATCACCAGCGAACCCACACCACCACCGAAACCCTCCCGCACCCGCCGGCCAGTGTCACTCCGCAGCGCCCGTCTTATCCTGGTCCTCGACCCCTCCCAGCCCTGACGACATCGCCGACACGAAGGGCCTGGCCGGCGCACCTGTGAGAGATGGCAGTCGCCTCGATGCAGACCTGATCGCGACCGTGCCGAATCAGCCCCGGTCCCCGCTACACCGGGCGATCGCCGAACTGCTCGACCCCGGACAGGGCCGGCTCGCGCCGCGCCATCGCCCAACACCGCTGCCGCCACCAGATAGGATCCGGCCAACCCTTGGTCCGACCTCGACCGATCACCTGAAGTCGTCGCGGCCCAGCGCCGGCGCCGGCACGCCCGGCGTACCCGAACGAGTGAAGGTCGTCGCGGGTCAGGTGCTCGCACCTTTCGGTCACCGACCCCCTTCGCGGAAATCCGTTACGAGGCGCGTGTTCGCCGGGCTTACAGTTCTGCCGACGAGTCTGCGAACGACTGGAGGGATGACGTCATGGGCTATGACCAACCCGTGCTGAAGGCTCTCCGGGCGACGGAGGAACTGGCCAGCCTGCTTGAAGCTGACTTCGACACCGATCGCGGCGGGTTCACCTGGTGGCACGACTACGGCTTGGACCGTGTCGCGATCACCGGGATCATGGACTACCTATACGGCCTGGTCAGCGCGGTCGACGAGAATCTCCGTTCCGCGGCGGTCCACTTGGCCGATCTTCGCGAGAACCGATACGGCGAGGATCACGCCGTGATCAAGTGTCTGAAGGAGACCGGGCACCTCCCCAACTACCTGCAGCGCACCGACCTCGAAGCTCGGCGAGAGGCACGGATACATGCACACGAAGCCGGTGTTCTCCGCGCCACCGGGTCGATCCTCGACACCCTTGCCGGGGTCGTGATCGGCATCGGCGGCCTGGACAAAAGCATCGTGATGGCAGACATGGCCTGCCTAGAACCGCTGGACGAAGGAGCCGGCTACCCCGGCCTGAAGACCCGCAAGAAGCTGAACTTGACGGAGAAGGCACTCGCCCCAGACGACCCGCAGGGAAACCTCCTGCGTGCCACCCGGTCCTCACTCCTGCAGGCAGGCCCTGACGGCTGGCTGGACTGGACACGCTACAGCCGCAACGACCGCGTCCACCGCGCCTCCCGCATCAAGATGAGCATCTTCGGCTCCAACGGCAAAGTGGCCCGGCCGCTGCCACGACAACCCGACCACGCCGCGACGCTCGGGTTCCATCTCGCGAACGACATCGACACCATGCTGCTCACCGAGGACTCCCAGTCCACCCTCACCGGCGTCGTCGAATCGGTGAACTACGCCGTGATCGGCACCTTCCTCGCCTGCTCGGAACTCTGGCGCGCACGCCGCGACCAACCGGACCTGATCACCCAACCGAGTGGCCAGTGGACATCCGCGAAGCCGCCTCGCGTCGCCACCTTCAACGGGTACAACCCCGACACCATCGCCCCCCAAGGCGACCTGGCCGCACTGGTCAGCCCCAGCACCGGACGTCGACTCCAAGCCGCGAAAGTCGTGAACCGACAACACCCACCAACACCCTGAACCAGCGACGCCGAGCGGCATTGCCGCTGCAGACAACCTGTACCGAGGTCCCCGCCGGGGGGCTATGTCGGGTTGGCGAGCAGGGGAAATTCAGGACAGCTTCTCCAGTCCAACTGCTGGTTCAGGGTGTTCGCGACAAGATCGGCTAGGTGCCGGGCCCCAGTGAAGTAGACACGTGCGCAACTGATGGCGCCGTAGAGGTTCAGTGAGTGCTTGCTGTTCGGTTTAGGCCTCAACACCGTTGAAGCGGGAGGCTTGCCCTGTTTTACGGGTCCGGGCCAGACTTCGGGGCCCGCTCCGCTGACCAAGCCGTGGGTCAAGCAGTGGCGGACTTGCATCCAGCCCGCAGCTTCCTGCTTGAGCTGTACCCAGTTCAGGTTGTGCTGCGTCCAGCCTTGCTTTCCGGGGTGTGCTGGGATCTTGCGGATGTCGATGGACACGCCGACTCCGACCAATGCCTTCAGGTGCGAGAAGTTGTTGACGACCAGTGTTTCCGCGCTGTCGATGTCGGGGTTGTTGATGTTGACCTTTTGCGCGATCTGGCCGAAGCTCTGCCCCTGCAAGTAGAAGGCGGTCGCCAGAAAGTCTTCGGTGAAGCCTTCGAACGCCGAGATGACGCCAAGCGAAATGGCGGGCGCCAGAGCGCCTGCGTTGCCCGGGTTACCTTGCCGCCTCGGATGAAGCGCCATCAGCTTCGACGGCACGACCAGCGATTTCGCGTATCGCTCTACGCATGTCTGAAGCTGAGGCGAGAGCTGGAGAGAGCTGGGTGCCATGTGCGCTCCGGATTCTCAGTACGTGGTGGGAGGTGATTCCGGGGCCCTCGGCGGCATGGACGGGCCGGCGGGGCGTCTATTCAGCGGCGGGACGACCGTAAACCTGTCGGATGATCCACCAGGAGAAGGCCCAAATCGGATTCGGCGAGTCAGCGATATCAGTGCGGATCGGGTAGGCGCCGGGCATGTCGAACCCCTCGCGCCCGTCCCACACTCGGGACCCGACGTCATACCAGCAGCTGAGTTCCGCGGTCTTCGCGTCGTCGATGGTGACCTGGATTGACCATTCGCCGGCGTCGTCGGCGCGGTACTCGACGTCGACCGTGTGACTGTTGATCTCCCGCTGAAAGTCGCCGTCGTCGTCGAAAGGCCAGCCGTCGGGGAACTCGAGCCCCGGGATGACGTCCCTGAGCTCCTCCACGACACTGGAGAGCGCGTCACGATCGTCGTCGTAGGCGTCACCGGGATGCAGTGCGATCGTGCTGTCGGGCTGGATGTCGACGACCTTGCCTGCGGACAGGTCAACGAACACGTCGGCGCGCAGCAGCAACTCGGGCACGGTGCGGGTATCGGTGAGGTGCTGCTGGTGATGCAGCTCGGTGACGGTGGTAGCGCGTGCTTCGGCCAGCAGCATTAGCGTCGCCACCGCGAGATGCGGGGTCTCCCGGCCGACCTGATCGTCTCGGCGTCCCGCTTGTGCCGGGCCGGAATCCTCGGATTCGAGTGCGGTCGCGTCCAGTGCGGCAGCGGCGCCGGCGTCGTCCTCTTCCACCAGCACGGAAAAGATCCCCGCTACCCCGATGATGCGTGTCAGGGCGACCGAGTCCACGCGATCGACGTCCGGCGGCAGGTGAGGCATCACTGCCTGAGCGAGGTCACCTACTGCGCCGAGGTCGAGCAGACCCGTTCCCTGCTCGGCAGGAAGGCGCTCGGCCACGTGCCGCAGCACGATCCCCGCGGCGTCGCCGGAATCGACCTTGACGGTGAACAGCGTCGGAAGAAGGTTCCTGCGCGTACAAAGCAACGCGGTCGTGTGCTTCCACGCTGTCAGCGCATCCGTGATGTCGTGGTCCTCGGTGACGAACAACAGCTGTTCCGAGGCGTTACCCACTCGCGCCAGAACCTCGCGCAGCCACGCGCTGTCGGACGCACCGGTTTTCACTCGTTCGTCTTCGGGGCCCTTGCGTTTCGCCGGCGGCAGCTGCAACACCTGGTCCTTCAACCCGGCCAGCGCGTGCTCGGGCGACAGCGCGATGACCTCCACATTGGGAACCGCGGCGAGCTGATCCAGGAACGCCGCGGCCACCGCGTCCTTGTCGACGAACTCAGTCTGGAATCGGCCAAGGTGGGCTTTTTTTAGCCTCCGGTTCGGCGTGCTCACCGCGGTGGCCGCTGTGGTCCAGTCCTGCGCGAGGTGCTCTGCCCATTCCCAGGCCACCGGCTCGGGTATCCAGGCCGCAATGCCGATACGTGCCAGGTGCCCGGCGAAGGACGTCAGCAGATCGAGGTCCGGCCGGCCGTATCCGAAGCAGTTCGCGTCGAATACCACGGCCCGCAACTTGTCCCGGACCGCGACATCAAGACCGATCTCGGCCGAGGTCGGCCGCTTCTTCCGGCCAGTCGTCACATTTGCGCTCTTCGTCATGACGCCCGTCCCCCGTCAGCGGCCTTTCGGCTTTGAGTCGCGTCGGCCGGGAGCGCCGCGGTGAGGCGCTCCCGGAATCCGGCCGTGTCGTGGCGGACCAGCTGCACGATGCGCTGAGGGTTTCGCTGCGTGCCCTGCTCGGGGTCGGCTGTCGTGACCGTCGTGAAGGCCTCCGCGCCCGTGGGAGTGACTCCGGTGGTGTAGGGATCACCGGGGTAGGTGGCCACACCCTCCCACACCGTCCGGACGATGCACACCCAGCGATCCTCCTCGGTGACGAGGGAGTCACCCCGGGAACGATGCGGTTCTTCGCAGCGCTGATGGCTGATCGTCTGACCAGCCCGGCCTCGCAGAGTCATGGCCGCAGCGTAGTGGAGTTCATCTGGCGTCCTACGCCTGTTGAAACCTCCGGGAAGGATTCTCAGGGCGTCCGAATCCGCCCGTCTGCTGTAGCGGCGGCGAGGCGGATGACGACGAAGGAGCATGACCGACGCCAACAACGTGACGACACCTCCGCTGACTACGCCCGCTGCTGTCCAGCCGAAGGCGGGGCGGCGACCCCTGGCTGCCGCCCAGCGTCAGGGTCCCGAACGGTCGCGGCCATCGCAGTCCAGCGTGCGGTGGGAAAGTGCGTCTCAGGCTTGTCGCAGTTGTCGGCACGGCCGGGCACGGACCACAGGGAAACTCGCGATGCGGCATGGGGCGCGGCCCGGACGCGGTGCCGTCGTCAGGAGTGCTCATCGCGGCGGGCTCCAATCCGGGCTCCGTGATCGTGACGACGAAGGACAACCACGCCGCTACCTCAGCAGAAAACCGGCGGGGCGTAGTCCAGTCCCCCGGGACCCCGAAGGCTGGACTGCGAGCGTACCGAGCGGCCGCGGTCCGACTGGCGTCCGGCAGGGGGCGGTCGGGGCGTACCGCACGGTCGTGGCGTGCACGCCGGTTCCCGCGGGTGCCGGAGATGCCCCCGCGGGCGCGAGGGTTCCGCGCGACGACGACGTGGTGAATCCGGCGATCGCCCGGGTGTCGCGGTGCAGGAACGGCGACTTCGTCGCTACTGTCGCGGGCTGTGACTGACGAGGTACCTCACCACGATCCCGCGCGGACGGCCGAGCCCGACGTGCTGATCCGACGCGGAATCCCGTCGATGCCCAGCATGCCCCGCGACACGCTCCCCGCCATGTACCCGTACGAAGCGATCCATGTGGCCAAGTTGCTGCGCGAGCACGGCCTCGTGGTGGATTTCGAAGACGACCGCGCCGACCGGGAGTACTACACCCACGACGCGTTCGACATCTGGCTGCCGGTGATGAACCTAGCCGTCGGTGTCGTCGGCGGCGTGACCGTGGCCCTGATCAACGACGTGATCAAGAAGCTGACCAAACGGGGCGACGACGACGCAGACAGGCCGAACACGGTCTTGCACGTGGAGATCACCGTGACGGACCCCGACGGCCACCAGAAGCATCTGAAGATCGACGGATCTCCCGACGACGTCTTCACCGCTCTCGATCGCCTCAACCCGGACGAGGAAGGCCATGACGGACCCCACCACCTCCCCGGGGCATGAACGTCTGCACGCCGGTCTGACCACGGTGCGGGCGGCCCTGTCCCGCACCGTACCGGATCCCGGCCACCTGCAGCAGCTCGTGGAAGCTCGCGCCGTGCTGCGCTCGGCGATGGACCACCTCGAGGACGCACACCGCGACGACTTCGCCGCCGCCCACACAGCGCTCGATCAACTCGGGCGCCTGCTCCGGCAGCACTACCCGAGTGCCTGCGTCCTGCCGTTCCGCGATGGCACCTACCGGCAGGAATGCCCGGTCGAACTCGCGCACCTACGGGTCGGCCTCAGCCCCCGCATCCGGGTCATCGCATCGCACTGCTCGATCTGCAACCAGGATCCCGAGGACTGCGCTCACCTACCGGGGCGCGCCTACGACGGACAGCGCTGCCTTTCGGTGATCACCGACGCGGAAATCATCGACGTCGCCCTTGTCGGCCGTCCCCGGCTGCCGGATGCTCGAATTACCAGCTGGGGCATTGACCTGGAAACCCTGCAAACCGCCCTCGGGCCCACGTTCAGCCCCGGCGACCAAGTGCTGTGTGGCTCCTGCCTTTCGCCTTGCCGTGGCCTGAACCGGCAGTTTGAGAATTCCACCCACGGCTGACTGGGAGGGCCAGCTGGCAGGCGCCGGTGGAGAAGTCCGGATCGCCGCACTTCATCTCCCCCTTTCCGATCTGTAGCGAATACGTCAGGTTGGTGAACCTCGCCGGCTCACCCGACACGCTTCACCGGTTCTGTCGGTGCGCACTGGCAGCATCGGCCGGGTGCGTGCTGATTCGTCGGGGTTGACCGAACAGAAGCTGATCAGGGGCTGGCCCAGCGGCACGGCGGGGGTGAAGATCCGGCTGGCCACCGCCAGGGACACCCCGGCGATCGCCGAGCTGGCTCCGGCCGCCGGGATCGAGCTGACTCCGGCGATGGCCGACGCGATCCGGGCCGGGGTGATGGGTCGCGCCCACCGCGCTGGCCGTGCTCGCGGCCGCGAGCACGGCCAGCCGGGGTTTTCCCGTGCGGTCGCGCAGGCCTTTACCGACCAGGGCCCGGATCAGGCGTTCGCGGCCGCCTCCCTTGTGTTGGTGGCTGAGCACCGCGAGCACGGAGTGGTCGGCACCGTGATCGCCCTGCCGCCCCCCAATGTGACCGAGCAGTTCATGACTCACGCCGAGCGGATGAACGCCGCGGCGCCGGAGGTCCGCAAGCTCATGCTCGTCGGCATCCTGGGGCTGGCGAAAGTGGCCGTGCTGGCGGTGGCCGAGGCGCATCAGGGCAGCGGACTCGGCGCCGCGCTGCTGAGCCGGATCAAGAAGATCTTCTTCGCGCACGGGTACGTCTTCGTCTACGGCCAGATCCGCCCAGACCGCCCCGACCTGGCCGCGTTCTACCAGCGCCAGGGTTTCCATGTTCAGGAGCCGGATGAAGGTCTCGACCTGTGGGTCGTGTTCGGGATCCCCGGCGGAATTCAACCTGACCAGGGCGAGCGGTTCTTCGTCCGCACCCGGCCCCGCGAAGGTTGAACGGACAAGGCAGCGCCAGGTGGTGCGTCAGGGTGAGCAGCGCCGCTCGTGGGCCCTGCGGTGGGAGCATGCTGACGTACAGTGGGCCGCTGTGCCCAACAGAAGACTCTCGGTCGGCCTCTTCGTAGCGGCCGGCGCCCTCGTCCTGGCCGCGTGCGACAGTTCTGCCGCGCCGGACGCTGCTGGCCTCGATCCCGCGCAGTGTGCCGAGCCGACTTTTGCCAGTGCTCACACGGATTTCTGCGTCGACAAAGTCGCCGAGCCGGAGACCCCGGCAGCCGAAGCCGCCACCTTGCCCAACGGCTTGAAGGTCCGGATCATCTCCGGGAAGTCCGAGACCGTGGATTCGAAAGGCTACGACTCCGGCCCGACCGAGAGCGTCCTGGTCACCATCACTACCGAGATCACGAATACCGGCAACGCGACGTTCATCTTCCCCACGGCGAAGGGCAATGTCCGGGCAGAGTTGCTCTACGGCCGCAACCACGCCAAGGCGACGAACTCGGCCGTGTAGAAGGGCGACTTCACCGGCCTGCCGGAGCAGCTCGTTGCGGGCAAATCGGCGACGATGACGTCGACCTTCACGATGCGCGCCGGGGGCGCGGACAACGTCGTCTTCCGGTTCAACCCGGACACCACCGCGACAGACGACATCACCTTCACGAAGGTCCAGACCTTATACAAGTAGCGCTCACGCGCCTTCCCGGCCCCGTCAGCTCGCGTCCCGGCACCACAGCCGATCCCCTCGACTGACCAGCGACCAGCCTCCGCCGACCCCGTCTTCGACGAGGCCAGGGCTCGGCGACCACCTGCCCGCGGTCGCCGAGCTGGACATCGCAGAAAACTGGCGCTGACCGTCTCTCGCGGGTCACTCGACACGATCAACCCGCCAGCCGAGTGACCGTGGACGTACGTCACTCGCCCGCCGGCGCGGCGGGAGTAACTCAGCCTGTGCGCGACCGCGTCCAGGGATGTCTTCGGGACACCCTCGGGGCGGACGCCGCCCAGATCGCCCAGCGTGTACTCGACCATCGGCTGAACCCGTGGCTGTGAGACTTTTGCTGTTGCGCTGCCTGCTACGCCGGGGAAGTGGCCGGGTCGAGCAGATCGCGAATGGTGATGATTCCGCCGTGCAGCAGAGTTTCCACCGGATAGGCGTCCAGGTCGGGCGCGAGGACCTCGACCCAGCCGGACAGCTCCAGCGACTCGAGTACGTGCCAGGGGCTTCGCTGCCCCGGTCGTTCGGCCTGCTGTGTGAGCAGGCCGACTGTGTAGGCCACCACGGCGGGCCAGAACCGCTCGACGATGTCCGCCGGAACCCGGTCCTCTTCCCAATCGTCCTCGCCCTCGACCTCCAGTTCCTGGGCGAGGTAGGCATGGAAGAGTTCACGTCCATCGGGATGCGCCTGGTCGACTGCGGCGACTACGCGCCCGAGTGAGGCTCCGCACCCGAGCCCGGCCAGGGCCGCCGGGCGCTGGCCAGCCGGCGGGAGCCAGACTCAAATCTGGTCCGCGCTACTCCACGATTCCTGCGGTCGGTAGATGGTTCCGGCGTTCCGCCAGTCCTCCTCCAGCCAGTCTGGTAGCTCAGGGCCGCCGAGGCAGCACAGCAACGCCTCGACCCCGGCCCACCCCGCCGGTACGGCCAGATTCTCAGAGTTGGCCCGGTCGAGGTCGAATGCCAGCTTGCCGGGTTCGGCGTCGAGCAGGTCACCGTCGAACGCGCAGCACGCGCACACCGCGACCCGCGGTCTCGCTGGCTGGGCCAGCCCATCCCCGGCCCAGTTGTCACCGCAGATCCCGCAGGTCGCGGCGAGCGGACTGCTGGACCGCCTGCGGCGCGCGGAGGCCGCCTACGAAACAGCGCTGGTGGACGCCGTAACGGCCTTGACCATGCAGGGAAGCACAGTCCGCGACACTGCTGAGGCGACGGGGGTGCCGGTCCCTCGAGTGACGGCCATTCAGGTCAGCCCGCCCACGCCGCCCACCCGCGCGAGCAGAAAGCGCACACGGCGAGAGGATAGGCAACCCGCATCATTGGCGTAGCTCTAGCTTTGCGCGGCAGCGACTCGCCAGCAATGTGGTGACGGGATATGGCTCAAGATCCGCGGCCCTCCCGCGATCGCCGAGGCCGTCAACAGGGTCCCGCACCTGCCGACATCGGAGCGTCGAGGCGTGGTCGATTCGCTCGCACAGCCTCAGGCACTGACTGGCCGCGAGTGCGACGGTGGAGATCATGGCCATGTCAGATGAGCCACCGGCGCTGTTCACGCTCCTGTTACACACGTGACACCGCGCGCGAGCCACTCGCGCCGTTCCGGCGCCGGCTGACACACCACCGCGGCGGAACCACACTCGATGAGCCGGAGACGCCGCAGTCGTGGACGACTGGCTTCCGGCGTGCGGAGCCGGTTTGAACGGCTGAGACCCTCGCGGCCTGCAACCCGCCGACGACGACGTGATGTGTCCGCTGCAGCGGCATCGAGCAACGCCGCCGGCCCGACGCGCAGCTTGCGCTCGTCCGACCCCGCGCGGCAATCTGTCCTGGTTCTGGCCACTCGCTGTCCTGGAATGCCACCGGCGGCGATCCGATGATGTCGATCATGACCGTTTTCCCAATCCTGGACCGCGACGCCCAGCTCGTACCCGACGCCGACTGCTGGGGACACGCCTTCGGCGACCGCGGATATCCGGCTGAGACGCTCACGGAGATCGCGGGCTACGTGAGCGGTACCGTACAGCCGGGATACGGCCTTCGACTGTTCGAGACCAGTCCTGGATACCGGCCCGCCGTCGGTGACGAGTGCGCAATTCTTCCCTCCGGCTTCGACGCGTCGGGGCATCCCAACCGCACTTGCGTAGAACCGGCGGCCACCGATCCGGATTTCGTGACGGCGTCAGACTCGCCGATCCAGCTCGACGACGGCCTGCGCCGGCACTTCACGGCACAGGGCTGGGTGCGGGATCAGCACGGTCGTCCCCTGCACCCCCACCATCAGCAGCTAATCGCCGATCCCCGCATCGGCCTGCCGACCGGGATCGGGTTCTTCCACTTCTACGGCGACAACCCCGTCGTCGACGTTGTTGTGACCTCGCCAACCGGACGCGTTCTGCTCATCACCCGCGCCACCGCCGATGGGACGATCCCGGCTCTACCGGGCGGCTATGCGATTCCCTCGGACTTCGGGCGCACGGCGTCACGATGGCGTGCCGGCGACCGGCTGCCCACACTTGACGGCCTCATCGCCGCCGGCGCACGGAAATTGGCCGAGGAAACTGGACTCGTGGTCCCCGGTGACGCGACCGTCCGGATCGTGCGCGCGATCCGGCCGATCTCCTCACCGCACACCATCAACGCGTGGACCACGACCTACACACTTCGTGTCGATCTCCCCACGTCACCGTCCCCGCTGCACGCGCGCCCCACAGTGGCCTGGCATGACGGCGATCATCTGCTCGAGCATGGGGTCCCAGGCCTCTGGCCCGATCACCGAGCCGCTCTTCGAGCCGCGCTCGGCTGACCACGCCCCCGCTGTCGGCCAGGCAACGAACTGCAGAGTGCCAGCCCGGAAGCTCCGGGCTGGCACCTGACACCCACAGGCCCGACGAGGGTGTCGGACGACAAGGATTCTGCAGTCTTGACGTCCACCGACGATCGGCGGCCCGACAGGCGGGGGGGCTTACTGCTGGACCGTTGGCCGGGGTGCGCTTCGAAGTCGACGAATTGCGTGGCACCGTTATCTGCGGTGGCGCGGACTGCCCTGCTCCGTCTATCTCGGGTTCGACGTCGGCAAAGGCGAGCACCACGCGGTCGGCCTGGACCCGAACGGGAAGCGGCTGCACGACGCGCCGCTGCCGAACAGCGAACCCAAGCTTCGGGCGATGTTCGACAAACTCGCCGCTCACGGCCCGGTCCTGGTCGTGGTCGTGGTCGTGGTCGTGGTCGACCAGCCCGCCACGATCGGCCGGTCGCGGTCGCCCGTGCCTGCGGTTACAAGGTGGCCTACCTGCCAGGTCTGGCGATGCGCCGGATCGCCGACCTCTACCCGGGCAACGCCAAGACCGACGCCCGCGACGCCTATGTCATCGCCGACGCCGCCCGCACCCTGCCGCACACGCTGCGCCAGCTCAACGTCGACGACGAGGCCCTGGCCGAGCTCGACGTGCTCGTCGGGTTCGACGACGACCTCGCCGCCGAGGCCACCCGGATCAGCAACCGCATCCGCGGACTGCTCACCGGCATCCACTCCGCCCTCGAACGCGTCCTCGGCCCCAAAGCCTCCCACCTGGCGGTGCTGGAAATCCTGTCCCGCTGCGGCGGCCCGATCGGCATCCGCAAAGCTGGCCGCCGCAAACTCGCCTCGATCGCGACCACACGCCCCGCGCATGGGCGCGAAACTGGTCGAGGACATCCTCGCCGCGCTCGACGAGCAGACCGTCACCGTCGCGGGCACCCGCTGCCGCTGACAGGATCCTGCCCAGACTCGCTGACAGCCTGAAAACCGTTCTGCTGCAACGGAAACCGTCGCAACCGAGGTCGAGGAGATCCTTGATGCGCACCCTCTTGCCCAGGTCCTGTCCTGGATGCCCGGCATCGGCGTCAGGACCGCCGCCCGCATCCTCCTCGAGATCGGCGACGCCTCCGGCTTCAAATCCTCCGGACACCTCGCCGCCTACGCCGGGATCGCTCCGGTCACGCACCGATCCGGCAGTAGCATCCGCGGCGAACACCCGGCCAGAACAGGCAACCGCAAGCTCAAACGCGCGTTCTTCCTCGCCGCCTTCGCCGCCTTTGTCCGACCCAACCAGCCGGGCCTACTACGACCGCAAAGAGCCGAAGGCAAGAAAACACAACGCCGCCCTCATCTGCGTCGCCCGACGACGCCGCGACGTGCTATTCGCCATGCTTCGCAACAAGACCCACTACCAGCACCCCGAACCCCAAGCGGCTTGACAACTTCCATAGGGACGCCCCCCTGCACTCGCCAATGCACGCGCCCCACACGAACACAGCCCATCCGGACGTGTCGCCGCCGCGCGAAGACTGGCGAACGCCTGGCAGTACCCTGGCGCGCATGGTGGCCGCTGACCAACCGGACTATCCCGCGGGCGAACTGAAGCACCTGCTGGCGGTCCGGGCCGAACGCTTCGCGACAGAGCAGGCGGTCCACCTCCTGCGTCAGGCGATCAAGTTCGGAGACACCGACCAGATCGCCGCCGGCGTGACGGCCGCGATCGACTCGGTCCATCACCTCGCCACCCTGGCCACCGCACCTCCAGGCAGCACGACCTCCACCCAACTGCGAACCCAACTAGACGAGTGCCAGACCTCCTTCCACGAGGCGCACCAGCAGGGCGACACCGACGGCGTCATCGGTCGCGGCGAACTGGTTGGCGACGCGGTGATGAACTACGCGATCTACCTCTAGCCGCACTGGCCACAACGAGCCGGTACCCGCCCCGAACGCCCGGTTCGCCACGACGATGGGCGGCCCACGCCTCCTTGTTCCAGCCCACCTGCCCTGGGGAGAGCGCTCATGCCTGACGACGAGATTCAGCTCCACGACTCCGCAGAGCCGTCGAACGAACCGTCCGACGACCTCGGCATCCCGGTCATTTTCGACGTCGTCGCCTTGGCCACCCATCTGATCAAGCGGGGCGTCACGTTGACCACGGACCAGCTCGCCGTCGCCGTCTACCGGGTGCCCGGCGATGACATGCCCGTCCTGCTCGACACCCTGCACCGGCACCGCCTCATCACCGACCACGCGCTGAGCGGCTTCGTCGGGCTCGCCTGGTCACACGCCGAACGACCCGACCTCGCACTCAGCCGTGACCGCTGGCGGACGCTGTTCACCGCCGCCGGCTACACCGAAGACGGGCGCCGCGTCCCGCGCCCCACCCAGCCGCTTCGGCTGTACCGGGGATCGGTCGCCGACCGCCGCGACGACTGGTCCTGGACCGAATCCCGCCACATTGCCCGCACCTACGCCGCCGGCGGCTTCGGCAACCGTCTGCCGGGCGCGATCTGGACAGCCCTCGTCGAACCCGAACGCCTGCAGGCCTGCAACACCGACCGAGACGAAGCCGAGTACGTCATCGACACTGCGGGGCTCACGATCAGCCCCGTGTCCGGCGGAACCGTCCTGATTGACTCCACCGCATGAGAACCCACATGTCCCAATCTGGAAGCGACGCATGCCAGGCCGGAAAGGTGCGTGGATAACACAGTGAACACTCCTGCTCCGGATGTGACACCTAGCCGAAAACGCAGTCGGCCCCTCCCGAACATTCGTCCAGACTGCACACCGACAGCAACTTCGTTGCTGTATAATGACTTTAGCGTTCATGTAAAGCATGGCTCGACGTAGTGGAATTCCTGCGACGCAATTGTCTCTCTGATTGGAGTACACCATGAGCAGCGGCCCCGACTGGGACGATGTCGACTTCAAGGCTCTCGATATCGGTCCTTGGGAAATCGGAACCAGCACACAGCCGACCCTCAGCGAAATCGCCTTGTTCAACGCCTTGAACGAGGTCCCACTTCCCCCTCGCGACTGACATCGTGTCGCAGAGGATGCTGCCGGCGGTCAGTGTTCCACCGGGCGCCTGCCGCCCGTGCGAGCGGTGCCGGGGCAGGATCGCGCACACGACGCGGCAACTGAACTGTGGCGTTGGGTCCGTATTCCCACGTCGCCCTGCTAGCTAGTAGACTGCGCTGGCGTAAGCTTTTCACCGCAGCAGCCCCGCTCATCTCGGGCTGAGGATCGCAACGACACACCCGAGCGCACACCTGTGCGCTCCTCGTCGTGCCCAGCCTCACGAGAGCGGAGATGAACGTGTCCACACTGGACGACCTCTACCAACAGACCCTGGCCGCAGTTCCCGGCGGCGCCTGCCGCATGCTCGTCGCCTACAGCCGCGCACGCCTCACCCGTGTCGAGCCGGTCGCGCACCTGCTCGACCACGACCGAGTCGTGGTGACACCCCACGAAGACGGCGGTGTGACGCTCGTGTGGGATGAGTACAACGGCCACGTCGCGGCCGAAATGTTCAGGCTCACGATGGGGATGGTCTTCACCGGGCCCGGCCTCCTGCTCGACCCGCCGGAGCAGTTCTACACGCACCCGGACGGGTGGTGCCCGGCGTGCGCGGAAGCCCCGCTGGAAGGCCCGCCAGTATGGGGTATCTGGCTCTCCCAAGACTGGGAACGCGGCCACGTGCGCGCTGAACTGCAGTACGGCCAGCCACGGTCCGTGTCCAGGTTCGCCAACCGCACGGTCGCCGAGCAGGAGATGCGCTCGCACCTGGCCGCGTTACGCCGCGACCGGCAGCGTCGGCGCTCAGCCCTGCCGGTGGAAGTCCTCGTGCTGGACCGCAACCCGCGGCGGGCGCCGCGTTTCCGGCGGGACGCTATCGGCGAGAATTCCCAGCTGTGGCTCTGGCACGAGGACCCCACCGCTTCCCCAGCGGCCGCCCGACGTCACGGCGCATGGCCCGACGAGGTCTGGCTGTTCCCCCACGACAGCGAAGAAGCCGACGAGGTCGTGGTCGTGCCCGGCACAGAGTTCGCGGCCCGCGCCCGCGCGGAAGACCACGACACGGAACGCCGCGAGCGTGCGCGCCGTGAAGCGCGACGCACCGGCGAGCAGGTCACCACGCTCGACGGCTACACCATCGTCTGGCACCGCGAGAACGACACCGACGTCGAGGGGTATCTCAAGTCAATTCTCGATCCCCGCTCGTCCGAACCCGCGCACCGGATATGCGCCGACGGAACCCAGGTACCGCTCGACGGCGCGCCCCACGGGCTGACGGTATACGGGACCAATCGGTTCAACCGGCCGTGTTTCGCCGACGCGGCGACGATGACCCCGCAGTACGCCCACCTGCTCGACGGCATCAAGCAGTCTCGCGGCATCACCGTGGGCGGCTGAACCCGAGAACCTCAGGATGCTACCCGTGGCGGTCGCACGCAGCGCGTCGGTGTGGCGCGCCTGGTCGATGATCGTCGCCGCTTGCCGACACGGGATTGCTGCGCGAAGGCTTGCCCTGGTCGCTTTCGCCGACTCGGCGTTCCCCACGCCGCCTGAATCACACCGGCCCGGCGGCCGACCTCTCGCGCGCCGCTACGTGACAATCGTCAGGTCGATGGCGGATACGCACTGGTGGTACCTGTCGTCGACTGCGTCGGCCGAGCGCACGAGGGTGCCTTCTTCCTGCCGGTAGACCCGGTTCGGGCCGCGGTAGGACAGCCAGTCGAAGCTGGTGTTGATCCAGGTGTCGTCGAAGATCAGGTCGTGCGCCATGGCGGTATCCACGCGCACGAGGGTGAGGTTGTCGTGTGTGTCGGCGAGGCGCTGGAGGCGATCGAGCGCGTCGTGGTCGTGGTCACGATCAGGGTGGCCGAGCCCGTAGGCGATCCGGGCGACCAGGTCCCGTCGCCTCAGCATCACCTCCAACTGGGACTCCAGGCCGTCGGTGACGACTGCGGCGCGCAGGACCGGGGCGACGAGCAGGAACCGGCGGCGTGCACTGGCCACGGCGGCGGCGAGCAGTTCCGGGTGTTCGAAAGACGGAACGCTGCGCACGGTGAGGGCGGCCAGTTCCGCGCGCGCGGTGGCGGCGTCCTCGTCATCGGCTGCGAGGACGGTGCCGGGTTCGGTCGCCGCTGGGGTGGTGTCAGCGCGCCGTTGCAGGCCGCGGACCGTGTCGTGGGGCGTGCGCTGGGCGGCCAGTTGCGGAGGCAGGGCGGGTTCCCCGACGGAGGGTTCGACGCTGATCCTCACGGCGCCGACGCCACCGGCTTCGGCCAATGCCTGATCGTGCGGTGTGCTGACGATGTCGTCGACCACGACGGTCAGGCGCACGTCGGCGAAACCGGCGGCGGTGAACACGAGGATCACGGCGGGCATGTAATGAAGGTATTGGCGGGTGACGGCGTCGACCGCGAGCACGTCGACCAGCTCGCTGCCGCTCGGCCGGTACGCTCCGGCGCCGGTGACCTGGTGGTGCGCTGGGCCGAGAAGACGGTTGATCGCGCGGGGAGTGACCTCATCGGTGGTCACGTCGCGGGTGCGTTTGGCGGGCAGGATCACCATCCCGTCCGCGGCGGCGTCCTTGCGTCCGATCAGCTCGAACTTCCTGGTGGCCGTCGGGGCCCACAGGAGCCGGTCGAACCCTTGCGGGTGTGTGACGCGCTGCGGCGAGGTGGTCTGCAGGTCCTCGGCGGCGACGGTGCCGGATCGAGTCAGGCTGATCCGGCGGGTGCCGTGATGCTCGGGGTGCGGGTCGGGGCGGTAGTCCAGATGCTCATCGGACAGCCGGCGTGCGACGGCGGTGCGGACGGCGTCGTCGCCGATGCCTAGCACGCCGGCGACCTCATTGATCGTGTCCACTCCCTGCCGGCAGAGCCGCAGGACGAACTCGTCCACTACGGGCAGCGGTTTGCGTTGCTGTGCCAGGACTTCGAGGGTAAGCCAGGAGAACGGGATCGCCGCGGGCTGCGCGGTGACGAGGTGGTAGCCGGGGTGCAGTTCGCTGTAGCGGCGTGCGGCGATTGTGGTGGCGTCGGTCATGCTCGGGCCGCTCCTATCCGGCAGGTGTCGGGGTGCTTGCGCAGGTGGGTCAGGACATCGCGCAGCGGTCCGGGGGCTTTCTGGCAGAACGTGGCGTCGCCGACGATGACCAGCCCGAACCGGGCACGGGACAGCGCGACGTTGATGCGGCGCCAGTGCCGTTGCCCGAGGAACCCGAGATCGCCGCGGGTGTTGCTGCGCACGACCGAGAAGAACGTCACGTCGGCTTCGCGGCCCTGGACGGCGTCGACGGTGTTGACCTCGATGTTCAGCTGCGGGGAGCCGAGCCCGGCGACCGCGTGCTGCAGTTCCTCGCTTTGCTTGCGGTAGGCGGTGAGGACGAGCACGCGCAGCGGCTGTCCTTCCGCGGTCCGCAGGGTGCCCTCGGCCAGCGCGGCACGGAGGTCGGACAGGGCCCGCTTGATCACCTGAATCTCGTAGGGGTTGACCAGGCTGGTTCCGCGCCGCTCCTCGCGCCGGGGCTCCGCCGGGGTGGTGTCGAGCCAGGTGACCGGGTGATACAGCCGCTCCCAGCCGGTGAGTTCCGGTGTCGCCGCCGAGCGCAGGGCGCCGTCGTAGAAGCAAGCCGAGACCAGATCTCCGATGCCGCGGTGCATGCGGTACTGGTGGGTGAGCTGGTGCCGGGTCTCGTCCGGGGCGGTGGCCAGCAACTCCTGGAACAGGGTGCGTTCGACCTCGGCGCGCTGCAGCTCGTGGCGGGCCATGAGGTCGTCGTGCTGGAGGACCTCTTCGTGCATCGGCGGGAGCTGCTTGGGGTCACCGACGAGCACCCATCGCTTGGAGCGGGCCAGCGGGACCAGGGTTTCCGTGGCGGTGGCCTTGGACGCCTCGTCGAGAATGCACAGGTCGAACTCCAGCTCGCGGACCGCGGGATGGGCCAGGAACCCGAGACAGGTCCCGGCGACCACCCGGGCCTGCTGCAGCAGGACCCCTTCCAGATCCCGGCTGGACTCGATCCGCTGGAACCACTCGCCCTGCAGGCTAAGGATGTCGACCAGTGTCTCCAATCCAGGGATCTCCTGGGTGAGCGCCGCGACCGCGGCACGCATCGCGCTGACAGTCAGCTCCCCGTCCGGGGGCAGCATCGGGTCGAGCCGGTCGGCTCCGAGCAGTGAGCCCGCACGTTCGCGCAGACCCGTGATCCGCGCGGTCTGCCGCGCGACCTGCTCCCGCACGGTGTCGGCATCGGACATCGCGTCGTTCTCGTCCGGATCGGACGACGAGGCAGGGCCCCGGCGGGTCCGCGTGCCGGCGAGGTCTCCGAGTGTCGCCTGGGCCGAGGACAGCTCGCTGAGCGCGGCGAGTAGTTCCATCAGCGCGCCCGCCCCGTGGACGTCGTTCTCCGCAACGGAGGCGTCCGCCGCGAGCCGCGCGAGGTGCAGCTCGGCGTTCGTGCGGATCTCGGCGACCCACAGCGGCATCCGGTGATCGAGCAAATGACGCTGGGCCTGCTCGGCGATTCGCTCGTCCCCGGTCCTGCCGAGCCGGACCAGGTCCTCCGTCCCGGAATCGGCCAGCCGCACCAAGGCGTTGTCCACGGCGACATGGGTCTGGCTCACCAGCAGGATCCTCGCCTGCGGGTTGCGGTGCAGCTCCTGGCGCACCAGTTCGGTGATAAACCCGGTCTTGCCCGTGCCCGGTGGTCCCTCGAGCAGAATAAAGTCCGGACTGCCCAAGGCTTTGGTCACGCCGGTGCGCTTGTCCTCGTCCAGGTCGGCGTTGAACCAGGCGGGTTCGACAACGGTCCTCGGCGTGGCGATGCGCCGTGGATCGACCAGCACGTCCCGCAGCTGGGGCCGCACCGCGATTCCGGACCGCACGTTCAGCACCGCCTCGCGCTGCCGCCGCAACGCCGCCCGGCTCGCCCGCGTGTCGAGCACAAGATCCCCGACGCTGGTGACATTCGTCGGCCGCTGGGGGTAGGCGAGGATGACGGTCTTGCCCTCCTGCGCCACCACCACTCCCGCCCCTCCCGGTGGCGCGTCGGAGTCCAGGGCACGGCACAGCCGGTCCTGCCCGACGATGTCCGTGTCCGGCGCCGTGTCCAGGCTGAACCGAACCCGCTTGCCCTGCACTGTGGCGTTACGGAACCGCAGCGGGCCGGAACGGACCCGTTCGAGGTCGTCCTTGGCGTCCAGCAGGTCCAGCCACACGTCAAAAGCATGGTTCTCGTCGCGCCGCCGCTCCTCGTCCTCGACACGCACGTAGTGCTCGTCCAGAGCCGCCAGGATCATCTCCATCGCCCGGCGCGCGTCCACCGGCGGCAGGCGACGCGAGGTCCACAGCACCTCGTCCGCCACCGGCCAGCCGTTCCGGCGAACCCAGTCCAGCCCCTTCTCATCCGAGGCGATCTCCCGGGCCACCACGAACGCGGGACTGCTCCCGGGCGCGATCGCCAGCCGCAGACGCCGCTGCTCCCCCACCAGATCGAACGTGTCCGACTGCCGGGTGCCTGTCTTGTGGTCGACGACACGCGCGAGGTGGCTTCCGCGCGCAAACTCCGTCCGCAGGGCCGCTTCGATCGCGTCGGCGTCCTGATCGAACGGAGGCGGCGCCAACCGGCGGGCGGCCTTCTCCTGGATCACCAGCTGAGCCGCCCGCTGGGTCAACCATTTGCGATTGCGCCGATCGCGGATCTCGCGCAGTTCACCACGCAGGACGACCGCGTTCGGGAGCCGGTTCGCCCGGTTGCGGCTAGTGCACCGCTGCAGCAGCGCGCCGATCTCCGGCGGCACATTGAGCTGCTTCAGCGCCGCGGTGATGTGCGGGTAGTCCTCGAACGGGCCGGTGCTGAGGCACCGCAGGATCGTCGTCGCCAGTCCCCACGTGTCCTGTGCGGCGCTGGTCATCTCATCCAGCTCCGGCGGCGCATACGGACGGGAGGCGAACTCGGCCACGGTCACCTCGGTGATAAGCCTGCTGCGGATTTTGCTGATGCCGAAATCGGCGAGCATCGGCTGCCCCTCGGCCCCGACGAGGATGTTGGCCGGTTTGACGTCGCGGTGCACCACGTCACGTTCATGCGCGTGTGCCAGCGCGTCGGCCAACGGCAGCGCCCACCGGTCGGCGAAGTCGTCCCACCCGATGTCCTCGGCCGGCGGCAGGGCGTCCCGCAGTGTCTCCTGCAGCCACGGGAACACGAGATAGAACGCGTTCTCGCCATCGTCTTCGCCGTGGTCGGTCAGCGAGACGATGTTCGGGTGGTTCAGCCGCTGCAGAGCCTCGACCTCGCGGCGGAAGAACACACGGTGGGTCTGATCGGCATCGGCCCGCGGGATCAGTTTCACCGCGACCTGGTGGCCGGTCAGGTGGTCGGTGGCTTTCACCACCGTTGACGCGCCGCCCTCACGGACGGGTTCAGGCAAGATCACGTATCGGTCGGCTACCGCGCGCAGCAATTCGCCCCTCTCCCGGACCTCGGCCGAGGCACTTTACCCGCCATGAGCCGGCCGCACGGGTCAACGCGCCGACCGAGCGAATCGATCAGCACGCTGTCGTTTACCGCTGCGTCGCGTACTTCCGGTGCTGCCCGCGCCCACAGATCGTCCTGACACCAGAACAATCGTTTCCCGCCCCGTACGGGTTTGTTCCATCGTCTTCGGTGTGCCGTCCGCGTAGGAGCGTGACCGTGCGGGGAAGATGACGGCCGTGCGGATCCCCTGGGATGAACTGGCCGAGTCGCCGAAGAAGGCCGAGCAACTGTTCGACCTGCTCATGCACGCCGAGTACGGCGACCGGGTGCGCACGATCAACGGAGCCGGGGGCGACGGCGGCTGTGATGCCTGGTTCGAAGACATCCGACGCGCTGTGGAGTTCAAAAGCTGGACGAAGCTGGGGAATTCCCAGCGGGCGCAGGCATCCCGCTCGCTGAAGCGAGCGTCCGAGAACGATATCGCCTCGTGGGTCCTCGTCGCGCCGGTCCATCCGACGCCGAAGGACTGGGAGTGGTTCGACGATCTGAAAGCCAGGTATCGCGACTCGATCGACCTGCAATTTCTGGAGGTCCGCTGGCTCGAAGCCAAGCTGGCCAAGTATCCGGGCATCGCCCGCTTCATCCTGTCCACCCCGCACCAGGAGGTCGTCGACCTGCTGCGCGAGCTGCATCAGGAACAAGCCGCGATGACCGGTGGCGTGCCTGATCTGCTCAAGCGCCTGACCGTCCTGAGCACGCGCGCCGACGAGTTGTCGCCGATCTGGGGCGTGGACTTCGCCTCCCGCGGAGGCCGGAACGAGGTGTCCGTCCGCTTGCAGGAGGGCATTCCTCCCCAGCACATCGAGGTCCACCTCGATGTGCCCGACGACCCGGCTGGATCAGCCGTGACCGGCGACGTGGCCGCCGCGCTGCATTACGGCAGTGGCACGGTCATCGAACCCGGATGCATTACCCGGGTGGAGAACGAGGCGATCAGCGCACTGAACCTCCCGTGGCAGCAGGTGGCGATGGTGTTGCCGGACCAGCGGGTCACCGCCGGATTCCCGCGCGCGGCCACGCTGCGCGCCCGAACCCACGAAGGCGCACGTGGTCGCCCGCTGCATCTGACGCTGCACTACGCCACCGAGGGCTCCCGGGGCATGTACGTCCACGGCGCCGACTCCACCGGCATGCTGCGCGTCCGCTTGCGCGTCGACCGTCCCGGACAGCTGGAGGCCGGCACGAATGTCGGCGTGCTGCTCCAGTACGGCCCCACCGATACCCAGCATGCCGCCGCGGTCGACCCCGAAGCGCTGCTGCGCACGGTGAATGCCCTGGATTCCCTCGATCACACACCCGGCATGGCCCTGACGCTGGGTACGGAACAGATCGACCTCGACGCCGGACTCCGCGAACCCACCGGGAACTTCGCGCCGATCTCTCGCGCGTTGCAGGACTTCATTGTCGTCCGCGACGAGCTCGACATCGCGCTTCCTCTGCCTGCTCACTGGTCAGCCCACGACGAACGCAACATCGCGTTGCTGGCCGGCCTGCTGCGCGGCGACGAGGTCGCCATGCCGCTGAACTCCACGGTGTGCCATCAGATCAGCACCGTAGAGGAGGCCCGCCTTTACATGGACCTGCTCGAGAGTGGGCACGGCGGACGGATCGAATTCGAGATAGTCGGCTTGTCACTGCCCATCGGCCAGGTTCAGGTGCCGACGGAGCCGCTCTACGTCGCGTTTACCCGGGCACAAATCGCCAACGCCACGGAGGTCGCGGAGGCGATCACCGCCAAGGACAGTGCCATCCCCGTGGACATTCGTCCGGCGCCTGGCTCGACCGTCATCGGGCGCAGAACGCCGTTCCCCAGTCCCGGCGGCACGTCACCGGTGATGTAGGACGTTGCGAGCGTTGTCCACGGTCGCGGCGTGCGCACGTGGACAACGCTGATATCACCAGCTGAGGCAGTCATCCTCAGGCGCGCGACCGTCGTCTCCGACGAAGGCTAGGTGCCGCGGGACAAGCGGAAGGCGTATTGGTTGAGATTCATGAGCAAGATCTGCGCCGCCCGCTCCAACGCCAGGTCAGCGCTGGGGCCAGCGAAGGTAGTGTCGATGAGTGTCCCGCGCAGGCGGCACCGGGCGGTGGCCACGAACGGTGGACCGGACTCTGTGGCCCGGATGTCCAGGTCTGTGATGGCGTCCCAGGTTTCGGCCGCCCGCAGCGACTGCCACGCGTACGTGCCGGGCACATGCGGGATCGGGAGCCGCTCCAGCGGGGCCAGCGGAGCGTTGGTCATACCGGCGAGATGCGCGAGAATCCGGACCTGAGCGTGCCTGCGGGCATCCCACTCGTCCGCACCGGGGCACGGTCCGATCTGGTGCTCCGCGCCGTCGACCTCATACCTGGCGTCGACCTCGAACGCGTGCGCACCGCCGATCACCCGAACCCGCTCGTAGCGGACCGGGTCACGCCACAAGCCGAGTTCGTCGAAACGGTCGTACAGCACGGTGGGGATCAGATGGTCGTCGGCGGACTGCTGGAGCAGGTGCAGCACCGCGAGCCGCGCACGGTCCCACTGTGTTCCGCGGGTCGCGAAAAACAGAATGGGGATCTCTCTGCCGTCCAGCAATCCCAGCTGGGAGCGAATCTCGCATTGCTCGATCACCTCCCTCGGCGCCTCGCCCTCATCGGCCACCGCGACTAGCACTCCGAAGAACTCGTTGGAATCCAACGAGGACAGCCGCTGTCCGAGCGATGGCTGCGGGTTGACCGAGACCGGTGACCGGACCGCGTCCCTCCAAGGGACGCGATCAGGCAGTGCAACGTCGACATGGCGGATCGCTGGGTCTACCGGCTGTGGCAGATTCGCGAGACGGGCCAGCAAGCTGACGTGGGCGGCGTCCGCCGCGCTGTTCGAGTCGAGGGCGCGCCGCTCGTCTCCTGCGACGGTCACGGCGTCGACGGTGATCGAGGCCTGTGCGACGAAGTGTTCCCCGGCCGCAGTCATGACCTTTCGTGACGTGGCTCGCCAGATTGGAGAGCCGATCTGCGCGCAGTGCGCGGACAGGACTGCGGCGGCGTGTTCCGGCCTCCGCGCGAGGCTCTCGATCACGAAACGGCGCACACCAGAATTCGTCATCGCCGGCGGCGCCAGCAGAAGGGTCCGCATGTCGGCTCGGGTCAGCGTGTCAGCTTGGGCACGGCGGTGGATCTCGTCGGCGCCGTCATCGCCAACGACACCGCCGACGATGTACGGCCGAAGCCATATCGGCCGAGCGAGCCGCGCCGTCTTCGCCATCACCACAACCTCTCCTTCCACGTCGACGCCGCCATCACCTGACACCCCGTGTCCAATCGCATCAGACAGCTACCGGCTGAGAGCGGCACTTCGGCGAAGTAGCTGACTTACTGGGTTCCGATCACGGGCCGAGCTGCTCCGACACCTGCCCAGTCCAGCGAGCGCTGGGTGGCGGTGCTGATGTGGCACCGCCACCCAGCTGGGTACCCACCCAGCCCAAGCGAGTCTCGGGCACGCGGATCATCGCATCGTGCACAGACAATCCTTGCAGGCCGCCGACATGTTCCGGTAGCGGTCCTACACTGGCACCTTGGTGATGGTCACCTGACGCGGTCCCTGCTCGTTCAGTCGCGCTGCAGGCACGCCTGGGGCCACCTGGATCTGCACTGGAGGGCGGTGTTCGCACGTACCGCGGAATCCTGCGGTACTCGGCATGGGCGTCCCCGCCGCTTACCGGCCATGGCTTCAGGCCTCGAGGTGTACGGCGGTTCGTGCGCCGCTCAGCCGTTCTGATTGGCAGAGTCCGCCGGGTCCCGCACGTACCGGTCAACAGAAGACTCGCCCAGCTCCACGCGGCCGACGGGGACTTGTCGGTTTTGCGGCCGTAGCGACACCCCCTCCGGCTGAGACGGGACTTGCTCGAGGTGGGAGTCGACGTTGCCGGTCTCACCGATTTGTTCGGCCAGCCGCGTAAGCAGGTTATCAGCGCCGTCACTGCATGGGTTGGGATGACGACGCGCCGCCGTTACCCGTTCCGTGAACCAAAATACCCACGATCGAGTGATGCTCGCCGTATCTCACCTGGGCAGACGAGTTATCAGGAGCGAATTGACGTCGCGAAAACTGTGGGTGCTTTTTGTATCATCTCCTGTACCACTCGGGCATCCTGTGCGCCATGACCGACAAGACGCCCCCGTCAACCAGAATTCAGGGCGCTGTCCCCGACGACCCGCCCGCGTGGCGATGGCTTTTCCAGCTCGTACCTGGCCCTGGCTGGGCGCTGGTCTTTCTGCTCGTGGGTATGTCGGGGATTGCCGTCGTGGCGGTAGTCGCCGATCCGGTAGTAACCCTCTCCGTACTCGGCGCGGCAACTGGCACTGCGGGGTTGCAAGCCGCAGCATCTTGGCGGTGTCGCCGTTGAACTCCCCAGGGACTGGTCGATAGGAACGGGTGCGTCAGCGGCGGCCGCAGTGACGCCCTAGCCGTGTTGCGACGCCGGCGATCCCGGAAACAACTGGCGCTACACGACGCAAATCCTGGAACTGTCCGAGGACAGTATCGCTGTCCCGACCGAGGTCGGACGAGGAGCTCGTACGGCTGCAGTCCCCCGACCGAGCAGTACACGTGAGAATATGGCGGACCGGCAGCCTGAACGATGGCGATCAGCGCCGCCGCCCGGTAACGGAGGGTTGCCTGCCGAAACGGGTGATACCGGGCAGGATGTTGCTGTGCTGACATCACCAGGATCGGGGTCCGATCCGACGCCGGAAGCCGAGGCGCGCCGGATCGCGGCGGAACTCGGCGAGTTCCAGGTTCCCGGGGATTACCCGTTCGCGGTCGCGGGGTCGGTGACCTCACCGTGGGGCATGGCGCGGGTGATCCGGGTGGAGCCCGCCCGGGTCCTGCACGTCATCGGGGCGAGTGAGATGGCCGAGCAGCTGCGCGCCCTCTATGGCAGAGGCGCGATCGCGGGCTGGTCGCTGCTGCCGCTGCCCGAGTCGCGTACTCCGCTGGAGCAGTATCAGTCGGCGTTCGAGGCGATTCCTCAGCGCGAGGGCGGCGCCCGTGGCCACAAGCAGCTCACCCACGCCGGGTTCGCCCACGCCGAAGAGGTCGCGGCGTGCCCTGACTCGGTGCTGCTCCGGATTCGCAACATCGGCCCCAGCACCCTGACTCGGATCCGCTCCATCGTCGGCGGCCCGCCCGCCGAACACCCTGGACCGCGCATCGAGATCCCCGCTCCGGATGCCGACGGCACGTCGTCCGCGCCACGTCTGCCCACCGAGCCGGCCGCGCTTCGTACCTGGTGGCGCGAGCAGCGGACCCAGGCAGCGATTATCCGTGCCTCCCCTGAGTCCGACGGGTTCGCCGAGTTCGGCGGGGACACGATGCTGGCGTTCCCCCAGGGTGTCCTTGACGGCAGTCATCGGATCGCGCTCGGCGCCCGCTGCCTGATCAACGAACACGTGACACTGTCGGCTGGGTTTCCCGGGGATGACACGCCGGGACCGGTGGTGATCCGGCTCGGCGACGGCGTCGTCCTCGGCCGCCGCTGCGAGCTCCACGCCATGGAGAGCATCCGGCTGGGGGCCGACGTGTTCGTCGGTCCTGGCGCGCTGTTCTTCGACCACAACCACGTCGATGTCGATCCCGGGGTGCCGATCGGGCACCAGCTGCCGCTGCAGGCCGCGCCGGTCGAGATCGGCGCCGGATCCTGGATCGGGGCCGGGGCTATCATCCTGGCGGGAGCACGGATCGGAGAGCACAGCCGCGTCGGCGCGGGCACTGTCGTTGTGTCCGGCGACTATCCGCCCGGCAGCCTGATCGTCGGCGCCAGGCCCCGGGTACTCCCCCGGACGCCCCTGGATCTGTCACAGTGACCGGTATGACCGCACCGGCTCACAACCTCACCGACGACGAGCTGCAAGCCTTGGCCGACCGGCTCGGCGAGGCCGTCACGCGCGGCGATGTCGCCCGCGAGACGGCCATCGGCGAACTGCTCGACAAGGCCGACGGCGGCCTCACACCGGTCGGCGCGGGCGAGGCGATCGACCATTGGAACTACGACCTTCCCGACTATGCCGCGGCGTTCGAGGACCTTGTTGGCCCTGTGAGCGGGTTCGCCGCGGTGTCGCCTGACGAGTGGGTCATGCACGGCCTGCGGCTGTTGACCATCAGCACGAACTCTGACGCAATCGAGCGCTTGGGGCGGGACGTGGTCGACGGCCGCAGGACCCGCGACGACGCGATCACCGCCCTGCGCGACTACCTGGATCTGTCGATGAGCGCAGACGACGCGGGACGGCTCATCGACTGCTGGGACACCGTCGGGATCCGGCACTCCCGGGCAGCGCGGCACCTGGCCCGCCTGATCTCCAGGAGAGATGTCATCCCAGCCCGGGGCTGATCACGCCGTCTCATGTGGGCGCTGCGCCCAGTTCAGCAGCCTGCATAGCGCGAGGTAGACGATAGAATCTTCCCAGGTGTGTGCGGCAGCATCCGGCGCTGTGATGGGTGAGGTGTTGCCACGCTTGCGGGCTGGATGGCCGGGCTCGACGCGGGCTGTGAGGACGGCATCGATCACGGTGACCAGCTGCTTGTACTCGCCACGCACGGTTAGCAGCAACCAGCCTCGCAGTTCACTGCCGTTGGTTACCATCTGCCAGATCATCAGGGCGGCTGTGTACCTGCGAGCACTTCCCCGATGACTGCGATGCCTTGTCTCGAGCGCTACGGGTCGTCGGGCGCGGTTGGTCGCTCACGCGCGCCGTGGCGCGGAGCGTCTGGCTTCCACCAAGGTGGCCTTCAACGGCATCTTCGTCCCGAAAGTCGCTGTCGCGGACCGCCGGTCAGGCCTCGAGAGAGATAGAACTCTCGCCAAGGACCCTCGGGTAGGTCCCAGAGCGGCGGGCCACGCCTGTGGCCGCTACCGTGCCCGCGTGATCAGATTGGCATCGGTAAACGCGTTCAAACTCTACGGCGATCCGGCGGACGAAGCTCGGTTCGCGCACGTTGAAGAGATGATCCGCCGTACCGACGCGGACATTGTCGCTGTCCAAGAGATCGTCGCGCATCCGCCGAAGAACCCGGGGGATCCCGGCAAACGCGACTTGGCCAAGCTCCGTGTCCAGCGGCTCGCCCACGCTGTGGGTCTGCGCTGCGATATCGACGGCGAGGTGATGTGCGCCTTGGGCGGCGGCAACCACCACGCCGCATTGCTGTGGCGTGCGGGGGCCCGTGCGGGCAAGGCCACGATCACGCCGGTGACAGGGAAAATCGGGAGGTTCGAGCGTGTTCCAGCGGGGATGTGGCACTCGTTCGTCACTGCGGTGTTCGACCTGGACGGCAAGAAGCTACGGGTCGGGAACGGGCAGCTGTCCCATG
Source organism: Amycolatopsis sp. WAC 01375 (assembly GCF_003947325.1). Taxonomy (NCBI): domain Bacteria; kingdom Bacillati; phylum Actinomycetota; class Actinomycetes; order Pseudonocardiales; family Pseudonocardiaceae; genus Amycolatopsis; species Amycolatopsis sp. WAC 01375. Next base: position 29,656 of record NZ_QHHW01000021.1, read on the forward strand.
TCGATCCCGGCATCGGGTGGGGATGGGCTGACGCCGGACAGGTCATGCGGGCCATGAACGGCGATGAGATCGCCGGTCTTGTCGCCGCCGACTGGAACGGTGTGGGCGCCACCAAGGTCATGCTGAACGATGGCGGCGAAACTGACTACGACCCCGACCCCTATCACGGAATCGCCTGGCATCCCGATCACGCCTACCAGTTCGACGAGTACGGCCGACTCGATCGCAGCGCCGCGCTCCGTCTGGAGGGACCCGGCCGGTTCCGCGACTGCGCCCGGATCGCGAATGTGCCGTGGAAGCCCACGACCGGCCGGTTTCCCGGTGACAAGCATCCTCCGCGCCGGATCGATCGCTGGTACGCCACTCACCATTTCCCGGATGACGCAGTGATCGGCCTCGATGTACTCGGGGCCGAACTCGTTGGCCACTGCACCGATCACGATCCGCTCGTGGTGGAGGTCGACGAAACGAAACTTGCCTGACCGTCTGCCGGTCAGCGCGTGGTGACCAGCGAATCGGGGCCACGATCCTTCGGTGCGGTCCGAACGATATGGCCGACCAGGAGGGCGAGCTGGATGACGGCGGCCATGCCGTCCTCGGTGGCGCCCGCGATCGCCGGGCCGAGGTCGTCCAGCGCGCCCGGAACGCCGGTACGGATCCGCATGGCGGCGTCACGCAGGCGACTCAGGACGTGCTGTTCCTCGCGGGAGGGGTCGAGCCGGTGGAGTCCGTCGACCATGCCGGTGGGAACACCGTGCGGATCGACGACCGCCAAGGTCACGCGGTCGAGGTAATGCAGTCGTTCAGCCAGGATGTCCATCCACGCCCCGGCGACCGACATCAGCGCAGGACGACCACCGACGCGGATCAGGCTGTCCAGGTAGGCCTGTGCCTGAGCGTGGTGGTCGCTGGCCGCGGCAGCTGTGATCGTCGCCGCGCGCCGGCACCAGCCACCTTCCTCGGCCCGGAAGTGCGGGGCGTGAATCACCAGGGCCGCGATGAGATGGCGGCGGCCACCGATGGCGTCCATGACCTCATAGACGTGACGAGCCAGCGGGTACACGTCCTCGAGGAGCTGCTCGCGGGTCGCGGTTTGCAGGACGGTCACGAACGCGGCCAATGCCTCCAACTGTCCATCGACGACGGTTTCCTGCACATAGCTGTGCAGACAGGATTCGACGGGCACGATGTCCGTCGCGGCCGCGACCGTGCTGGCCGCGATCGCGGTCCACCACTGCACGAGTCCCAGGAGCCGGTCCCTGGCGATCAGGTCGTCGACCAGGGCGGTGTAGCGGTCGGTGTCTCCAGCCGCGGCCGCGGCTGTCAGGTCCGCGGTGTCCCGTCCGCCGTCACCCAGCGGCTGCAGGAGCAGCTCCCGGAGCCGCCACACCAAAGCCCACTGTTCCGGTCCAGCCAAGGTCGACACGTCGCCGATCAACGGGTGCTGCCGGTGCAGCTTCCCCTCGTGCGCGGTGTCGATCAGCGCGGCCGCCTTCACCGGCCACACCGCACGAGGGTCCTCGTCAGGCTTGACCAGGGAAACTCCCGGCGGGGTCCCACCAGGCTTGGTCGCGTGCGGCGACCGGCCCGCTGACGACAGAGTCGCGATCACCTGCGCCCAGGCGATCACCGCATCCCAGGTCCCGCCAGCCCGATGCAGATCCTCCAACACCTTTACGATCTGATGATCCCGACTGTGGGGATCCATCCTGCTTTCTTGCGCGATCGACACCACCCGACGCGTCGCAGTGATCACCAGACCGAGCGGCGCGATCTCCCTCTCCCACATCACCCCATACTGGCAGGCTCGCCCCGGCACGAAATGCCGAGCGGCCTGAGTAGCGGCCCTCGTGAGCCAGTACCGTGCGAGCTCATGCAGGTTTGCGCGTCGACGGCAGCCACCCTCGACGCGCGGTGTCGCCGTCCACTGCACGTCGATAGACCACGCAGTTCCTGGACACTGGTGCAATGGGCGATTACCGCAGTATGTCCGGGTGGGCTCGCCAGGCTCGCCGGCTCGAACCGATGAGCACGGCCTACTGGGACCGCTACGCGGCTCGCACGGCCAACGCCGACACTGACGAGGTGCCAATCGACCCGTTCGGGTGGACCCAGTATTCGTCCCACGGTCCCGGTATCGAGGTGCTCGGCGACCCGCTCTCAGCTCTCGAATTAGGGTGCGGACGAGGTGACGCGGTCGCGGCGCTGGCCATGCGGGGCGTCGACGCGACGGGGGTGGACACCTCCGGCACGCAGTGCGTGCACGCGCGTCGCCGCTGGGGGCACGTTGCGGGAGCCCGCTTCGAACAGGGCGACGTGGTGGAGTTTCTTGCCAGGTCGGATCGGACCTGGGATGCGATCTACTCGGTCTGGGGCGCGCTGTGGTTTCTCGATCCTGCCGTGCTGTTGCCGCTCGTGCGGGATCACCTGACACCCGGCGGGAAGCTGGTGTTCTCCCACGCTCCCCCTGTACCGGGTGCCTACGGCATACAAGGCATGTATGGAGCCAAGTTCAGTGCCGAACCACAGTGGGTGTACCGATGGTCCTACGAACCGGAGACATGGACGAAGTTGCTGCGTGACAACGGCTTCGAAAACATCCACTCACGTGTCGAACCGGCTCCGGACCCAACGAAGCTCGGCACCCTGATCGTGGAAGCCGAACTCCGGCCAGACCAGTCGAGGAGCGTCGCGGATGGCAGAGAACCTCCCAGCCGTCGAACTGGCGGTGCTCAGCGAGGAGTCCCTACGTCGCGCTGAAACCGACAAGGCAGCTCGACGGGCGCTGGATCCCGACTCCCCCACTGCTGGGCAGTGGCAGCGCGTCAGCGAGGTCGACGCCGTCAACACCGCGTTCCTGGCCACGGTGGTCGACCGTGTCGGCTGGCCAGGTACGAGGCTGGTGGGGTCGGATGCCGCGCACGCGGCATGGCTGCTCGCCCAGCACGCCCCCGCGGAGGATCGGGCGCGGTGGCTTCCTCTGCTCGCCGCGGGCGTCGATCCCGACGACGAGGTCGCGGTTCGCGATCACGCCTATCTCGCCGACCGCGTCGCCACCGACACACGACGCCCGCAGCGCTGGGGCACACAGTCCTTGTGCTTCCCGGGCAAAGGGTGCCGGCTGTACCCGCTCGATGACGCGCCGGGCGTGAACGCGCGGCGCGTGTCGATCGGGGTGGAGCCACTCACCGAGGCGGTGCTCGCCGCGGCCTATCCCAGCTACGACACCATCAACGCCGCGCGCGGCCTGCCCGCTCCGTGACCGCCCCGCCCCGCGGCGCCGAGACATGGCCTGTGGCCCGGCCCAACCCGGGGCACTGGGTCTTTCAGTGGGTGCGGGCCACTCCGGCCAGACCGCGCGACCGTGCGGCCTCCTTGGCGGCGTTCGAGGTGTCGGGTCGCCATTGAGGCAGCCACACCAGCCCGGGCTCGACCAGCTCCAGGTCCCCGAAGAACTCACCGATCTGTTCTCGTGAGCGCATGATCGCCGTGTGGTTGGTCCGGCGCCCGTACTCCTGCGCCACGCGTTTGCCCGCGTTCTGCGTCTCGACGTCCTCGGGCGCGACATGAATGTGCGACACGGCCGGGAAGCTTCCCGGCGGCAGCATCGCGCGGTGGAAACCGAGTGCGGCGTGCAGGTTCTGGTCGTCGCGCATGAAATGCTACAGGGCTACAAGCAGCAGCCCGATCGACCGGGTCCGGTCGATCAGGCCCGTATCGAGCACCCGGGTCCCATCAGCAGGCGCCGGTCGAAGAAGTCGGCGTCCAGTGCAGCGTGCCGGTTCGGGCCCGCGGTCTGCTCGAGCAGAATCTGCGCGTGCGCTCGGGCGATCGGCTCGTTGTCGATGTAGACGACCCGGCATTCGCCCCGTGCGACCTCCTCGGCGACCTCGTGCGTTGCCCTGCGTTGGGAGCCCGGAGCCGATGTCGACGAACTGCCGGATCCCCTGGTCGACCATGAACCGCACCGCGCGGCCCAGGAACGTGCGGTTCGCGCGGGCGAAGTCCCGGATCTCGGGCAGCACTGCGAGCTGCTGCTCCGCAAAGGCTTGATCGGCGGCGTAGTTGTGTCCCGCCGAGCAGGTAGCCATACACCCGCCCCACCGAGACCTTGTCCACCGAGGCAGCCACACGGGTGGCTTCATCCATGCTCATCGTCTACCCCAAGCGTCATCCGGTGGAGCGTCGGGTACCGGCACACTACCGGCTTCGGGAACGACGTCAGGTCCGGATCGCTACGAGGAGCCGAGGTGGCCCGGCGGCGCGAGGCATGGTCGCGCATCGCGCGGATCCGGAAAGTCGCCGATGCCGTCCGTCCAAAGTCTGAACGTGTGATGACCTGATCGGTGTTGCCGTGTCGCCCGGGTGGCTGTGGTCATCCTGTAGTCGAGCTCGCCATGAGTGGTTCGGCAGGCTCGATCAAGCTGAGCGTGATATCGCCGCCAGACCGGCCGACCGCTCGGACACGATGTTCCAACTGGCCCAATAGTTCCCGGAAGCTGGCACAGCCGAAGTCGGCCTCGGCGAACGCGGGGTCAAGTGCCCGCATCTTCGACTTCAGCCATGAGGCTGTAGGGGCCGACGTCGGGCTCTCCTGCATCGCGGCCACCACCAACGCCTCCGCGTCTGCCAGCCGGTGTACGGGGTGAGATGCCGTGTGAGGTGCCTCTGGCCGCGGTGCTGTTTCCTCGACGATGGACCCCCACAGCTGGTATTCGGAGCACACTGACACCAGGCGCGCGCTGGCGGAGGTCTCCGCGCCGACGCCGATCACGTACTTGCCGAACTCCCGCAATTTCGACACCAGCGGGGAGAAGTCGCTGTCGCCGCTGGCCAAGACGAACGCGTCGACCGACGGGTGCACGATCAGCGTCTCCATCGCGTCCACCGTCATCCGGATGTCCGCGCCGTTCTTGCGGGACGGGCCGTGTCCCAGCTGCACCAGGTCGACCCCGCTGCGCTCCAACATCTGCTGGTAGCGGCCGAACCGCGGATCGGCCCAGTCGGCATAGGCCCGGCGGGTCGTGGTCGGCCCATACGCCCGGCACAACCACGCCAGCGCCGCCGCCGGCACCGGCTCATACCGGTCAGGCAAGGTCGAACCGGCCCCCAGAACCACGTTCTCAAAATCGATAAGCAACGCCGCCTGCTGAGCACGATGTCCGGGCGGATCCCACCGGCCGAACACACTCCGCCGGGCCGCCTCGGCCTCACGGACCAATCGGACCGCTTCCAGCCCGTCATGAGCCCTGCCGCCCGGAGAACTGCTCCCACACTGCGTCACAGCCACCGACGATAGGCGGACGCGCGGTCAACACCGCCTAGTCTGTGGCGAGTTCACCTGGTCGAGCGTCCTCCACACGACACGCGCGGCGGCAGAACAGGTTCCCAGCCAGGCGACCGTCCGATCCGGACACCCCGCGGATCGTCACCGACGTCGGCGGAGGGGCATCCATCGATGCGCCCCTCCGCCGCGCCACAGCTAGTGTTTTTTGTTGTATGCCTCGACGATTTCCGACGGGATCCGTCCACGATCGGACACGTCGTACTTGTTCCTGCGGGCCCACGCGCGAATAGCCTGGTTCTGCTCACGGTCGGCCGCAGTCGGCGCCTTGGATACCGGCGACAGCGCAGCCGTGCCCACCATGGCCTTGCGCTTGCGTCCCCCGGCCCGGCGTCCGTGTTCGACGTACTGTCCGACGATGTCACGGAGTTCTTCCGCGTTGTCCGCGGACAGGTCAATGTGGTACGTCACGCCGTCGAGACCGAACTCCACGGTCTCCTCCGCTTCCGTGCCATCAATGTCGTCGACAAGACTTACCGAAACTTTCTGAGCCACGCCACGTCCCTCCAGAATGAGATTTCGAAGCACAGAATACTATGCGCGCGTCGTGACTGCCTATCACACGGCTTCCGAAACTCGGCGCGTGGCCATTTCTGGACTCCTCTCACCCGAAGGCTCCCATGTCGGGCAACGCGCACAGAAACCAAACCGGGGCGCAGTGCATACTACGCGGCCACGTCGCTGAGGGCCGGCAATTCCGACCCTCGTCTGTTGTGAATCCCTGCTTCGCTGAACTTAGTTGTTATCACTCTCTGCATGCCGCTGCAGGATCGCGATAATCTCCATAGCTTGAATCCGGGAGTCTTCCGAAACGCCGTCTGCATGAGCGAGCTCATCCGCGGCGAACCACTGCACGACGGACTCGGCGTCGTCGGAATAGTCGCCGTACGGTTCGGCGACGTACACGTGGTCACGATGTACGTGGTGAGCATCGGTGTGGTTGTCGGGCCCGGCTGGGACGTCGGCGATCCACCACGGGGCCGGGATCGTCGGGTGAGGAAACCGGTGCGGCAGTGGAAGCGCCAGGAGCCTGCACTGCACCCCTACCTCTTCGCGCACTTCGCGTACCGCCGTCTCGGCGATCGTTTCCCCAGGTTCTTGGTGCCCACCGGCCGGGAGGGTGATCTCCAGGCGGTGGTGCCAGACAAGCCCGATCAACCACCGATTCTCGCGGTGCTGCACCAGAAATGTCGACGCTGTCTGCTCGGTGATCGTCACGAAGCACGTCTCCCCTCTGTCGATCGTCCAGACCAGCCTGTCACACCCTCGCCGCCAAGGGCCCGCATGAGTCGACAGCGCCTTCCGCCGAGGACACGCGTCTGGGAGCGCGCGCCACGCTCCAGCTCGTGCCGTTAGGTCCATAGTGGACGTTGTCGTCGCGGCGTCCGGGATTGCATGAGTGCCGCCCGACTGCCGTGCGTGGTTGTGGAAGAATCCGCCTCGACAGTTGGGGCCTCCGCCGGATCACGGTCGAGCCTTCTCCGGCAGGTCGAGAAACACGGGTTTTGATGATGAACAAGCACAGTGCCGCGCGAGTCGGCGCCCAGCACGACACGCAGACGGCGCAGCGGCCATTCCGGTTGCTGGTCACGGGCGGAGGCACTGGCGGGCACACATATCCGGCGCTGACCGCCATCCGCACACTGCAGGCACGCCTAGCGGATCAAGGCAGGGCCGTGGAGGTGCTGTGGGTCGGAACCGCGGCCGGGTTGGAAGCTCGCGTCACCGCCGATCAGGGGATCCCGTTCGAGCCGGTCGCGACCGGCAAGATCCGTCGGGCACGCAACCCGCTGAAGATGCTGTCCCGGGCCAATATGACGGATATGGTCCGGGTTCCGCTCGGCGTGCTGCAGGCGCGGTCGGTCGTGGCACGTTTCCGGCCTGATGTCGTGCTGGCGACCGGCGGGTACGTCGCCGTGCCGGTCGGGGTGGCGGCTCGGGTGTGTGGCTGTCCGTTGGTCATTCATGAGCAGACGCTGCGGCTGGGGTTGGCCAACCGGGTGCTGGCGCGGTTTGCGGCCCGGGTGGCGGTGTCGTCGGAATCGACCCTGCCGCTCCTGCCGCCCCAGATACGGAAGCTTGCGGTCGCCACGGGAAACCCGGTGCGCGCGGAAGTGCTCACAGGTGACGCTGAGCGGGCTGTGACGGCACTCGGCGTGCAGGGTTTCGATGGGGCTCTGCCCACGGTGTACGTGACCGGCGGGGCGCAGGGCGCCACGCAGATCAACGAGCTGGTCTCCGCGATCCTGCCGTGGCTGCTCGAACAGGCCAACGTCGTGCACCAGTGCGGAACGGCCTCCCTGGGGACGCAGCGAGAACGCGCAGCTGAGTTGCCGGCGGATCTGGCCGCCCGGTATCTGCCGGTCGGTTTCGTCGGCTCGGAGTTGCCTGATCTGTTCGCGCTGGCCGATGTGGTGGTGTCCCGGAGCGGGGCAGGGACCATCGCCGAAGTGACCGCATTGGGGAAGCCGGCGGTGTTCATTCCGTTGGCATCCTCGGCTGGCGGCGAGCAGGCCCACAACGCGCGGCATCTCGCCGAGCAGGGGGCCGCGTCCGCGCTGCTCGGTACCGATGTCACCGCCGCCGACTTGCGGGACGCGGTGGCGCCGCTGCTGACCGATCCGCAGCGGCGCCGCGCCATGGCGTCCCGGGCACGCGAACTGGGTCGGCCGGACGCCGCTGACCGGCTCGTCGATGTCGTCCTGGATGCCGCGGGCGAGCGTCGGTGATCGTGCTCGTGGGCCTGATCTCAACGGTGAGGGTCCGGCGTGGTTCTGGTCCAGCCGTCGCGGTCGCCGAGCAGGTGGCTGTCTCGCCGGTAGTGCGTGGTCGCTCCGGTCTCGTCTTGGGGTCTCGTGGTGATGTTGTCGAGCCGGGGCAGGGTGTCGGAGATGAGCCGGCGTCCGTGGTCCATGGCCCGGTCCCAGACGTCGGCGACCTCGTCGACGTCGGGCCAGATGGAGAACAGCGCTTCGGCCAGAATCGGTCCAGAGTCGATGCCGACGTCGATGACATGGATGGTGATGCCGGCGAGGGCGTCGCGGTTGTGCAGGGCCCAGTTCACCGGGCGGGCGCCGCGGTAGGCGGGTAGCCGCCCGGGGTGGCAGTTGAGGATGTGCCGGGTGCTGTCGATCAGACTGCGGCCGATGATTTTGTCGTAGAGCACGCTGAACACAAGGTCGCACCGGCCGGGTTCCAGGTCGCGCCAGTCGCCGGAGCGCATCACGCGTGTCTGCGGCCATTTCTTTTCGACGACCCTGGACAGGCTGATGTCCCAGTCCGGCTCGGGCGCGTTGGGGACGACGGTATCCAGCACGGTGTCAGGCAGCGCGGTGATCACATCGCAGGCGTGCGCGGCGAGGCTGCCTTTCCCGAGCACGGCGGCACGGCGCAGGCTCACTTCCTTACCTCCGTTGGATGGTGGCGGTGATCCCGGTCCTGCTCACGCACAGTCGCCCCGCTCGGGGTATTGCCGGTGGCGAGGTGGAGCGTTCTGCGCAGGGCGGTGGCGACGGTGTGCACGTCGTTCTCGGTCATAGCGGGATGGAACGGCAGCGAGAGAATCTGCCGCCACAGCGCCTCCGACTGTGGAAGCGGCCTGGCCACGTGGCTGAACGCGGGCTGAAGGTGGTTGAGCGGGTAGTGCACGCCCACGGCGATCTCGGCGGCGCGCAGCCGTGTGTGGACCTCGTCGCGCAGTGGCGCGGGAACGAGGACTGTGCAGGTGAACGGCACGGTGTTCGCAACGTCAAGGTCGACCACAGTGACGTTCTCGATGTCGCGCAGTGCGGCCGCATAGACGTTCCAGAGGCGGCGGCGGCGGGTTTCCATCTCGGGGAAGCGGGCGAGCTGGACCCTGCCGATCGCGGCGTGGAGTGTGGAGAGGTGATAGCGGAACCCGGTGCCGTCCACGGTGTAGGACACCGCGGCGCCCCGGTCGGCCCGGGACCTGGTGATGCCCAGCGACCGCGCCCGGCGAAGGACCGCGGCCTCACCCACGGTACGCGGGACGACGGCCCCGCCGTCTCCGCAGGTGAGTGCTTTGATCGCGTCGAAGCTGAAGCAGGTCAGGTCGCCGGTGGCGCCGACGCGCCGCGGGCCGGCGTAGGAGCCGAAGGCGTGCGCCGCGTCCTCGACGACCGCGACGCTCTGGTCGGCGAGCTGCTGGCGCACGCTGGTCAGGTTGATCGCGCGGCCGCCGTAGAGGACCGGCATGACCGCGCGGGTAGCCGGGGTGAGCGCGGCGCGGAGGTGCTCGGCGGTGGTGCACAAGGTGGCTGGGTCGACGTCGACGAACCGGGGGCGGGCGCCGCAGGCGAGGGTGGCCTGGACGCTGGCGCAGAAGGTCAGCGACGGCACGACCACCTCATCCCCCGGCCCGACCCCAGCTGTCAGCAGCGCCAGGTGCAACGCTGCGGTGCCGGTCGCTACCGCGACCACGTCCGGAACGTCCAGGTAGGCCGCCAGTTCGCGTTCGAAAGCCTCGGTCTCCGCCCCGTGCCCGTACTGGCCGCTTTCGAGCGCGCGGGCGACGGCGGTGATTTCGTCGCCGTAGAGGAAGGGCCTGGCGTTGGCGCGGGGTCCGCCCGGTGCGGTCACGACGGTCATCCGCCGACCGCCGTCAGCTCGACGCCGTCCGTCCGCGTCGCCAAGGAATCGGCTGTGGGCCATCGATCGACGTTTCCGCGATACCAGTGGACGGTCTCGGCCAGCCCGGACGCCAGATCACGCTGGGGCCGGAAGCCGAGTTCGGCGATCTTGCTCCAGTCCATCGCGTAGCGGATGTCGTTGGCCGTGCGGTCGGCGACGGTAGTCACCGCGTCCCAGCTCATGCCGACGATCCGCAGGAGCCGGCCGGTCAGTTCGAGGGTGGTGAGGTCGGTGCCGCCGCCGATGTTGTAGATCTCGCCGGGGACACCGCGGCGCAGGACCAGCTCGATCGCCCGGCAGTGGTCCTCGACGTGCAGCCAGTTCCGCAGGTGTTGCCCGTGTCCGTGGACGGTGACGGGTTCGTTCGTGAGGAGCTTGCGCAGGAACAGCGGGATCAGTTTCTCCGGGTGCTGGCGGGGGCCGTAGTTGTTGGAGCTGCGGGTGATGCAGACCGGGACGCCGAAGCTGACGAAGTACGAGCTGGCCATCAGGTCGCTGGCCGCCTTGCTGGCCGCATACGGGACCGTGGGCCGTAGTGGAGCGTCTTCACGGGCGGAGCCGGTCGGCATCGGACCGTAGACCTCGTCGGTGGACACGTGAACGAATTTCTGGACACCGCAGCGCATCGCGGCGTCGAGCAAGGTTTGCGTGCCCATCACGTTCGTGCTGACCGAGTTGCCGACGTCGCGCAGGGAACGATCCACATGGGACTCCGCGGCCAGATGCACGACCGCGGAGTGGCCGGGCAGGACACCACCGACCAGCTCGGCGTCCCGGATGTCGCCCTCGACGAACCGCAGTTTCGGGGAGTCCAGGGCGGCGGCGAGGTTACGCCGGTCGCCGGCGTAGGTGAGACTGTCCAGAACGGTCACCCGGTCGATCTCGTCTGTCTGAATGAGACGGTCGACCAGGTGCGAGCCGATGAATCCGGCTCCACCTGTCACGAGCACCCTGTGCATAACGAGTCCAATCTGTCTCGACGCGGTCGGCGGAAATTGTTGTGGTGGAACGTTTTCAGAACCGTCAAAGCGTGTATGCGGGCAGTCGCCCGGTCCGTCCGGCGTTGGCCAGTGAGGGGGCCGCGAGATCCTTCGGTGACTGCGTCACGGGGATCTCGGCCGGCCAGGAGATACCGAGGTCCGGGCCGAGCGCCTGGATGCGAACGTCGCTGGCCGGATCGTGGGGCTGGGAGACCAGGTACATCAGCATCGAGTTCGCGGAGAGGGACAGGAACGCGTGGCCCAGGCCCTCGCCCAGGTACAGCGAGACGTCGTGGTCCTCGTCCAGCTGCTCCATGTGCCAGCGACCGAACATCGGGGAACCCGGCCTCAGGTCGACCACGACGTCCAGCACTGCTCCCCGAGCGCAGGTGACGTACTTGGACTGCCCGGGCGTCCCGGTCACGACGCTGATCCCGCGCAGAACTCCCCGATCAGAGAGTGACCAGTGGGCCTGCCGCGGTTGCCAGCTGTCCCCCGTCGCGGCGCCCACGATGTCGTCTCTGAACCACTCGTGAAAACTCCCCCGCCCATCCTCACGACGAGGGGTCTCTATCTTCCACGCGCCGGGGATCGGCAGCGCGCTGACGTGGGCAGCCATGTCGAGCAGGCCTCCTTCACTAGTCAGGACGTGGCATTGTCATGCGGCCAGGGAAGCGCTCGCCTCCGGCTCGGAGCGCGGCCGCCCGCGACCGGGCCGGTCTCCGGAAAAGTCCAGCGTTCCCCGTACCGCCACGATTTCGTTGTCAACCAGGACTTCATGCGGCTGGTTCCGTAACCAGCTCGCGCACGATTCGCAGACTTCGAAACGGTTCCCGAGATCAGGAAAGCTCACCGGACCGATCAGCTCAGCGAGGTGAGCGAGGCGATAGCCGAACACCAGGTTGCCTACCGGGTGGACCTGGAAGTAACCCTGATGCGCCAGATCGATGGCGAGATAGGCGTGCCGCCGGCCATCCCCGCCGTAGAGGCGGATCACCACCCTCGCTCGCGTCCCGCTGCCCGTCATCGCATCCCCTTTTCGTCGTGCCGCCGCAGGAAGGACACCGCACTCCGGCGGTGTGCCTCTAGGCTGAGCAGCGACTCACGGTGCGTTCACGCACACTCACGGTCCCGAATGGCGGAGGCGACGATGACGACGGGCACGACCAGCGGCGGCAACCCGGATGCCGAGGTGAACGTGTTCGCCGTCGAACTCGAACGCTGGCGCGACGTCCGCGGGTTCTCCCGGGCCGCGCTGGCCAAGGCCATGGGCTACGACCGCTCCTACGTCTCCAAGGTCCTCTCCGGCACCGAGCGCCCGTCGGAAGCCTTCGCCGGGAACGCCGAAGCCGCCCTCCGCGCCGGCGGCGCCCTGCACACCGCCTTCCGCGACTACGAGGCCCACCACCCCACCCGGACCCGCCCCACTGCATCACCCGTCACCGACGCCACGGCCGGGACCGGGAGCCTGGTGGTAGACCACGACGACGCGACCCTGCGCTACGACGACGGCGCCTACCGCCTCACCCAGCGCCGCCACCTGGTCAACCACGGCACCGAGCCGATCACCCGCTACCTGATCCGCATCTCCGTCGACCGCTACCCGGGCGACCCCGAACGCTCCAACCAGCTCTACTCCGAAAACCCGCTGACCTGGGACGAGATCGACCTGCACGCCTGGCACGGCCGCGGCCGCGCGAACCCGATGGACTGGACCGCCCACCACGACCGCGACGCCTTCAAAGAAGTCTGGTTGCTCTTCTCCGGGGCGCACGGACACTTTCCCCTGTATCCCGGGGAATCCTGCTGGATCGAATACGAATACACCGTCAGCGAAGAACACTGGGGCAACTGGTTCCAACGCGCGGTGCGCTTACCCACCCGCACCCTGTCGGTCTGCCTGGACTTCCCCGCCGAACTCGCCGCCTCGGTCTGGGGCCTGCACACCTCGATGACCGCACAGGCGATGCCGTTCGCCACCGCGATCGGCCGCGACGACACCGGCGACCGGCACATCTTCTCGTGGTCCTGCGAGGACCCTCCCCTGCACGCCCGCTACCGGCTCGAATGGGACTTCCGCGGCCGCGCCGCGCAGACCGACGGCCCACCACCGATGCCGAGCGAGGTCATGGCATCCCTCGGCATCGTCCAGGACACCGACCCCGCGCTACGCCGCACCGCCCGCCGCTTCGACTTCCCGGCCGAGGCCGAGGACGCCCGCCGCGTGGTCACCGCTCTGAACTCCGCGTGCGAACGAGTCGCTCAAGCCCACACGTTCGGCAAGGGCATGGGCATTGCAGCCCCGCAGATCGGCATCGACCGCGCCGCAGCCATCGTCCGTACCCCGGACGGCGAAGCGATCTCCCTGTTCAACCCCACCATCATCGAATCCGGCGGCGATGTCGACGAACAATACGAGGGCTGCCTGTCCTTCTTCGACGTCCGCGGCCAGGTACCACGCTCGCACGTGATCCACGTCGAGCACACCACCACCGACGGCCAGACGAAGATCACCGTGTTCGAGCGCGGTGTCGCCCGGCTGGCCGCCCACGAAATCGATCACCTGCACGGCACCCTCTACACCGACCACATGCGAAACGGGATCGACCCGATCCCCGTCGAGCAATACCGCGGCACCGGCACCACCTGGAAGTACTGACGCCCACCTGGCGGCTCCGGACAGGGCCAGGGCGGGTAACGCTATCGATCAACGATGCCCTGCATAACCGCCGCCAGGCTGCACGTTGCCGGGCCGACCACCGCTGATCGGCTCGTCGAATTCGTCCTGGACGCTGCAGGTGGGGCGCTGCGCACTGAGATCAAGCAGGTCATGTTCGGACGTGCTCCGCGGATCAGGGACCGCGACTGCAACCGAAGCGAAGTATGGATCTGTTTGTTCTTGGCGTCGTACGGATCAGACAGTGGGGGCGAGCAAGGCACGCAACCTTTGCAGAGCGTTGCATCCGTGTTCGGTGACCGTGTGAAGATCGTGTTTGTCAGCTGCCCGGAGGGTGCGTTGGAGTTGATGCGGCAGCCGTCGCTGTTCAGCGGCGAGAACCGCATCATCGAGTACCTCGGTCGCGCCAGCGTGGTCCCCCATCTCGGCGAGGGTCTCGCCGTGCGTGACATGCTCGATTACCTGCCATTGCGGTGCCATGGCGTCGGACGCCGCAGGTCGGGACAGGACGTGCAGCGCGTCGGCGGGACGGTCGAGGGCCAGTAGTCCTCGGGCGTGGATCTCCCGCAGGGAGAACGGGTTCAGGAGCATGCCATCGTGATGTGTGGTGTCGGCAAGTACGCGACGACATTCGGTGATCGCGACAGTGAACCGTGGTTCGTGGCGTGCTTCGCCGGCCGCACGGGCAAGCATGGCGAATGCGGTGCCGCGGTCTTCGGGTGTGGTGGCGATGGCGGCGGCGTGGTCGAGGCGCCCGCCCGATCGCCCGGAACGACTCATCCTGGCGGCACATGTCGGCGATCAGCTCCCGTTCGGTCACCGTCAAGTACCGGGGATGCAGCGTGGCCTCGACCGCCGCGACAGACGGCTGTGAGGACACGGGAACAAAGGTGGTCACGCCCGTCTTGTAGTCGATCCGGCGCCCATCCGGGTGGAGGCGCGAGTTATTGATCTTCCGGATCCCGCGATCCCAGTCACGAGCGGTGCGTTCGTTGACCCCGACCCGCGCCGCGGCATCCTTCTGCCGCACACCGGCCGCGCGAAGCCGGTCATACTCCGCCCGGCCCGGATGCCCGGACGTTCCTGACTTCCCCGGGCCCCGCACTCCCGCCCGCCGCGCCCAGGTGTGAGCCGTTCCCCGAGGCACCCCGACCACCCGGGCGGCACCCGAAATGTTGCCCTTCTCCCGATCCAGAGCCTCGAAGAACTCCCTCTTCAACCTCCCAAAATCCACGATCCCCGCAACTCCCTGAAATTCAGGGTGTTGCGGGGATCGCTAGAACCCGCCCTGCGGTCACGGGCCCTTGCGCATGTCGACGACCAGTCGACCACAAGCCGACGGGTGCACCCGCACCGATCTCCTCACACCCCGAGGCACTCCTCGCCTCGTGGAAGCCACCTGCCCGTTGGTCATCGTCGTAACCATCGAGAACGGTGCTGCACAGCCAGCCACCCAGCACCGGTACCGGTACCGCAAGAGGCTGACTGCGGTACCAGCCAAGTTCTGCATCCTGGGCAACCAGACCGAGCCTGAGGTGCGGAGTAAGTAAGATGAATTCTCAGATGCCTGCCGCCCCGCGTGCTGGGGCGCCCGCGGCGGTCATCCGGGTGCCTGTCGCTAGCGGTACGCGTCGGGAAATGTACTCCACGGGCAGGTCTGCGAAGTCCACGCTGCGGGCGTTCTCCGCAGCGCGGACCTCCTCGGCGCCTTTAGTAACTGATCGCGCCGGAGATGGGCTGCTGTCAAGCTCCCGCAGGGAGGTTAAATGGCCTCAATGCTCGTTCCTTTGCGGAGATGTTCCAGCCAAGAATGTTACGTTCACTCCTGCTGCTCACGAGTTCGAGCATTACCGCTGTCATTGACCGCTTTGTCCTCGTCCAGTCATCGGGACTGTGTCGACTCTGATACACCACATGCCATTTGTCAGGATTGGATGTCCATGGCAGCCAGAAAAGTGCACCGCCCTCGACATCGGAAGCAAATGGGATCACTCCATTGGGCTCGGGAAACGGCGGAAAACTATCGTACCCTCGTTCCCAAGCTATCCTTGCGCCGACCAAAATTCCGTCAAATCTCGCTTTGCACTGAGCTAGGTGCTCAGCGCTCTGAACGGGATTCCAGAACGTGACCACGTCGCGTATCACTCCGGAGGGAAACCGGCCCATGAATTCCTTGTAGTCGGCGGGCAACGGGGTTCCCAACTGTTCTTCGACCGCCTCCCACTCCAGCTCAGGTGATACGGAGCCATCCCAACCGAGCGCAACCGCGATACGATCGACAACGAGACCAGGATCGGTCATCTGAACGCAGACTCCTTCTTTGAAGAGACATTCGTTCAGACCGTATCATGCCAAGTCTAGAGTATCGACCTGGCATGATAAAGCGGCCGCACGCGTCTGAGTCGCACTATTGACAGGTCGTCCGTGGCGGGTTGGGGACATTTTCTACTATTCCGAGACACCGGAACGAGCTTTCCATCCCCCATGCCTTGATGTACAGCCTTGCTGGTACCGCGTCTCCGGGGTTCTTGTAGTAGGCACTGACCCGGTAGTAGACTTTTTCGCCCGCACGTACCGCCCGCGCGATCGGCTCCTCGATGTCATATCGCATAACGGGCGTGTTCGCCAACTCGTACAGCGGGACAATGTTTTGCACGTGGTGCACTCCGCCGAACATCGAAGCGATGAGATGCCCTCTGTGCATCAGCCCTTCTTCGTACCCAACAGGTGTGTCCGGCTCACCTGGTTGGCGAGGGCCGACATAGGCGACGCATGCGGTTCCGCCGGTGGCACGGCTTGCGGGCACGTTGTTGTAGGTGAAGTTCTGCATGCGGTCGTTGACGACCCACCCCGTGGTGCCGTCGGGGCATTTCCGGTCGTTGTTCTCCTCGCCGGGGCCAGGCTCGGGTAGCGGGCCGGGGAACGGGTAGGGGTCCCGCCGCGGGTCGTTCACCGGGGGCGCGTGGGGGTCTCGCTTGGGCTTCGTCTGCACCTCGCAGCCAGGTCCGGCGAGGCTGTTGGCAGCGACCGTCTTGCACTTGATCAGCCGCTGAGCCAGGTCCCTTAGTTCGCTGGTCAGCCGGCGTCCCGCGACCTTCAGGTCCTTGAAGGTGCGGATGCCTTTGACGATGCGGACGACGGCGGAGACGGCGTCGGGGATCTTGCTGAGTACGGAGGCGATCTTGAGGATGGGCAGGGCGTTGATGACGGTCATGACGCAGGAGATGAAGTCGCCTTCTGTGAAGCAGCGTTTGGCGTCGTTGTAGCCGATGATGTCCAGGATGATCTGCCCGCCCTCGGCGGCGATGAAGTCAAGCAAAGGTTTGTTGGCGTCCGCTCGAGCGCGGTTGTACTCGTCAACAGCGGCTTGCCCCTTCTCAGTCCGCAGCGCCTCGGCTTCCGCCGAGGTGAGCGCGGGGATTTCGCTGTCGTCGGTGATGGCCTGCTCGACCTCCTGACGTTGCCGTGCTTCGTTTTCCAACCGCAGCTGCTCCTGGATCTGAGCCAGCTGAGCCTGGATGTCCTGGGACACCTGCGCAACGTTGTTCGCACGCGTTTCGGTGTCTTTGGCGTAGTTCTCGGCGTTGGTGGCTGCCTCGTCGGCGTTTCGGGCGTGTTCCGCTGCTCGGTCTGCTGATGCACGGGCGGCGTCGGCGTCGGCCTGTGCCTGGTCGGCTGCTTGTTTCGCGGCGAGGGCGTCCTGCTCGGCGCGGGTAGCAGCGGCGCTGGCCTCGTTCGCCGCGCGGGTGGCGGAGTCGGCAGCTGCGCGGGCCGCGCGGGCGTCGGCTTCGGCCTGGTCGGCGAGGCGCCCGGCGAGGGCGGCGTCAGCTGCGGCCTGGTTCGCCGCCGCCCGTGCGGCTTGGGCATCAGCTTGGGCGCCGGCGTCGACGACCGCGGCATCCGCCGCGGCCTTGCGCGCGGCCGCGCCATGGATCGCGGCGTCGGCCGCCGACTGTTGCGCCGCCGCGGCGGAGCGGGCAGCGGCGGCCGCGGAACTGGCCGCTTGGGCCGCTGCCTGGTAGGCGGGGGCGACGTCGGCGGCGGCGTTGCGGGCGGCGTCGGCGGCCCGCTGTGCCTGCGCGGCGGCGTCCGCGGCGGCGGCTTGTGCTGCCTTCACCTGGGTGTCGCCGACGTCTTTGGCGCGGTTGGCGACCATGATGATGAAGTCGGCGTCGATGTCCGCGCCGGTGAAGGGGCTGACGATCGCGATGGCCTGGTCCGCCGGAGCGGCGATGCCCGACGCCGACTGCACCGACGCGGTCGCGGCCCGGGCGGCGATGCCTGCCTGCATGGCCGCGGTGGCTGCCTCGACGCCGGCGGCGTTGGCCTCGTCCCGGGTGCGGTGCGCAGCGTCCAAGGTGATGGCCGCTTCCACGGCGGCCTGCTGAGCGAGGTTGGCGGCGTTGCGCGCGTTCTCCGCAGCCCGGGCCTCGGCAGCGGTGGCCTCCTCGGCGGAGGCCCTTGCGCGGAGAGCTTCGGCGTGGACCGCGGCGGCTTCCCGCTCGGCGCGGGAAGCGGCCTCGTTCGCGCGCGCCGCGGCGGCCTGGGCCTCATTCGCGGCAGCGCGGGCGTTCTCGGCCGCGACCTCGGCTTCGCGAGCGGCGGCGCGGGCCTGCGCGGCGGCGGCTTGGGCAGCGTCGGCATGGGCACGTGCCCGTCCGGCGGCCGCGTCCGCCTCGATCGCGGCGCCACGGGCCCGGCCCGCCGCTGCTTGAGCGTCGTCCGCGTGGCCACGGGCGGTCTGCGCCGCGTCCCGGGCTCTGTCGGCGTCCGCTCGCGCTGCGTGGGCCGCGGCCCATGCCTTGTCTTTGTCCGCTTGGGCGACCTCGTTGGATTGCTGCATCCGCTGGGCCAGGCCTTCCAGGGCGACGGCCTTCTTGTCCGCGGTGTCCGCGGACTGGGTGATCGCCGCGGCTTCGTCTCGTGCCCGGAACGCGTTGGCTTCCTCGTTGCGGGCGCTGGTATTGGCGGCCTGGGCGGTCTTTTCCTGGGCGCGGGCGTCACGGGCGGCGTCGGCGGCGATCTGTTCCTGGGCTTGGGCGTCGCCGCGTTTCCCCGCGGCGATCCGCTGCTGGGCTTCGGCGTCCAGGCGTTTCTGGTGGGCGATGGCGGCGTCGCGTTGCGCGGCGTCGCGATGCTGGGCGGCCTGGAGTTGTTTGGCTTCGGCTTCCTGTCGTTTCGCGGCGGCCTGCTGACGCCAGTGCTCGGCCTCTTGCCGTTTCGCGGCGGCGATGTCCCGTTCGCGTTCGGCGTCCACACGGGCTTGTTTGACGTTCGCGGCATGGGCGCGGGCGTTGTTCAGCGCGGTTTCGGCGTCGACCCGGGCCTGGCGCGCCAGTTCGGCGGCCTCGGCTGCGGCGGTGGCCTGGTCCTTGGCGGCTTGGGCGAGCTGGGCGGCCGCGGCGGCGTGGGATTCGGCGTTGAGCCGCCACTGGCGGGCGTTCGCTTCGTGGGCTTCGGCCTTTTCGGCGGCGTCGGTGGCGGCGGCGTCGGCGTGGATCGCGTCGATGGCGTGCGCGGCGGTTTGCGCGGCGCGTTTCGCGGCGTCCGCGGCGGCGGCCATGCCTTGCACGACCTTCGCCCACTGCGTGCCGTGCGGCATCCCGTTTTGCAGCAGGATGTCGACCTGGACACCGGCTCCGGTGGCGGCGTTCTGGGCGGCTTGGGCGTCGGTGACGGCGCGGCCGACCTCGCGGGCGACGTCGTCCTTCGCCCTCTGATACAGCTCCGGGTGGTAGGTGTGCCCGGCCTGATCGGATGCGAGCAGGCGGGCGGTCTCGCGGGAGATGTTCGCCGCCGAGGTCATATCGTTCGCGGTCCGCTCGAGGGCTTTGACACCGTCGGCGTGCGCGGCGAGCAGGTTGGTCCGGGCGCGCATCGCCCGCGCGGTCCGCTGCGCCAGATCCGAGGCCGCCGCCGCGTCCTTGCGTTTCTGTTCGAGCTCGGCCAGATACCGCTCCCGTGCGTCGGCGTCGCGCTGGGCCGCGGCGAGGTACCCGGTCTTGAGGAATTCCGCGATCGCGGTGTCCCCGGCGGCGAGCGCCGCCTTCGCCGCCGCGGACACCTCGGGGGTGCCGCGGTCTGCGGCGACCTGGACGTGCATCCGCCGACGGTTCTTCAGCTCCTTGTCATAGGCACCTTCGCGGCGGTCCTGCTCGGCGGCGATGTCGCGGCCGAAGGCCAGGAAGTCGGCGCGGTCGTAGGCGTTACCTGCCAGTGCACGGGTGACCGCGGCGTTGAACACGGGACCGCCGGTGCCCGCCAGCGGTTCGATGACAGCACGGTTATGGGCATCGGCGTCGGCTTTGCGTTTCCTCGCCGCCGCTTTGGCGTCCTGCTGGCCATGGTCGAAGAAGACCGGGATCGCGGTGGCGTCGCCCGCTTCGGTCTTGCGCAGGGTGTCGCGGGCGGCGGCCCGGACTTCCTCGTCCTCGTCGAACGCGGCGATGTCGGCCAGCAGGTCCAGCTGCATTTGCCGCAGCACGGCCTCCTGCTCCGGATCGCCTTCCGGCCCCGGTGCCGCCGGCGGGGGTTCGCTGGTCGCGGCGGGCCCGACCGGTGGCTGCCACTGACCATGGGGTGCCCCTGGTGCGGAGAGGGCGGCGACTGAGCTGCCCGGTCCCGCTCCCCCGGCGACCAAGGCGGCGGCGAGAGTCACCACCACGGTTCGCCGGCACCACTGATTGGTCAGAATCCCTTGTCTCGCGCGGCGCATCCGTCTCGGCATTCGCACAATCCACCCCCACCATCGAAAGAAGTCCGTGTCAGAACACCTGGCCACGGTCGGGTCGTGGCCAGGCGGAACACATCCGCCGGGTCAGGGGCGGGTGGTCATCCGCTCATAGCCCAGCTGGGCCTCATCGCGGGCTCCTGCCCACCGTCCGGCCTCGTCGCCGGCGAACGTCGTTTCCGTCGTCCAGCCGCCACGCTGCTTCTCCGCGCCCGTCGCGATCGACGCCCAGACCGGGTCGGCTTCCGCGGCCGCGCGGTCTTTCACCGCCTGCCAGTACCGGGCCTGCTCGAGGCAGAGCTGCCGCTCGGCCTCCCACGCCTGACGTGCTTCCTCGGCCTTCTCCCGGGTGGTGGCCCAGGCCCGGGCGGCGACCAGACGGGCCTGCTCCGCCGCGGCCTCCCCCGCGTTGCGGGCCTCAAGCTCGGCCGCCTCCGCGTCAGCCACCAGCCGCGGGATCAACGCGCGGTACAGGATCCCCGCGTCCTGGGTGCGAAGCCTGAAGATCTCCACGTCCAGCGCCGCCGCGGCCATCCATCCGGTGGCGTAGAACTCCCGGATGTCGGTGTCCGTGCGTCCCGGGCGCAGTGCGTGCTGCGCGGCCAGCCGGACCTGCTCGCCAGGGTCGGCGTCCGCCAGCAGCCGCACATAGTCACGCTCGGCCTCGGCGATCACCTGACGATGCTGCTCGTCGGCCTCACGCGCGGCGGTGTCGAGCGCTTTCGCCTCGGCGAAACCGGTCCGCACGAAACGGTCCCGGTCCGAATCGGTGCCGAGCAAGGCTTGTTTCGCGGCGGCGTGAACCCGCGGGGAGTATTCGGCGGTATATGTCGCCAGCACACGTTGCACGAAATCACGATTTCTGGCGGAATTCTGCTGGGCGCGTTCCCGCGCTTCCCGGAATCCGGATAACACGAACCTCTGGAGCGCGGATTCCCCTTCATCTGACCATATGGCCTGCCATGCCGCGGCACGTACCAGCGTCTCCCCGTGATAGAGGGCGACCTGGCGCACCATCGGATACCACGGCGACTGCTCGATCCCCGTCGCCCTCTCAACCGCCAAGGAGGCCGAGCTCGCGGATGCGTTACCAGCCAAGGAAAGCGTGACCACTAGGCCGATCGCGAGCGCTCTGCAGACAGCGGAAATTTTCGACATGGCCCCACTCCCCCAAGTAGCCGCGCGATCACGCAGCCGGGAAACTATGACACATGATCGACACCGGTCCACACTAAAACGTGACTCCGGTCACAGTAATTCTCCGGTACTTGATCACGACTGAATCTCGGTTGTCCAGACCTGTTGACCGCAATTCCCCGAGGGCGCTAGTTCTCGTCAGGATCGCCGTTTTCTCCGCCTTTCACAACGGCGGTTCTCGTTGAGCGGTAATACGCCATTTGATCCATCGCTATTCCATCAAGAGGGGGAATTGTTGTGAGACTTTCCGGTAGATCGACGGCGGGATCCCGCCCGCCGCGATCACACACAAGGAGACCGGCCGCGGTGTTCACCGCGGCCGTCATGGCGTTCAGCGTGCTCGCCGCCGCACCGGCCGCCGCCACGCCGGCCCCCAGCTCCACCCCCAGCGCACCGGCACCAGGCTCCCCCGCGCCGGAACCGGTACTACCACCGGCCCCCGTTCCCCTGATCGTCGGCACGCCGCCTGACCTTCCCGAGGAACCGGCACAGGCTGCGCCGAAGGCCACTCTGGCGCAGTCCACCGATGCCGAAAAAGGCAAAGCAGCCGCCATTCTCGGCATCGTCGCCGGGCCGGAGCTGATGATCCTCACCGACCGCAACTTCACCGCCGCCATGTACTACGCGGCCGACGACCTGGACAAGCAGAAGCCACTCGAACCCGAACACCGCAAAGTCAAGGACGCCGCCGTCGCCGCGCTGGGCGAGAGCGACGACGCCTGCACCACGTTCATCAAGACCGGCATGGCCGCGGCCAACATCGAGGACCAGGCCATCGTGGCCGAGCGCCGCGCCCGGCAGGAAGAAGACCGCACCGCCAAAGCCAAGGCAGCCGGTCTGCTCGGTATCCCGGCCGACAACACCGTCCTGGAGAAGTCGGTCTACGACTTCATCGTCCACCTCGACCTCAACGCAGACAACCACAACGACACCGCGGTCAAGGAAGCAGCCCGGGCCGCGCTGCGCGGCACCGCCGACGCACAGTGGACCTTCCTCACCGTCGGGATCTACGACGAACACAGCAAGGACCTCCAACGGCTGGTCCTCGAAGACGAAGCCAAGACCGAAGCGGAGAAAGCCGCCGCGCTCGCCCGCGAGGCCAAAGCCAACGCCGCCTTGCACGCCTTGGGGGTCCGCGGCGACACGGCCCTGATCAACCTCAGCGACCAGGACTTCGTCATCGAGATCTGGAGCCGCGCCCCGCGTGACACCGAGGTCCACGGAGCCGCCGAAGCCGCCGTCCGCAGCCGCAACCCCGCCGACTGGAAAGCCTTCATCGACCACGGCGCCAAAGACGCACACCTGCGCGACATCGACAACGCACTCCGCAAACGCGACGAGGAATACGTGCGTCAGATCACCGAAATCCGCACCCGCGCAGTCAAAAGCCGCGTGCACACGGCGCTGGTCACCGCCGCCGACGCGGCACTGGCCGGATCGCCGACCGACCGGGAACGGTTCCTGCGCATCGGCCAGGACCAGAACCTGACCCAGTCACTGCGGACCCTCACCAAGACGATGGACGAGGCCTACCTCACCGACTCCAACGGCCGAGCAACCCTGACCCAGTGGCAACCGGGTAACCACCCCGAGCAGGCGTGGAAGATCGAACCCGGGCTGGCCGACCCCACCTGCTTCTCACTGCAGTCGGTCTCCCGCCCCAACAACTACGTCCGCTGGGACAAGAAGAAAACGACGCCGGCCAGCGTTCCCACCGAGGCATACGTGACCGTCGCCCCCACCGACGGCACCCCCGAATTCAGAGCCGAGGCCACCTGGTGCCTCCACCCCAATGTGCTGCTCTTCAGCCCGAAGGGATCCGGGCTCTACCTCCACCCCGAAGGCGCGCGCGGCGACACCTGGGAAGTCGACACCCCCGCCCCGCCCACACCGTTCGACCTGCGCTACACCCGCGACGAGAAGATCCGCGCCAACCTTGGCAAACCCATCGCCGACCCGGTTCTTGACACCAACAACCTCGGCTACCGCGCCTACGAGAAAGGCCGCCTCTACCTCACCCGCTACACCAACACCCAGGTCCACCCCGTCTACAACGGGCCCGTCCTCGACAAGTTCCTCGCCCTCGGCGGACCCGGCACCCTCGGCGGGATGCTCACCGACCAGACCGCCACCGCCGACGGCAAAGGCCAGATCCTCCAGATCACCAACGCCCAGGGAAGCTACTACCCCCTGTACATCATCTGGAGCCCGGCCAGCGGCGCCCACGAAGTCCACGGCGTCATCGGCGACACCTGGAACAAATCCGGTGGCGTGACAGGACCTTTGGGCTACCCCACCACCGACGAAACCGCCTTCGGCACCGCTGGCGGCCAGTTCAACCGGTTCACCGGCGGATCTGTCTACTGGATGCCCACGATCGGCGCCCGCACCATCACCGGCGACATCCACGCCAAGTTCGCCGCCCTCGGCTACGAAACCGGCCCCTTGGGCTACCCCACCGGTCAGGAAACCGGGTTCGCCGCCGAAGGAGGTGTCTTCCAGCGGTTCTCCGCCGGATCCATCTACCGCACGACGTTCCACGGAGTCCGCGCCGTCACCGGCGACATCCACAAGAAGTACGCCGAACTCGGTTACGAAGCCGGGTTCGTCACCTATCCCGTCGGCGACGAAACACCCACCTCCGACGGCGTCGGCAAATACCTCAACTTCAGCACCGGCGTCGCCATCTACTGGCACCCCACCACCGGCGCCCATCCCGTCTACGGCAACATCCGCAGCAAATGGGACGCCCTCGGCTCCGAAAAGTCCTACCTCGGCTACCCCACCACCGACGAACAAGCCCTCCCCAAGGGCCGCCGCAGCAACTTCCAGAACGGGCGGATCGACTGGAGCAACGACGGCGGCGGCACCATCGACTACAAAACCGTCACCATGACACCCGGCTCCATCGAGCTCAAAAGCGCCAACGGCGGCCGGTGCATCCAGGTCGCCGGCGTCGGCCAGGACGCACTGCGAGACAGCGCGGGCACAGAACTCTGGGACTGCGTCGCCGGCGCCAAACAAGTCTGGAAACTCACCCACCTCGGCAACAACAAGTACACCCTCAAAAACCAGAACTCCGGCAAATGCCTCGACCTGCCCACCAACTACAACAACGGAACATCGATCGTCCAATACACCTGCCACAACGGTGTCAACCAGCAATGGGAATTCACCACCGCGGCCAACGGCACACTCGCCCTCCGCAGTGTCTACTCCGCCAAAGTCGCCGAAGGCCTCGGTAACGGCACCGCCAACGCGACCCTCGTAGGCCAGTGGGCCGACCTCGGCAACCCCAACCAACGCTGGAGCACCATCCAGATCAGCACCACCCCATAACACCCTCGGGTGCTGGCTCCACGGCGATGGAGCCAGCACCCGGATCGCTAAGCCGGCGAGAGGCTGTAGTGGTAGATCCAGCGCTCGGTCATGACTCCCTTATAGCGGACGGTGACTAGCCGTCCAGGTCCTCGACGGCCCAGCCGCACAGGAGGGTGCCTGGCCGCATAGATCTGCGCGTGGTCGCCATTGACGTGACCGGATCACAGGGGCTTGTCGAATCCGACCCCAGACAATCAGGCCGTCATTGGCCCGTCCGCTCGGCAGGTGGGGAACGAGTCGGTGGACGTGGCCATCGTGATGGCTTGACCGACGTCGGGAGTGAGCGTCGCGAGCGCGTCGGCGGCGGGAGCTGCGGGCGTCGCCAGTCAAACCGGCTCGTGCGGCGGTCAGCGTGACCGCGTGCGAGATTCCCAGAGCGAGCGGAAACCGAGCTGAACTGCTCGCCGAGGTCGGCGGCGCACGTGGGCCCGCTACGCACTCGGCGATCACTCCCGTTGACTGCGACGGGGAATACACGACAGTTGAGCTATGCGAGCTCACCAGTCGGCGACTCCTCATTGACGACCGCGCTTTCGTCGAATCGATTACGACTGCAATCGGCTGTGTGTTGGCTATTCGTTCGGTTGCTGCCAGGCGAGTTGGACGAGGTCCCTCTGCCTCTGGCGGTCGATCAGCCAGCCCCTTCCGGGCGGCAGCACCTGAGGGCGCATGCCGCCCAGCAGTGGGCCCTCGTCCCGGTCGCCGGACATCAACAAGCCGGGCGTGCCGACCTCGCGCAGCCTGCTGAGGACCGGCTCTAACAGTCCGCGCGCGGCCCCGCCGGTGCGCCTCGCCAACACCACGTGCAGGCCGATGTCCGAGCCGTAGACGACCAGCGGCAGCAACGGCAACAGCGGGTGCGCCTTGTGGGTGGCGACCATGTCGTAGTCGTCCACCAGCACGAAGATCTCCGGTCCCTGCCACCAGCTCCTGGCTCGGAGCTGCTTGGGTGTGACGTCCGGGCCGGGCAGCCGCTTGAGTAGCGCCTCGGCCGCCTCGGCGAGCAGGCCGCCGCTGTGCTTGTCGCTGGTGCCGTAGCCGAGCAGGTATTCGTCGTCGACTTCGCCGAGCAGTCCCCGGCGGTAGTCGACCGCGATGATCCGGGCCTCTTCGGGCCGGTAGGCACGCTGGATCCGCTTGGCCAGCAAGCGCAGGAACGCCGTCTTGCCGCTCTGGGCGTCGGCGAACACGAGGAAATGCGGGTCGGCGGCGAAGTTCAGCCGCATCGGAGACAGGTCCCGTTCGTGGATGCCGACAGCGAGCCCGGCGTCGTCCCCGGACAGCTCATCGGTGGCGGGTAGTTCCTCGTGACGGACGACTTCGGGCAGCCGCCGCACGGACGGCACGAGTTCGCCCGGCCAGCGCGCCTTGGCCTCCGCGACAAGTGCGGCGAGCCCGTCGGCGAGACTGCTGGCTTCCGGCACCCCGTCGATGCGGGGCAAGGCCATCAGCATCTGGTGCCCGCTCGGCGAAATCCCGCGCCCCGGGGCGTCCGCGGGCACGCTCATCGCGGCGCGCCGGTCGATGATTGAGTCGATCGGGTCGCCGATCTTCAGCTCGAGCCTGCTGGCGAACAGCTCCCTGATGTTGATCCGCAGGTCGAACGAGCGGGCACAGCTAGCCACTACGTGCACGCCGTAGCGCAAGCCGCGGGCGGCGATGTCGCCGACCGTCTCCTCGAGTTCCGGGAAGTCGTCACGTAGGGTCTGCCAGCCGTCGACCACCAGGAAGACGTCCCCGTGCGGCTGGTCAGCAAACCGCCCCTCTTTGCGCAGTCTCCGGTAGGTGGCGATCCCGCCAAGCCGGTGTTCGGGGAACAACCGCTCCCGCTGCGCCAGCACCGCGGCGATCTCAGCGACAGTGCGGCGGACCGCTCCGGTGTCCCGCCTTCCGCAAACTCCGCCGACGTGCGGCAGCCCTCCGATGGAGGCGAGGATGCCACCGCCGAAGTCCAGGCAGTAGAACTGCGTCTCGCGGGGAGTGTGGGTGAGCGCGAGGCTGGTGATCAGGGTGCATAGGGTGGTGCTCTTGCCGGTCTGCGGGGCGCCGAGCACTAGTACGTGCCCGGCCGCGCCGGCCAGGTCCAGCGTCAGCGGGTCGCGCCGTTGCTCGAACGGCCGGTCCACCATGCCGAGCAGCGGCTGCAGCGCCCCGGACAGCTCGGGCGAACCTGTGGTTAGCCCACGCCGCGGGTCGGTGATCAGGCCGGGCAACAGCTGGTCCAGCGTCGATGAGTCGGACAGCGGCCGCAGCCACACCTGGTGGGCGGGCGCGCCTTGGCCCTCCAACCGGTTGACCAGGATATCTAGGAGGGTTTCGCCGACAGCTGTGTCCGTACCCGCCTCCGACACAGCCTTCCCCTTGTCAACGCCGAACTCTGTGGCGAGGTAAGCGGTCGTGTCTTCATGCAGAGCAGACGACCTCCCAGAGGCGGTGGCCGGCCCGGCGCCGACGTTGCGCCTGTACACCCCGGAAACGTAGGCGGCACGGAAGCGATCCATCGGGTCCGCGCCGATCTTGAGGAAACCGTGCCCCGGCGTCCTCGGCAGCCTGAAGGCGTCCGACGCGCCGAGCACGGCCCGACTTTCCATCTCGGAGAACGTGCGTAGCCCGATCCGGTATGACAGATGGGTTTCCAAGCCGCGTAGCCCGCCCTCTTCCAGCCGCTGCGAAGCGAGCAGAAGGTGCACGCCGAGCGACCGGCCGACGCGTCCGATTAGTACGAACATGTCGATGAAATCGGGCCTCGCGGACAGAAGTTCAGCGAACTCGTCGCAAATCACCAGCAGCGTTGGCACCTCGGGCAGCGGGGCACCGGCGGCACGCGCCTTCTTGTAGTCCGACAAAGAGGAGAAGTTCCCGGCCGCGCGTAACAACTCCTGGCGGCGGACGAGCTCGCCGTTAATCGCGTCGGTCATCCGGTCGACCAGGTGTAGTTCCTCGGCGAGATTCGTGATCACCGCACTGGTGTGCGGCAGCTTGTCCAACCGGGCGAAGGTGGCCGCGCCCGTGAAGTCCACCAGCGCGAAGTTCAGCGAGCTCGGCGAGTGCGTGACCGCCAGCGCCAGCACGAGCGTGCGAAGCAGCTCTGACCTACCGGAACCGGCGGCCCCGATCAGCAGGCCGTGCGGCCCCATGCCGTCCTCGGTCGATTCCTTGAGATCGAGCTCGACCGGAGTTCCGTCAGGCTGCCAACCGAACCTGACCCGCAATCGATCCCGGCGCGACCGGGCAACCCAGCCGTCAGCTGGGTTGAACTCGTACGGATCGCCCAGATCCAGCAGCTCGGCAAGGCTGAGTCCGGCAACCAACGAAACGTCACCCCTCAGGCCGGTCACCCCATCGAACGAGGGATCGCCGGCGAAAGCCGCTCCGTCGAAATGGGCGTCGCCAGTGAAGATGACTTTGTTGAACGACGCCTTGCCATCAGCGGTCGCTCCGCCGAAATGGGCGTCGCCGGTGAAGACCGCTCTGTCAAACGAGACAAGGCCGGTGAAAGTCGCCCGGTCGAACCGGGCGACGCCGGTGAAAGTCGCCCCGTCGAACCTAGCTAGGCTGATCCGGCAAGCCTGGAAGTCGATGTCGATGAGATTGGCGCCGGTAAGGTCGAGGTCGATGCCGTCCCAGAATCGGTCGGTGTCCCGCGGGGTGAGGTGCTGGGCGAGGATGCGTTGGGCGGCGAGCCGAACCTCGCGCTCCTGCACGCGCTCGCGGTGAGCGTCGTGCCGATGCTGGTCGTCGTCATCAGCGGGTGGCACGCCGGGAAGCCGGTAGGGCATGCGCAAGTAGGCGCAGAGCACGTTGAACACAGTCTGCCGGTGCTTGGGGTTGTCCTGGGCTAACCTCTCCAGGGCGTACAGCCCGCCCAGCCGAACTGCGGCCTTGTCCGCACCAAGCTGCTCAACCGCCTTCGTGTACAACTCGGTGACACGCCGTTCGGTCGCGTCGGAGTTGGCATCGGCAGCCACTTGCAGCTGGTGCAGGAGCGTACGTTCACGGTTATCCAGCTCTGCCTCGATGGCGCGCTGCCGTCGCCAAGTGAGGTAGAGGGCGAACACGCCGCCACTGCCGACGCCGAGGCTCAGTCCGACCTTCAATGCGTCCAGTCTCGCGGTGACCAGGGCTGAACCGGTAAGGCCGCGAGTGGCTGCCCACCACAAGGCAACCACCGCCCCGGTGATCAGCACCAGCACCACAACTGCCCCGATAACGATCTTCCATCGCGAGATCGGCGGCAGCACTGGCCGCGGCGACGGCGCACGTTCGACCGGCAACTCTGGTCCAGGCAACATGAGGCCAAACGATATCGTCGTCGGGCGGTTAACGTTGCTACTCGCTACTCGCGATCAACTCCGTACCGAAACCGGTGTGCCCCCGAGCTCGTGATGGTGCGACGCTAGATCACAGGCCGCGCCGCCCGTGCAAACACCTCGTTCACGTACGAAGCTTGACGCAGCCGTTGCGGTCGCTTTCGCCAGCTGGAACGGCCGGGCGCAGCAGGCAGGCAGTCATGCGTACGGCGCGCCTTGCGCGGGGCCTCGGTGATGGGCGCCGGTCCAGCGGGCAGGTCCGCGCTCTCCGTGTGCTGTTCGACAGAAACAGCATCGATCTTGCAGAGGTACTACATGTCCTGGACGCCAGCTCACCAAGCCATCGAACTGCAAGACCTGCCCACCAGGACAGCTTCACTGACTTCGAGTATCTGCGATATTTCCCGCATATCCGGCATTTTGAGGGCGCACACTACCTGGTGGAAAGTCTCGATGGGTTGCGGCACCTGCCGGATGATCTGGTGTCGCTGGAGCTGGGGAAGACCAAGAAGCGGTTCAGTCTGCGGGCGATCGAGCACCTTACGAACCTGCGACTGCTGGACCTGACCCGGTTTACGAAGGACATCGAGGTCGTCGGGACGATGACCGGGTTGCGGGCCCTGCAGTTCCGGTCGATCACACTGTCCGACCTTGCCGTGCTAAGACCGCTGCAGCAGTTGGCCGCGTTCAACCTAATCGGAGGCAGCACCAAGGATCTCGACGCCTTGCCGGAGCTCGGTTCGCTGGAGGCCCTGCGGTTGTGGCAGATTCGTGGCTTGAGTGACGTCTCGGCGGTCGGACGGATCGCGACGCTGCGGTATCTGTCCCTGTTCGAACTCAGGCAGGTCACCGGGCTGCCCTCGTTCGCCGGTTGCCCGATGCTGGAGGTGATCT
Source organism: Amycolatopsis sp. WAC 01375 (assembly GCF_003947325.1). Taxonomy (NCBI): domain Bacteria; kingdom Bacillati; phylum Actinomycetota; class Actinomycetes; order Pseudonocardiales; family Pseudonocardiaceae; genus Amycolatopsis; species Amycolatopsis sp. WAC 01375. The sequence goes on from NZ_QHHW01000021.1 coordinate 59,819, forward strand.
CCTTGAACACGATGAACGGCCTGACCGAGATCCCGCCCGAGGTCGAGGCCCTGCAGTGGGCAGCATCCGGGAAACACCCGGCGCAGGCGCACTGGAACGTGAAGTAGTCCTGCTTGCGGCAACTGGGTGTCCCTGCGGAACTTGTCAAGCCGTTGGGGTTCGGGCCCTGATAGAGGGTCTCGTTGCGAGAGCATCGCGAAGAGCACCGCGCGACGTCGTCGGGCGAGGTAGATGAGGGCGGCGTTGCGCTGCTTGCCGTCGGCACGTTTGCGGTCGCAGCAGGCCCGGCTGGTGGGGGCGGACAGTGCGGCGAAAGCGGCTAGGAAGAACGCGCGTTTGAGCTTGCGGTGCCGGTCCTGGCCGGGTGTTCGCCGTGGATGCTGCTGCCGGAGCGTCGGGTGAACGGCGCATCCCGGCGTAGGCGGCGAGGTGATCGGGTCGAGATCGACACGAGAACGATTCCATCCTGCCGGACGGCCGGTGGAGGTGACCTGGCGCGACGCGCCGTTCTGAACGCGGTTTGTTTAACCGGCCAGGCTGGTGTGGCAGGGCGCTGTGGTTTTGTCCATCAGAGCGCTCAGCTGCGTGGCCTCACACTGCGCTGCGACGTCGGAGCACCACCGCACGATGGCTCCATTCTCGCGATACCTTTCCCCTGCCTGGTCGACGAGGACGAATTGGCCGCTCTTCTCCGCCGGCGCGACGGCCCAGAGGGTTACTCCCATGTTCATGCCCGTCATGATGTCAGCCAGCCGGGATGGTCGACGAGCCGGTTGTCAACTGGCGCGCGGGACGCGGCGGCATGTGGTGGTCCGCAGCCGGAACGACTCGGCGCCGGTCTCGACGATGGACGCGTCGAACGTCAAGCGATCGACAGTCGCCGCGCAGAGCAGAGGGTCGGTGACGGTGCTGGCCCATTCACTGAACGCGGAACGCGTCGCGCCCAACGGATGCGGCAGTCTTACCGACATCCACTCCAGGAAGGACAGCACTCGATGGCAGGTTGGTCGGCGATAGCGGGCACCCACGGCTTCGTGGTGCCAGATCAGGCGCATGCACAAGGGCTCGTCACCGCGTTGGCGACGCACGGGTTCGCCCTCGTGACCGCCCGGTCCGGACACGGGAACGGCTGGCTCGTCACCGCGTTCGACGAAGGGCCCTATCCAGCCGACACAGCCGGCCATCGCACCATCGACGCTGTCGGCCGACAGGCCGCGGCACTTGCCCGGCAGCACGGCGGATACCCCCACGGCGGAAGCCGTTGCGATCCCAGCATGCTGCAGTTCTACCGAACCGAAGCACCAATCGTGCAGACCAACCCCGGAACTCGGCCACCAATTCCCACCGTGATCCTCACACCGGCACCGCCCGCCACCCCACTGGCGCTGACCCCCGACTCGGACTCATCGGCCACAGTCGACTTGACCGGGCTGGACGCGATCCATTGGACTCACCTCGAGCATGCACACGGCTCGGCCGAGGATGTACCGGGACTGATTCGGGCCCTAGCACGCAACTCTGACGACTGGGTGGAAGTCCTGGACGAACTCTTCGGCGATGACCTGCTGCACCAAGGAACCTGCTACTCGGCAACGGCCCCCGCCATGCCGTTCATCGTCGGATTGGCGGCCGCCGGCGCCCTACCGGCATCACGACGGCTCGACTTGTTCCTCGTCCTGCTCTTCGCGTCAGACCGGTGGGCGGACAGCCTTCTCGGCGATGCCGACCGTGCCGCGGCCGAAAACCGTCGACCCGGGGCAGCCCCGTGGACACAGGACGTTCACCAGAGCATCGGTAACGAACTGCCCGCTCTGCTCGCCCGGTGGGACGCTGAGCCACCAGCGACGCAGTACGTCCTTGCCTGCCTTGCCGCCCTCTACCCACAGCACGGCCGGCAGGTCATACACCAGATCAGCGCCCTGGCCGCCGACCACGCGGGCACACAATCCGGCGCCTATCTGCAACTCGCCGACGCGCTCATGCGCGACGACCGTGATCGCGCCCTCACGATCGCCTACGACATCGTCAACTGGGCGGAAGACCTCGATCCAGGCTGGCTCGACGCGCCAGGCGCCAGCGCCACGCTCAAGGCCGGGCATATCCTCGCCGAAGGAGCAGCACGCACCGCGCAAACAACCGCCTTTGACGAACAGAAGCCAGCACCCACACGACCCGGATGACACGACATGAACCCGCCCGCCAGGCCCAAGCCTCAATAAAAAAGGGTTTCTCTGGCCTTGTTTCACCGGGCGAGTATGCATCAGTTGGATTCTCGTCGTGCTCTTCATTCGCGATGCCCGCCTCGGCGAACCAGAATGCTGTTCCTCCAAGTTCGGATTCCGTGACGAGGCTGACGGGTACCAAGCGGAGCGGAACACACGACGTCCCATGCCTACAGGGATAACGCAACCTGCTTGGCAGAACTTGGCTCGACGAACACGGCAACGGCTCGGCACCTGCTCTGATCCGGCAACGTGCACATTGCGCATGTCGCCGGATCAGTGCGGCCGGCGGGCTGCTAGCTCTGAGCCTTCTTCTTCCGCGGTGCCCGCTTGCGAGCCGGCTTCGTCGGAGCTTCGTCCACCGGATCCGGTTCACCGTCTTCGGACGGCGCGGCGTCGAACGCTTCGTAGATGTCGTACGGGATTCGTCCGCGTTCAGCGATCGCGTACCCGTTCTCTGACGCCCAGGCACGGACCTGCTGGTTGCGCTCACGATCCGTCGACGTCGTCGCGCGGCCGCTCGCCGTAGGCTGGCCGGCCGCGACCCGTAGCTTCCGCCCACCGGTGCGGGTACCCGCCTTAACGAAACGCTCGAGCTCATCGCGCAGCGCCTGAGCGTTCTCGTCGGAGAGATCGATCTCGTACTGCACGCCGTCGAGCCCGAAGGGCACCGTCTGCGTCGCTTCACCGCCGTCGAGATCATCGATAATCTCGACACTAACCTTCTGCGCCATCCGTACAGCCTTTCATCAAGTCGATCAGCGCCCCTACGCGCCATGATCTTCCCCGGAGCCTAACCGCACAGTCACCAGGGTCGCGGTTTGACACACATTGTCGTGCCGGAACGCAATAGCAGTGAACGGGAAGTACTCCGTACCATCATCATGAGGTGGCTCGATGAACGTCAGCCCCGCACCGACTTCCTCTACGTCGTAGACACGGTGCCCAGAGTCAAGGTCCTGACCAGTCGCAACCTCAACCCAGGTACGTACAGCGTCGACCCTCTGCCGACACTTCGGCGAGCTGCTGGTCTGGAGTGAGCCACAGTCTGTCGCCGTAGCTTGGCCCTACGACGTCGATCACGCCGACGCGATGAATGACAGTGGCTGACAGGCCGGAGGGACTCAGGAATAAAACGCGCATTACTCCTCCCCCATACTGCCTGCTCGCCAGCCCGGACCGCATCCGGGAAACGACCGGTAGATCTCGGCGTGCGGGTGGGCGGTGAACGCGGTGTCGAGTTCCCTCCGCGAGGACGACGACGCGATCGCAGGCGGCGCTGAGCATGTCCAGCTCGGCGAGCACCAGCGTGCCCATCACGTCCTCGACCTCCCATGGCCGCCGAACCACTGGTTCGGCGAAGCACGCCTGCAGGTGCAGCGCCCGGTCCATCCGCAGTCGTGCCCGGCCCGCGTCGGTCAGGATCCGGCACAGCATGATGGCGTCCAACTTGCCGGCGCGGCGCGGTGTCGGTCCGGCGGCCAGGACCGCACGGGTTTCCGCACGCCGGAACCCGTGTGGCAGGTCCGCCCACGCGGTCAGCGCGGCCGGGTGCACGTCGCGCAGGAGGGATCACAGCCGGGGAGGCGCGGAAGTCGAGGTTGCGGCGGGACCGGGCGTGCCCGCGGGCCAGCACGCCGATTGACTTCGCCAGGGGCGAGTTGTCCGGCACCTGCCGGTGCAGGTGGCCGTCGACGCGCAGGATGTTCGCCAGCATCGCCGCGTCACCCTTGTCGGACTTGGCTTTCGCTGGTGACAGGCGGGTGCGATAGCGGGCGGCCATCGACGGATGAATCGGGTGCACCGGCTGGCCCGCGCGCATGAGCCCTTCGGCCAGCAGGCTGGACGCGGACTCGATCGCCACCGGCACGTGGCGGCGGGAATGGCGGCGACTGGTCGACAGGCCGGCCAGCAGCCGCAGCACGTCCCGTACACCCCGTCCGGAGTTTCCCTGACCCGTGCCCGGGTCACCACGGCACCGTCGCCGTCGACCACCGCGACATCGTTCAGGTTCTCCGACCAGTCGATCCCGGCCCAATACCTAGGCATACCGGCGTTCCCCGATCAGCCGCGAACGCGCGCTGCGACCAGCAGGGCGAACGATGAGCCGACTATCCGGCGACCCGCAAGGTCTGACCTTCCAGGTGTCAGCGCCATCAGATGGGCGGACGTCCCGGGGCTCCATACGGCGCCGCCCGAACACAGGGGCAGCTGGGGAAATCATGATGTCGTTCCTTCGCACGCAGACGAACTGGGCATGGCCTACCTGGCGCGTTCACACACATCGACGCGCCGTACAGCCCCACATGCGTGCGGAACAAGTTGATCACCGTGGCCGTAGCAAGTGGCCGAACCGGCGGATCGGGGCCTAGGCAGCACACCAGGACCTGTCGCAGGATGGCTGACGACGGAGCGACGATGTCCGGGGCGACGAAGCGACCAACGTGCCCGAGACGCACCACCAGGAAGGCCGCCATGCATACCAGCCGACCCGAGGCCGAAAACCGCCTTGTCCTCGTCACCGGCCTTGAGCGCTTCGCCGCGCCCCACCGGAGCTGGAGGGATCGGCTTTCCCTCCGCCAGGGCCTCTTCGACGTCCTGCGGCAGGCATTCGACGCCGCTGGCCTGTCCTCAGAGAACAATTACATCGAAGACAGAGGCGACGGGGCTCTCGTCGTTCTTCCCGCCGGGACACCACCTGCCGTCCTCGTCAACGTGGTACCCGAGGCCCTCACGGCCGCCCTGACCCGACGCAACGCCGTGCACCCACCCGAGCAGCGCATCGACCTGACAATCGCCTTACACGGCGGGCAGGTTGTCTTCGATGAGGACGGCGCGCACGGCGCGGTGGTCTTCGAGGCGTTCCGGCTATTGGATGCTCCGCGCCTGGAGGGCGTCACACGGGCCAGCTTCTCGAACGCGCCGATCCTGGTGATCTCCGAGTGGCTGTACGACGACGTGGTGCGCCGCAAGGCCGTCGACCCCGCCGGGTTCCGTCCCGTCGCCGTCCACGGGAAGGAGCACACGTCCCGAGGCTGGATCAGAGTGCCCCGGCAAGCCGCTCCGGACGAAGCCGCCTCCCGCACCGACCTACCGGTGACGATCTACCTCGCGAACGAACGTGTCCACGAACAGGTCGAGACGGCCGTCACGAACCTGCTCGCTCTGGCCGGCGCCGAGATCGTCGACAAGGACGAACCCGTCCTTGGATCGTGGTTTCGGCGCCTATGGGCCAAAGTCATCAGCTCACCGTCGGCACGGGACGCGGCGGTATCCGCCGCACACGCGCTCGACGCCCGCCTGGTCCTGACCCAGGACGCGACCATCACCTCCACCATGATGCAGAACCTGGGACCCGTCCTGACCGCCTTGCAGCCCACTCCCGACGCGGTACTGAGGATCGGCGCACTGCTGATCGTGAAGGTCGACAACGTGGTCGCCGTGCACCAGCTCACCGCGGCCCAGCAACTCACTCTCGACCATCAGCCACACCTGCTCACCTCCCCCAACGACATCCTTCGCGCACTCAACATCACCGCCCAGGACCGACAAGCCATCGAGACCACACCAGCGGCACCGGCCCTCCACGACCACCCGCATACCGGTCAGATCAGCGCCGCTCCTCACAACAGTGCATCCACCGATCCCGAGGCACCTACAAGCTGAGCGGCACTGCGGCGTCCACCTCGTGTCAAGCTGTCGGTCAGCGGGTCTAGGAAATGGCAGACGGAGAGTCGTGGCGGCCGCCACTGATCGTCGCTCGCAGACTGCCTGAGAGCGGTGTGAAAGTAGCCCACGACTACGAATACCTCCGTGACGCGTGCAGGTCGCCCGACACGTTCGCCAACACGCATTCGCGATAGCTGTTCAAAGTCTTTTGCGGAATGCGTCCGATCACCAGGCGCACACCGAGGACTTCCTTGCCCGCTCAAGGTTCCTTGAAGCAAATCGTCGTCGCTCACGCAGCATCGCCGTGTCAGCATTTTCCAGCTGAGAAACCCCTTTGAATCGGATTCCGTACCAGGGATTCTTCCTGTGGACCTCAGGTTGTTCGCACTCGACGTCTGCATATCGTGCCTTTTCGAAATGCCTGGAACTAGTGTCACTCGATCGGCGGTCGTCGAACAGACGTACGGTTCGACAGTCTTGAGTCCCGGCAGCCCATACGCGACTGCTGACTGGTGACACCTGGGGAGGATCAACGATTGTGATACGTCTCAGACATGCCTTTTTACTGTTGGCATCTGTCGTTGCGCTGTTGTTGGGTTCGGTGCCCGCACAGGCGGACGAGGCCGTGACATACCGATCGGAAATGTACGTCATCCGCGATCCGGCGCTGGTGCGGAATCCGGACATCGTACGGAAGACGCTGGAGCGTGACGGAAATCTGGACGCGCTCGGCATCCAGCCGAGTGCCGCGGCGGGTCAAGTGCCGCCGCGGGGGAACCCGCGGATCGCGGCGGCCGATCCGCCGTATGTGGTGGACAGTGCCCGGTTTCCTGCCGGACGCAAGCCGGAGGATCCGTATCAGTACATGACCCACGCGGACTGTCTGGATAAGGCCGGTACCGCTGGCCAGGATGCGGGGTGGATCAAGAACCGGTTCTCGTACTGCCAGATCGATCTGGTCTGGGCGGTGGACTTGAAGTGCGGACCGCGAGGTTGCCAGGTTATCGGCGCGATCGGCGCGACGAGTGTCGTGGTCGGCTACGGCAAGATCGGGCCTCACCCTGAGAACGCCACGCAACGTTTCGCCGACTTCCGGCTGGTGACCACCATCCTCTACACCCAGGGTGCGTTCTCCCAGCCCAACGCCACGATGCAGGCAACCATCAAATGCGCGGGCGAGTACAGGGTCGATTTCGGGATACCCAACGATCGCGCGTGCTACCCGGGCAAGTTCTCTACCCGCAAGGCGACCATCCCGGAATGGCGCGTCGACCCGAACTCCCACTTCGACCTGCTCTCCGATGGGTTCCAGCCGGGCGCGGAGTTCGGTGAGCAGCTGGCTCAAGGTGTGTTCAAGTTCGAGTACGAGTTCACCCCGAAACGCGACATCGACCTGACGTCGGTCAGCCCCGAGGGTGGGCTGCGGTTCGACAGCGCGTTCTACCTGCGGGACAAGCAGGGCAGCATCTTCGACCGCGCCGTGCCGGGCATGTCCTACGGCAAGAGCGACCCAGGGGTGGCCGGGCACGCCGTGCACATCGACGAGGCCCGCGCCAACCCCGACGCGACCGTGCCACCGAAGCAGGGCAAACGGCTCCTCGGCGGCTCGCCCGCACCTGGGGACACGCTGCACCGGCTGGCCAGCGCCCGCAGCGAGGATTCCAGAGCCCGCGCCGTCCGCAACCGCAGGGTGTCGACGAACTTCTGCGACACGGTGAAGATGCCGCCAAAACCGCCGACCGGAGGGCCCTTCGACTGTGACGAGTACGCCTTCGCGTCCAGCTACGAAGGCTCCGCACGGCACGAGTACGAAGGCCTCCAGTACGCGCTGGACTACACGGTACGGTGGGTCAACAGCGAGCAGAACCAGGAAGCAGGCCGGCGGCTGTTCGGCTGGCAGGAGAACGACCGCATCCTGGACCTGGGCAAGGACCCGGAGCTTGACCCGAACGATCAGGAACGATTCTTCATCCCGATCAATCCCTAGCCAGTACCGGGACTGACGGCAACCGTGGTGGCCCGCCGGGACGATCGCCTCCCAGCGGGGCCACCACACCCATCGACGATCGCAAGGGAGCGTGCGGGCGTGAACGGCGGCATCGACGCGGCCTGGGAGCGGATCACGGCCTGGCTGCACATCCATGCGCCAGTCACCGCCGCCACACTCCGGCCCCCGGCGCCCGCCGAGGACATCCACGCGACGCAGAAAGCGGTAGGGCAGGCGCTTCCCGGTGACCTGCTGCGGTGGTGGGGCCTGATGGACGGTGTCGACGACCAACGCGACTACCGCACCGCTTTCACCTTCCCAGAGGTACACATGCCACTACCGGTGGCACGTGTCCGGGAGGAATGGGCCAGCCTGAGCCGCTATCCCGACGAGGACTGCTGCCGCCCCGACGGACACCACCTACGCTCCGCCGGCGACGCCACCTTCGGATACTGCACCGCACTGATCCCCATCTGCCGCGGTGTCGACGGCGCCATCCTCGCCCTCGACCTGCGCCCCGGCAACCACCACGGCTGCGTGATGGACTGGATGGCACAAGCAGGCGCCCACCGCACCCCCTGGGCCAGCATCGCCGCGATGCTGACCGACACCGCCGGACGCCTCGATCGCCACCGCGCCGCCGCCGAGTCCCAGACTGGCCCAGGAGCGCCGGCCATCCGCGACGACGGAGCATTGACCTGGACGTAATCCCCCAGCCGCTGAACGATTTCTCGCCGAGTGTGGCGGCCTGCGGGTCAACCGCAGCGAGGGTGGCATCTCGCGCACGCGAGAGCCCCTCGAGCTGAACCCCTGGAGACGTCGAGTCAGAGACGGACAGATTCGGCGGCTGGGGTGTCCATCTCGGCAGTAACCTCTTCCCGATCGGCGAACTCGGTCGCGGCCGCTACTTCCTGGGAATCGCGGAGTCAGGTGAGAGTGTCCTCGTTGAACTCTGGGCGGCGAGCGACGGAACCGGTGATAGCGCTCTGGGAACCCTCAGTTTTGGTGTCGCACCACAGGTCATTGCGGAATCACCATGACGGAGTCGGGGTATGACGTAGTGCCGCCCGTGGCTAGATGCGCACTGCGGCGAGGGTTTTGTCGTCGTGGCGTTTCGCGCGCGGCAGCGCCCGCGCGACGGGATCGGCGTCGTCTTCCCAGGTATGGCAGCGGCTCAGGATGTCGTGCAGATCTGCCGCCGTCATCGCGCTGATGGTAGGCCAGTCGGTGATGCCCAGGTGCTGCATGGGTGTGTAGGCGCCGTCGGTCGCCACGATCGCCCACGGGATCTGCTCGACGGGGATGGTGGCGCGGATGGCCTGGTAGGCGGCGGCCGGGTCGGTTTCGGCGATCCAGTAGCCGCCGGGCCGGTTGCGGCGTGCCGCTTGCTTCCGCTGGAGTGTGACCAGCGTCCGCGGTGGGTGTCGTCGAATCCCGTGCCGTCGGCGAGGCGCTGCTTGTACTGGCGACGTTCGGGAATGTCGAGGTGATCGAGGCGTGGATCGGTGATCGTCCGGCCGGGCAGCACCACCAGGTTGTCGCCGAGCGTGAGCACGTCGACGTGCTCGTCGCGGCGGCGCAGGATGGTCACCGTGCTGGACGGGGACCTACCAGCGGTCAGGTTCAGCTGGATCGTGGTGGCGGTGATTGCGTCGGCGAGCGCCCCGGCAAGGTCGATGTCGGCGTCGCGGTCGAGGTGGTGGTGGTGCAAATGCCTGCCAGAGTGTCGGCATAAATGGAGGGGCTGACTGGGACGGCGGCGTGGGCGCTGGCGCCATCGAGCACGATGACGGCGTCCCGGGTGGTGAAGACCTTGTCGTCGCTGTCATGGAGCGGCGGGTTTTGGGCGATGCTGACGTGGACGGCGTTCATCGTTGCTGTCGGGTCATGCGGCGCGCCAGGAGGAGTTGTCTCGTCGGCGCAGGGACGCGATTCGGATGTCGAGTTCGCTCACAGCGTTGGTGTCGCCGTGCTGGGCGTGGCGGATGAAGGAGCCGAGGGTGTGCAGGTCCCGGAGGCCGGTGAGCGTGGCGAGGCCGGGCCAGTCGCGGGGGTCGTGGCCGTAGGCGGTGGTGAAGGCGTCGAGTTCGGTGGTGCTGCGTCCGAATCGGATGCCGCCTTGCAGGGTGGGTGCGAGGTCGAGTTCGCGGGGGCCGAAGGCGGGTTCGTCCCAGTCGCCGAGGAGCGGTGTGTCACCGTCCCAGAGGGTGTTGCCGGGGTAGGCGTCGCCGTGGAGCATGCCGGTGCCGAGGGGGAAGTCGAGTTCGGAGTACTCGGTGAGCAGACGGTGGCGTTCGGCCACCAGCCACGTTTTGTCGTCGTCGGGCAAGGTGTTCGAGGAGGTCACGAGGTCGGCGAAGTGCCGCAGCGGCGCGGCCGCGGGCAGGTCGATGGGCGGTGATGGCAGGGCGTGCAGCCGCCGGAGCAGCGCGCCGAGGTGCCGGGCGCCGGGCAGGCCCCGCTGGGTTTGGTCGTAGTGCTTCCAGAAGGTGACGACGAAGGCGCCGGCGTCGATCGGCTGGCTGATCTCGGCTGGTTCGGTGCACGGGAAGTCGTGGGCGCGTAGCCAGCGGGTCAGGTGGATAGCGCGCTCCGCGCGGGCACGGGCGGCGCGCGGGGCGACCTTGGCGATCACTTCCTGATCGGGGCCGGGGCGGGGGATGCGGTAGACGGTGGTGGCGTGCCGCCGCAGCAGGACCGCGTCACCGGGGTCGAGGCCCGCTTCGCGGCAGGCGAGGACCAGGGCGGCGGTGTCCGGGAGATCAGGCACGAGCCGATGGTAGTGCTCGTGGCGCCTGCCGGGCCGCAGTCAGGTAGCCGGTGAGGCGGTCGGTGAGCTCGGCGGCGTCGCGGTGACGACGTCCGGCGAGGGCGTGTGCGTCCGCGCGCAGGCCCCCGATGGCGGTGTCGATCTGCCGGATCCGGAGCTGGTCGTCCAGGGTGAGGACGGGCTCTGCGGCTGCGAGAGCGCCGGTGACGTCGCCCTGGCCGAGCCGGGCGCGGGTCACGTCCAGCCGGGACAGTGCCTCGTCACCGTACGAGCGGTCTTCCAGGGGGCCGGTCTCGTAGCCGTCGATCGCGGTCACGGAGTGGCGTTCGGCGAGGTCATAGTCGCCGAGCAGCGTCAGGGCCCCGCCCTGGTAGTAGGTCAGCTTCGTCACCGGGAAACTGAGCAGCCCGCCGAAGTCGACGACGTCGTCACGGGCTGCGGGTGTCGGGTCCAGGTCGCCGAGCCGGGCGAGTGCGTCGCGCGCGGCCGGGGCGTCCCCGGCTCGCGCGGCCGACCTGGCGATGATCGCCAGCAGCCGCTGGTGCGATTGCGCGCTGACCGGGTACAGGAGTCCTTCTCGGGCCCGTGAGGCGGCCTCCCCGGGCCGCGAGGACCACTCGAGCATCAGTGCCGCGGAGCCCAGCGTCCAGGCCCGCAGCGCGTCACTGCCCGCGACGTTCGCGAAGGTGCTCGCCGACCGCAGCTGCTGCAGCGCCGCTTTCTGGTCGCCCGCGTTCTGGCTCGCGTGCGCGAGGAGCAGACACAGCACTCCGGACAGGACAGTCGCTTCCTGCGCGCTGCGCGGCCGGTGCGCGGTCTGGGTGATGGCCGCCAGGGTCTTCTGCGCGTCGCGAAGGTCGTCGACCACCGTGGACAGTGGCGTGTGGACATAGGCGACGGCGATCCTGCACAGCTCGTCGCGCAGGTAGCTCAGCTGTTCGTCGCTGGAGGCCAGCTGGGCGGCCTCGTCGGCCAGCGTCATCGACAGCTTCGCTCCGTCCCGGATCTGCCCGCCGAGGTCGAGCCGCTCGGGGTCGCCGGCCGGGTCGCCGGTTCCGGCTGCCACCGTGGCCCAGAACCGGTTCCGAACCTCGCCGGAAGCCTGGTCCAGCGCGACGGTCAGCAACTCCTGCGCCTCCCTGCCCGGGGTGACCGACGATCCAGGTGCGCTCCAGTGGTTGACGGTACTGGGGCTCAGCCCAAGATGCTCGGCAAAAGACACCAGGTTCAGGTTCAGCGCCGATTTCAGAGCCATCGCCGATTGCGCCGTCCACCGGAAATTCATTGTCCCCGCCCTCCCTATCCCGCTCCACTGTGCCGTCCAGCATCGTGGACTGCAATAGCGCTGCAACGCGAATTGCAGCGCGCTGCAAGTGGCTGCAACACGACGGGGTTCCGCGACAGGCACCGGCGAGGCACGCTCACAGCACGGCAGAGACACCGGGCACGCACCGGCTATCTGCCCGGCACCAACGGATTACGGCCGCCTCCGGCCTCCGATCCGGAAATAGACGACAACGCGAGGAACAGCGTGACCTCCGACAGCACTGACACCTGCCTCATGGTGGCCATTATTCATCAGGATGACGTCCTGCAATGCACCCTGACACCGCCATTCCAGGAACCGGAATGGCAATTGCCCTCGGTCCCCCACGTACCGCAAGGTTCGATCGAGCACGCCGCCACGTGGCTTCTGTCGGATTGGGGTTTCCCCCGCACCCCGGTGCACCACCTCGGGGCCACCAGCCAGACAGCGCACGGAGTCGTGCAGGCAGGGACGCTGGTGATGGCCACCGTCGCCACCCGCACGGATCTGCGCATGCGGGCCCCGGAGGTCCGCGGGGTGCGGTGGCGTCACCTGCGCGACAGCTCCCCCGGCTCGCGAAGCGCCGTCGACCGGATCCTCGACACCCTCCCCCTCGCAGCCGAGGAACGACCGGTCGCACCAGCAACCGCCCAACCCTCCCTCTACTCAACGCCGGAAACGAGCGGGTGAGATCCCGGCTCGCCCACGGCGCCGTGGGCGACCTCCCGACCCCGATAGTCACCACGACCAGGTGCTCCGCGCCGTACTCGCCGTGACCAGCTCGCTGCCCCGTGACAGCCCCCGCCGCCGGGCAGCGCAGGCGGCCGCCGCTGTCCGGCGCGTTCCCGCCCCGGCGCGGAGCACCCACCCCCATGCCCTTCTCCATCACGGTCCTTCGAGGAGCTGATCTCTGTGCCACACCAGACCGCTGTCCCACCCGCTGATTCCGTGCTCGTCGTCGAGCCCGGTGTGCCCTTCGCTGTCGGAGGTCATTGCTGCGACACCTGGGCCTGGGAGCGGGCCGCGTACCAATGTGGCCACGGGTTCGTCATGTGGCGATCGCAGGTCCTCGATGCCCGCCGCGCCGCATCAGGCCAGGACGATCCCCGATGATCACGACACCGCCGTCCCGGACCGCTCCCTTCACGGACCGGGACCGGGACCGGGACCGGACCCTTCGGGTCCACCGCACCATCCTCGAACCCGACGTCCCGCACCTTCACGCCCTGCCGAGCCGATAAGCCGCCGTGCCATGCACCCGGATCCCGCCCGCTGCGGCGACTGCGCCCGCGACCAGCACACCTGGGGGCCAGCGGACACCGAACCGGAGCGCGACGTCACCGCCTGGACCGTGCGCCTGACCCGACGACACTGCGTCTGCCGCTGTCACTGCCGGAAAAGCGAAACAACCGTCGCCGCCCGCGCCCGCCACAGTGACCCGCCGACCGCCTACCTGCCGCTGGCTGGATATCTGGACCTCGCCCGGGAGAGCGTACTGATGCTGGCCCCCACGGTTCCCCGGCACAGACTGCCCGCGGTCGCCGTGCTCGCCGCCGACCTGCTCCCCCACCGCCCGCCGCCCTTGCAGCTTGCACGGCCAGCGGCCCCGTTCGCCACCGCACGACCGGTATACCGCCCGCTGCCGATCCCCGACCACACCGTCATGGAACGCGTACTCAAGAAGCTTCGCCAGCTGCCCACGAAAGGCCCCAAACACGTGCCCCCAACCAGCCCAGAACCCGGCCCGCCCTCGTGAGCCCGACCAGAACCGCTCCGGCCCTGCCGTGGATCGGCACTCTCGTCACGGCCGTCATCGACGGGCACACGATCACCGGCAAAGTCCCGCCCTACCAGTACTCCAGGCTCTCCCAAACGACCTTTCCCGTCGCTTTCGGAGCACGGTGGCGCACCATGACCACCGCCACGGTCACCGAGCTTCCCCACCAGCCACCAGGCCGCCGGGAACCCGACCGGATCGGAGAATGCGCCCCCACCGCAGTGACGGGCTGCGATCTTCCGGTCAACACGGCAGCAGACCCGCATGACTGCGAGACGGTCGTTCCCGCGCAACGCTCCACCACCGTAGATACGCACCCGGCAGTGCCGTTGTGTCCGATGCCGGCGACGACATCGGCATCCACGTAAGGAGAACTCGTGACCTACGTCCTCACGCAGGCGTTCACCGACGAGGTGACGACACGTCTCGACAGCTACGACCGCGCCGCACTCCAGGCCGACTCCGCCTCCCTGCAACAACTGGCTCAGGGAGTTCCGATTCTGACCGGCGCGCTGCGCGCGCTGCTGGACCAACACCAGATCGACACCAACGGCGACTGCGCAGCATGTCCTCGCCCGCAGTGGCGCCGCCGAGCCCGGTGCCAGCTCCCGCGCGAACTCAGCGTCCTGCTCACAGACCTGAGCAACATCGATCACGCCACCGGCCGACACGCACTGCGCCCCACCAGCTAAGCGCCGGCAGCAGTGACGCCCCGGGCGACGAACCTGTCTCACCCTCGGACGGTGCGCATCGGCGTACCCGGCCGGTCACCGGATACCGTGGCGGCCGCCGTCTGGCGTGCTGGGAGCGTCTCGGCGATCCGGACGAGACTGGCGTCCTCGCTCACGCTGTCGCGGCGCAGTGCGGCGAATATCGTCAGGTACACCTCGATGTGCTCCGGATCCCGGACGATCAGAAGCCCGCTCGGTCCCAGCGTCTCGACAAAGGCCGTATGCCGCCCGTCCGCTCCGGTGGTGACCGTGAACCGGCCAGCCGGCCACGGCAGCGCGGGCGCGGTCAACGGATGGAGCAGGACGCTGACATGTCGGTCGCACGCGTCATCACGAAGACTTCTCAACTGCTCCGCCGCGGTGTCCGGATCAGGGTTGCGCGCCTCGAACCTCGTCAGCGTCTCCTCGCCCACCACGAACACCAGGCGTGGCGGCGAAGCCCGTTTCAGGACAGCGCGACGACGGGGTGACAGTTCCGCGCCCACCGCGGCGAGTGCCGGTTGATAACCGGCACGCCATTCCCACATGAGCCGGGCGACCGTCGGTGTCATCAGCATTTCAGGCAGGTTCGGCCCGCTGTAGCAGCGGATCGTCACCGCAGCCTCCTCTGCGACGCAACGGGCCAATGCGGGGGCACGGACGCTGTCAAGTCTGTCCACAGTGGTATGTCGTCTTCCGTTCACGTCTTAAGTCCGGTCTCAGTACAGAGGTGTCCAGCCGCTGTGCGTCCGCGTGGACGCGTGTCACGACACGAAGTCACGGTCGCGGTCTCCCCGGCGAGAACGAGTTTGGTCCACGCCGATCGTTGGATGCCGGTCATCTCCTGCCACCTGACGCCGAAGTCCGCGGCGTCGTCCGGCCAGGACGTCGCGGGATCCAGCGCATGGACACATTTCCTGACCAGGAAGTCGCTGGGCGAGAGGAAACGGAAATCTCCGGACAGGTCGGCGACCGCCGCGTCGGCGACCAGTGACCCGATCCGCGACACCGGCGCCAGAACGGTGCGCAACCCGTCCCACGGCACAGTCCACCACTCGGGCTCCAGAGCCCGGATGATCCACGCCGCGGTCCGCAGCCGATCGCGGACCACGCCCAGACCGTGCACCTCCAACACGTCCGCCGAGAGCTCGAGAACGGTGGCAGGCCCGGGAAACAGCCACTCCCGGCCCAGGGGGCTGTCGTAGCCCCGCCCGAGTGCCTTGGAGGTGTCCCGGTAGACGGTGCGCGCGTCCTCGAGCGGCATGGTGCATCGGAAGATCGCGCCGAGAAGCGCCTCCCACAAGTCACCGGCACGGACCCGCGCCACCGGACCAGCCGCGAGGAGTTTCTGGCTCAACGTGGATCCCTGATTGACAAGTATGGCGGGGTCGATGACGTCGACCTCGGGTTCGCTGCCAGGCCGTCCGGCAACGAGGTCAAGGGCGATGTCGTGGCCACCGTCAGGGCGCGGCGCGGCGACGGCCAGCCACACCGCGCCCGATCCCCCACGCAGCAATCGCCGCCAGCGCCCCTCACCGTCGAACCACCACCCGACGTGGTCTGCCACCACCGTCGGCCGCCGCCCCGTCCGGTCGCGCCATACACCTCCAGATGACGCCCTCTCCGTCACCGGCCGGCTCCCTTCTTCAGCATGGCGACGACCAGCTCGGCGACCGGGCCGGTCGCCGCGCACACGTCGTGGGTGTCGCCGACGCGGCCGACCAGCGAAACCCCCACTGCGGCGTCGTCGGCCAGGCCGACCGTGACGGTGCAGTACCACTGCGGATCCTGTGTCGTGGCCACAGCCGGGTACCCACCCACCGTCAGCTCCCGCCACACCCGCCACACCCAGCCCTCGTCTGGGCCCGGGGACGGATAGATCGCGCTGAGGCCCTGCCGGTGTGTCGTCGCGAAGGCCACTCTGACCGTCCGCGCGGTCACCGGGTTCTCCCACAGGCAGGTCGGCCCGTTCGGTTCGGTGCGGTCGGATTTGCCGGTGGCCTCGATCCCCGGATCTGCATGACCTGGGCCGGAGCGAGGGCGCTTGTGCGCGGATGGCCGGACAGCACGGTGAGCGGCAGCGGGTCACGCACGGCGGGCGCTCCCGCATACGGCGGCACCTGGGTCGTCAGCCCGATCGTCCGGGTTGTCGTCGGCGACGGCGGCAGCGGGCTCACCGGGGCTGGACCGCATCCGGCCACGACTGCCGCGATCAGCAGCACCATGCTCGGCCGAGCGCGTGCGGCGCCTCGCGAAGCCGCGGACAAGGTCGCCGCCAGCTTATCGTGATCGTGAAACCGGGTCCGGCGGTTGCATCCCCCACGTTTCACGTTCGCTGTCGCGGTCCGTAACCGCAGCTCGGTGCCCGTCACGTCGTCTCCCCACTCATCGGCCGCCGCGTCAGCGCGGCAGCTTCCCGTTCTTTCCTTGCCTCACGCGCATGCCGCCGCAGCCACGACCACACTTTCGCCTCCGGCACGCCGACCAGAACCGCGATGTCGACCACGAGAACCTTGTGTGCCCGCCATTCCAGGACGGCCCACATCCGATCCGGCGACCGCTCGTAGCGCGGCATCCAGCGCACAAACACCGCCCTGTTCTCCCCCGGCCCGGACCAATCAGCATCCACGGCGTCGTCACCGGCCGACTCGATGACGGCCTCGCCGATCGTCGACCACTGCGCGGCCCGCGGGTTCACACTGCTGCGCTGCCACGGCATCCGCGCCATCACACCGTCGCGGCACGGCATCACCGAGCTCCCCTGCCGCCGTCGCCGTCGAGCCCGGTAGTACAACCCAACCCGGTAGGACGGCGACATGCCCGTCCCCTACCCACCGCCACTCTCACAGTGGAACTCGGCTATGCCAGTCGGCTTGCAGCAGGCGACTACGGGGACATGATCCGATAAGTTGTAGGTCATGAACCGGACCTGACCGGACCACACAAAACCTCTGCGCACACCGAATCCCCTCTACAAGCGCCAACGCCAGCCAACACACGGCGGACAAGCACCGTGACGTCCTTCCCAGTGCCGGGCTCGACCAGATCTCCGCTGTGCGACAGCACATCGCCCCTAACACTGACAACCTCAGTAACCGGCGCCCGCGCCACCAAGTCCGCCAAGCGTCTGACCTCGGTGCGGTGCGAACGGGCCTGCTTGTACGCCTCCGGATCCTGCTGAAAATCCTGCAACAAACGATCTGCCCGGACTGGAGACCACCAGATTCGAGGGCTTGGAGGCGTGGTGCTGTGATCGGAGGCGATCGGAAACCACGTCGTAGCCGCTTCAGAAAGCCTCTCCCAACAACAATGACAGTCCACAGGGGACCGTCGTGTGCGGAACCTTGGTACACCCCGACGGCCTTCGCAGACATGATCGGCGCGCAACGAAGCCGGCAGACACAGCGGAAGAAGGAGCTGGCTCTGGCTCCACACATCGAGATCAAGCGCATGAACGAGGCTTGAGTGAACCGCCGACACCCCAGCGAGATAGTAAATCCCTCCCACCTGCAAAGGAGGCACCCGACGCAACCATCCAATACCGGTCAGAGGTGGAGATCGCTGTTGTGGCATCAACACTCATACGCCGCTTGTTTTCTCCTCACTGGAGCGACATGTGCAATACAGCGGACAACTTTCACGACTCTTCCCTCACAAGACGACCTAGCCGCAGTCGGATACACGACGCCGCACCCGCATCGGTCAGGCTCGGCGGCGGCTCAACGAAATCCAGCTCCTTCAGGAACATGATCTTGCGCTTCGCCAACTGCCCCGACCAGGGCGCCCGCCCACGCGTAACCGGGCGCAAACCGGACGTTTGATGGCTATGACCAGCGACGATTCGTGCAGATGGTTAGCTGAGTGGACTTTGCGAAAGATTCCACGCCGAGACTGGTCACTGATCGTGAGCAAGCAGGCCGTACTCAGGAGAGCTGCCCCTCAGCGCTCGGTTTGACGTGAAAACCGTCGGCAACGGGGAGACCGGCACCTACAGGCCTCACACACTCGTTCTTCAGCGGCGCCTTGCCATAAACTCCGCATCAACCGCAGGCAGCCTCTCTTGGGCCAATAGGTATTCGTGGTGCACCAGCCCGGCGACCATTCGGGTTCTCGCCAGGGCGCGCCGGACCGGCTTGCCGAGATGCCACCCGGCTGGGCCGATTCGCAGTGGGCGGGACGACGTCGCGATTTGGCACACGCGGGCTGACTTTCTCGGGGCGGCCTAGCCGGGCGTTCCAACCAAGCCGATCCCGCCAGCTAACCGAAAGCGAACCGGGAGTTTGGTAGCGTTGACCAGCGACGATGCGGGTCATGAACTTGTCGAGAGGACTTTGGTGAAGATTCCACGCCTAGGGCTGGTTGCAGATCGTAAGGCAGCAGGCCACACGCAGGAGAGCCTTGCGGAAGCCCTCAGCATCGACGTGAAGACGGTTCGCCAGTGGGAGAACGGCACCTATAAACCCGGCACGCATTTCCTCCAGCAACGTCTCGCCGCGGAACTCCGCGTCACCCGCCGGCAACTCGCCCTACACCTTGATCCCCCCACCGACAACACACATGAACCATTCGCTGACCACAAGATGGAGGCAGAACCGACAGACGGTGACGTCCCTTCTGCACCTGTTCGTCCCGACGGTTCCCCCGAGTTGAGCAGCGCAGGCAAGAACGTCATCAACTGGCGAGACGATTCGTCACGACCGGGAAGCCCTGCGCCCAGCGTGGTGCATTCGGACATACCGCAGCTTCGTCGCGTCCTGAACACTCGGGATCTGCCCGAGGACGGACCTGTTCGCCCTCTTTCCGAGCTGACGGAGGCAGTTCAAACGGTCGTGGCACGACGGCTGCAATCTGGCTATGCCGTGCTGGCGGCCGACGTCAACGAGCTATTGCCTGAACTGCACCGAGCGATCCTCTCCGCACCGCCGACGCTGAAGCCTCACTACGCCGGCCTGCTCGCTCGCACGTATCGGGCAGCTGATGCGATCGCGGACAAGTTCGGGTATTACGACCTCTCGGCACGGATCATCGACCTGATGCGAACCGCCGCGACGCAGTCCGGAGACGAACTGCTCGTCGGGAGTGCCGCATATGTACGGGGCGAGATCTACTTCGCAACCCATGACCTGGATGCCGGTAGCCGCATGCTGACGGCGGCGGCTAACAAGATTCGCGTCAGCGCGTCCGAGACCGCAGCGGCCACGTACGGCACCTTGCACATGCGTGCGGCCGTCATGGCCGCGCGGGCTGGGAGCGCACTGCGAGCGCGCGACCACATCGAGGAAGCGAAGCAGGCAGCGCGGCAGGTGAATGAGGGCGTCCACCTGGGAACGGTGTTCGGCGTGCCGTCCGTGCGTATCCATCAGCTGTCACTTGCCGTGGAACTCGGCGACGTCGGCGGCGCCTTGCGACTGGCTAGCAGCTGGGCGCCACCGATCACGATGCCCGCGGAGCGCCGCTCACATTTCTACATCGACCTGGGACGCGCGTTCCACCTCGCCGATCAGCCCGAACGTGTGCTGAGCGCGTTCAGGGAGGCCGGGCGCATCGCACCTGAGCACGTCCGTGAACATTCGCAGGTCATCGACGTGGTCGATCACCTCGAGCTCACCGCACGCGGACAGTTGCGTGATGCGTTCGCGGGTTTCGCTGCCAGCCTGGTGAAGCCGCAGAGCCGAAGCGGTTCCGGGCTGTAGTCAGGAAGTGAGCAGGCCAGGAAGTTCGGCGAGTGAGTCGATCACCCAGTCAGCGTTCTCGCGGATGATCGGATCGCTGGCCCACAAGTACCCCCACGGGCCGCGGCGGACCAGGGCTGATCGCAACCCGGCGGCGCGGGCGGGCACGATGTCGTTGTCCCGATGATCGCCGACATAGAGAATCTCGTGCGGCTCCCCCGGCGCGAGCTCGGCAACTTTCTGGAAAAACTCGCCGTCTGGTTTCGCGACTCCCCACTCGCCGGACGTAGCGATGGCATCGACGGGCAACGTGAGTCGCCGGAGTAGCTCGGCGGCGCGATCGGTTTGGTTGCCCGCGATCCCGAGCCAATAGCCCGAAGCCTTCAGGGCTTCGAGTGCGCGCCGGACGTCGGGATAGAGATCCGACTCCTCGATCCGCTCGCCAACACCGGCTTGCTCCCGTAGCTGCCGCTCGGCAGCAAGATCGAAGCCGGGTCGGATGAGCTGGAACGCCTCAGCGTTGTTGAAGCCAGCCGCCGTAACCGCTCCCACCAGGCCGGACAAGGTATTCAGCGGGACTCCAAGCCAATCGGCCCACGCCCCCCACTCCCGATCGTCCTTGATCAACGTTTCGCCGACGTCGAACACAACGGAGCGGATCACGCTGGCCATGCCCTTTCTCTGGTCATGCACTGGGGACCTCCTGGCCCTGCTTCTACCGCAACGGCCCCGGAGCTGCATAAAGCGTTCAGGTTGTCGACAACGCAGTTCCCCGACCTTAGCGAACGTCGGCAGTGGACGGCCGATCCCGAAGGCTGCACCTCGTACAGACGCGATTCGGCACGATGAACAGTGGATGGTTCGCGCACGGGCTTCGGAGTTGGTTGTGGCCCTACGCTGCCGGCATGACAGATCACCTTGTCGTGACCACAGCCACCCCAGACCGCGAGTCCGGCGAGAAGCTCGCGGCCTCAGCCGTCGCAGCCTGCCTGGCGGCCACCGCGCAGGTCGTCGGACCGGTCACCTCGTTCTTCTGGCACCTTGGCAAGTCTGGCCAAGGTGAAGAGTTCAACGTGACGTTCAAGACGACCGATGGAAGGTACGCCGAGTTAGAAGCGCACATCATCGCGAATCACCCGTGGAACAAGCCTGAGGTGACAGCCGTCGAGCTAGTCAGGGGCTCCGCCCACTATCTGGCCTGGGCCGAGGACGCGACCCGACCCCGCTAGAGCCCCAGGCGAGCGAGCAAGTCGGCGACGGCAGGGCATGCGCAGTAGCGGGCCAGGCGGCACGCCACCGTTTTAGTTCCCCGCGCCGGACGTACCGAACTGACGCCGGCAGGCAGCTCCGCCGCGTCGCCGAGTATCTCCACCGCTTGTTCGACCTCCCGTGCTAGGAGGTAGGACGAGGCCAGCCAGTCTTCGTGTAGAAGTACGGCGTCTGCCCCCTACACCTAGGCGATTACGTCGTAGTGAGCGGCGAGCTCGGCAAACTCCGGGCCACGGCGTCGCGTGGCGCGATCGACGATTCGTTTCATCGTGGCTTTCCCGAGTGGCTGGTAGCGCACCCAATCGGAGGCGAGGTCTTTCGCTTCGGCGAGCCACGCCAAGGCCGCGCGATCGCGGCGCAGTTCCGCAGCGGCGGCCGCAAGGTACAGCCGGTGGCCCGCCTCCCAAAACGCAGGAACGTCGCCACCCTCGACCTCGGGAACCTCGCCAGCCAGGTGGAGAGCTCGCTCGGGGTCTCCGGAGCGGACAGCGAGGTCCACGCGCTGGAGCGCTGCCACGCGGGGCCCGAAGATCGCGGCTTCCGTCGCGGTGTCGCCGCGTGAGCGGATGGCGGCCGCGTGTGCTGCCGCCAGGAGGTCTTCGGCTCGGTCCGCACTTCCGGATGAGAGCGCGGCTGTAGCGGCGTTGAACAGCAGGTTGCCGAAGACGCCGGCCCGGACGGGGTCGCGGTCGAGCATTCTGGGTTCGATGACCGCAGCGGCTTCGGTGGCGACGCGTTCGGCTTCGTCGGCGCGGCCTTGGCGAATGAGAGTCCAGGCAAGGTAGCGGAGGGAGATCGCGGCTTCGACTTCGGGGGAATCGGATTCGGTGGCGGCGTCGAGCGCGCGGGTGGCCGCGGTGTAGGCGAGGTCGTCGAGGCCGAGTCGTCCGGCGATTCCGGCGCCGAGACGGTAGGCAGTGGAGAGGACACGGTGCGCACCTGCCCGTTGTTCGTCGTGTGTATCGCGGACGACCCTTCGGGCGTCGGTGAGCACGGTGGGCAGTGCATGGAGAAGTTCGTTGTGGTGGCCATCGACGTAAGCGCGCCAGGCGCTGTGTGCGCTGGTCGTCAGCTCCGCGAGCGGCAGGAGCTCGCGCGACTCGGCGAAGTCTTCAAGACCAGGGATGCGGGCGTCGGCGGTGATGGCTTTCCGAAGCGGTGCGACGTCGACGTCGCGGGAGTGTGGCTGCGGAACCACGCCAAGCAGCGCGTCGCCCGTGACGCCGAGGGCGGTCGCGAGACTGCTCAGAGTCTTCGGGCGACACGTGGCGCGAACGCCCTGCTCGATCCGAGCCACGGTGTCGATGCCGACATCGGCGGCTTCGGCCAGTTGTTCCTGGGAGAGGTTCCGCCCTTTGCGGAACCGGGCGAGGTTCTCCGCGAACGGGGTCCGTGTGTCTCCGGTCATAGCGCCTCCGGTTTCCGGCCGTCCAGCCTAACTCCCGACGGGGTATCCGTCTTCGCAAATCACTAGTCGGCCGGAATGGGCGGCGTCGAGTGCAGCGGCGACCCGGCGAGCGAGGATCGGCTTCAGCTTGGGTGCGGCGGCGTCGAGCGGCATCAGGTTGACAGAGACGATCTCGGGGTCGGTGATGTCGAGCTGCGCAACGTCGTCGTCGCTGATCAGGCCTCCGTCGAATATGAAAGCGAGTCCTTCGGGCATGCGGTCGTCGGCGGAGATGTAGTCGATGACGATCAGATCGCCGGGTTTCCGATCGTCAGTGCCCAGTTCCTCTCGGACTTCACGGGCAGCGGTGCGCCACGGCGGCTCCCCTTCGTCGCAGGCGCCGCCTGGGATGTCCCAGTGCTCTTTGTAGGACGGCTCCACGATCAATACCCGGTCGTTCTCGTCGCGGTAGAGGACACCGGCGGACATTCGTTTCCGGTTGAGCGATCGCACGTAGTCGTCGAACGGCAGAAGATCCACGTCGCGGAGGCTAGCGTCTTGGCGCCGATCCGGCTGATCTATGCCTTTCACGCCTAGTTCGCGTCGGTCTTGCCACCCAAGTAGCCGTCACGGGCCGTGTTGCCACCGATCACTCTGCGACAAAGTTCCTGGTATGAGAACTCGGTGGTGGCGACAAGAGCATCGCTTGCTCGTCGTCATCACGCATGGCCAGGCGATCGAAGTGATCGTCGGACTCGTGCGCAGCAACCAGGACGGCAGATGGCGCCGCGGGTTTGCGATCGACCACGGACCAAGCGCCGCGTTCACTTGTCCCCGAGACAAGCGACCTGATCAATGCCCGCGAGCAATCGCCAGGACCTGCCGCGCGTCGAGGGCCCCCGGTGATGGCGGTAAATGCGATGACCGGCGAGGACCTCTATCGCCCTTCGCGTCGAAACCGTGCCTGACCGGGGAGAGCGCCTTACGCAGAAGGCACGCGCGATTGGGTGTGCCGCCGACGGACTGCGTCACGTCATGGCCACCAGCGCCTGGCCGTCTCGGCGGAAGTCAGCCACGAAGCCGACGGCAGTCCTTCGGCCCAGCATTGGGCCGTGCACCTCAGAGCGGTTTCCATGCCTGACGCCTCGAAGAATCGCCGAACACGCAGAGCTATTTCTACTGCTCAAACACCCAGACCGCCCGGTTGCTTCAGCCACCGCCCGGTCGACCTTCCTGGTCGTTCGCTCCACACGACCTGAAGATCACCCCAACAAAATCGAGAGGACATTGCACGTGGGCTCCAGTGTCGCCGCAACGCGGTTGATGCCGTCAGAGCAGCTGGCGGGTCACGAGCGGCGTAGTCGTGTGCGGGTGATCGACGCGCTGGTCGGCGGCAAGGACAACTACGTCGAGGACCGGAAGGCCGCCGACAAGATCGCTCAGGTGCTGCCGGGTGGTTTCGAGGGCGCAAAGCGTCTGTTCACCGAGGATTTCTGGTTCCGGGTTCGGGTGTGCCGCATGCTGATCAGCCGCGCTGAGGTGTCTCACTTTGTACTGCTCGGCGTTGATCAATGTGAAACAAGTGCCGCGCCGCTGCACAAGCTCATTCTCCGTGATGCCCCTGACGCAGTCGTGGTGTATGTGGAGCCGGAACTGGACATCGCGACCCATGCGCTCGAGTTCGACACGAGGACCAACGAGCGTGGGCCTGTCGTTCGTGTGATCCACGACGACATCTACGACCCGGCCCTGCTGACCCGGCTGTTCGAAAGCTCGAGTGTTCCGCTGGACGCCTCCGAACCGGTCGCGTTGCTGCACTGCGCCACGCTGCCGTTTCTGCCGTCCGACAGCGACACGACCCCGGCGGAGGTCACTGCGGGGCAGATCGACACGCTTCCCGATGGATCGTTCGTCGCCGCGAGCCACCTGTGCATCCCCGACGGCGCCGCCGACCACGCGGCGGCCGTCAGGGCGGCGGATGCCCTCGAAGAGAGCTTCGGTACGCGGCTTTGCCGCCCGGAAGCGGAGATCGCCACGTTCTTCGGCGGCCTCCCGCTCGTCGTTCCCAGTCCGCTGACAACTGCGCCGGCGCTGGTTCCGTGTTCGAAGTGGTACCCGCCCGGCCCGATTCTGGAGCACGTCGCCGTCGACGACTACAACGTGGGAGCCGTGGCGCACAAGGGAAAACCCTGGCCGTACTGCTAGGCGCCCGTATTCCTGAAAAGGCCGCCCCGACCCGGCCGCTCGTCCCCAACGGAGGACACATTGCTTGAACCACCACATTCCACGACGCGTGTGGACGACGAGAGACCGACGTTCCTTCCGGCGCTAGTGCTGTCCGCGACCGAGGAAGACCACCGCGATCACGTCGTCCCGCGCCAGTCCCATCGAGACAGATCCGCGGTAGCGCGCGGACTTCTCGCTGAGCTCGTCCTCGCCGGCGCGGTGAGCGTCCGCAGTGGACGTGTCGAGGTTCTCGACGGCACAGCGGTCGAGTACCTGGCCGCGCCGTGTGGCCGCGCGATCCTCGCGACCCTGTCACGAAATCTCGGTGTCGAGGACATGCTCGCTGAAATCGAGGGGCCCGCGTACACGGTCGCGTGGACGGCGGTGCAGCGGGGGCGCGCTGCACGCAAAGGTCTGTTCCGTGGCTGGGTCCTGACGGATCCGAAGTTCACCTTCTTGTGGCATCGCGTGCTCACCCTCGCTCACCAGAACTGTGTCCCGGAGGACGGCCGGGCCGCGGCACTCTGGACGATCCTGGCCGACGCGGGTCTGCACCGCGACCAACTGGACAAGCCCGAAATGCAACCGCGCAGCGCCTGCCCGGAGTCCCTGGCCGGCCTGCTCCTGCGCGGCGACGCACCCCACCGCCGGACGTCGTCCCGACGGCGCCTGCGCCGCTGACACGGCCCCGCAGTCGTCATCCCCTGTTCCCCGCCTGGTCGTGTCCGGCCCGGCGCTCTTTCGTCAATCCCGGAGAACTCCCGATGAGATCCTCTCTCTCGCGTCACAGGCTCGTCCGTACCGGCATCCACGTGGCAGCCGGTGCCGCTCTTCTCGCCGTCACGGCCGGGTGCGGCTTGCTCGGCGGCGACGAGCCACCTCCTGGCCCGGGTATCCCGGTCAAGGTCGCGGCTCTGGCGCTGGCAGACGTAGCACCGCTGCATATCGCGATCGACCACGGGCTCTTCGCCCAGCGGGGCATCGCAGTCACGCTGGTCCCGGCTTCGAGCGGCCAGGACGCGATCACCAAACTGTCCGGCGGCGACGCAGATATTGCCTATGCGGGCGACATCGCCTTCGTCAACGCCGTTGACGGCAGGCTCCCGCTGAAGATCGTCGCCGAGGCCGCCGTCGCCGGTGAGCGGACCATGAGGGTCCTCGCGCGCCAGTACGGACCGGTGCAGTCGGTCCCAGACCTGGCCGGGAAGAAGCTCGGCCGCAACGCCGAAGGTGGCGTGAGTGACACGCTAACCAAGTCGCTGATGGCCGACCACGGCGCCGACCCGAATTCGGTGACCTGGACCAACCTGGAATTCGGGGCCATGGCGGCCGCAGTGGTAGGTGGCGATATCGAGGCCGCGTTGTTCCCGGAACCTTTCGCGACCGCGGCGGAGAAACAACACGGTCTGCACCCCGTCGCCGATCCGGCGACCGGCTCCGCGCAGGGCTTCCCGATCGGCTTGTACGCCTCGACCACCGACTTCGCCGCCGGCAACCCGGCAGCGATCGCGGGCTTTCAGCGGGCCATGCGGGACGCGGCGGCAGCAGCCGGGACCCGGAAGCTGGTGGAGGACGTCGCGGTCAAGCACCTGAAAGGGATCGACGCCGACACCGCCGCCCTGATGGAGTTGCCGGTGTACCGCAGCGACCCGGTCATGACCGAGTTGCAGCGCGTCCCGGACCTGATGCAGCGCTACGGCAAGAAATTCCGCCAGCCGATCCAGATGTCTGAACTGATCATCCCTCCCCCGCCACCCGGTACGTAACCGCACTCGTCCATGCCGAGAACTGGCCACGCACCGCACGTGCGTCGCTAAACCCAGATCCTGCGAACACGGAAGCACGCCACGATGCCTGAGCACACCAGCCAACCCGACCCCTCCACAGGGCCCGATCGCGGCCACCCTGGGCCGTTCGTGTCGCTCGCGGAGATCCGGGCGGCGTTGGCGGGAGTCCGCGGGCATGCCGAGTCCGACACCGTGGCGTCGCTTCTCCGCCGGGCCCTACCGGGTTTCTGGGCGACGATCGCGGCGGAGTACCGCGTCCGGAACCGAGTGGTCGACAAGGCCCTCGATGCGGGGATCCGCCGGTCCGTCGTCTTCAGTCCCGATCTCGCGCCGCTGCGTCTGGCTCACGAGCTTCTCCCGGCGGGGGCGGGCTGGCACGTGCTCTATCTGCTGGATGACGCCGAAACCGCGGTACGGACCCGGATCGTCACGAACTGCAGCCTCGACCCCGACGTCGACTGGCTCTCCGCCACTCCCGGGATCGAGCAGTGCCTGCGCTCGGCTCAGGGCATCGGTGCGCTCGCCCTGGACGAACCGGTCTGTGTGCTGGCCTCCACCGCGCTGCAACACACCCGTGATCCTCACGCTTTGCTGGCCGGCCTGTGGAATGTCCTGCCTCCCGGAAGCTGCGTCATGGCCAGCCAAGTTCCTCCGCTTATCCCAGATACGCCGGCGGGAACCGGCCTGCCAGCCGCGTGCGCTGTATTCGAGCACCACACCCGCACACCCCTCATCCTGCGCACCGCCCCCGAATTCGACGCTCTCTGCCACCACCCCCACACCTGGGACACCACGACCTTCGGCCGCGCCGGAACCGCCCGCGCACCAGTGCACAGCTCACCACTGTCCACATCGGACTCATCCTTGGCGTTGATCACGCGGGTAGCGGTCCGCCCGGTCCGCACCCCGTCTCACGGACTCGTTCCCGCCTACAGGAGCACCCGAACCTCATGACACACGATCCGTATTCGCTCCCACCACACGGGACACTTCCCCACCACGCGACCGAACTCGCAGCCCCGACCGTCGCCCGGGTCAACGGCGTCCTCGCCGACGACCCGCCGCGGACTATCACCGAGATGGGTATCTTCGAGGCCGATCGAATTCTGGCCACGATGGTCGACGCTGCTGTTCCTGGCTACCGATGGGCTCTGCGCGCACAGCAACAGTTTCTGGCCAAGGTCATCGCGCACGCCGCGCGGAAGAAGATCACCCAGTTCGTCATACTGCGCGCGCCACTGCCGTCGGGGCCGAACCAGACCACCCCGCACACGATCGTGAAAGCCCACGTCGCAGATCCCACCACGGTGATGGTGGCCCGCGAGGAGATTCCCGCCGCGCACCTGCATCTCGCCCTGGAGAAGGCCCAGATCCTGCACGGCGACGACACCCGGGCCGCGGCCATCCCCGCGGCGGTCCACGAGGTGCACAGGCCGCTGCACCACGTCCACAAGCCTGGGGACTGGTCGCTGGACCTCGGGAAACCCTTGTGCCTCACCATGGTCGGCGACCCGTCGCACTGGCCTGATGACGTCGCAGCGCTGATCCGCGCCTACCACCACGAGGTCGCCGACGGCAGCATGCTTGGGGTCAGCGCCCTCGGCCACGCTGCCGCCGGGACCGAGCAAGCCGCGGCACTGGACGCCCTGGCAGAGCACCTAGCCACCACACCCGAACCCCAGCTCACGCTCCGAGACCGCGAAGAGGTCGAGGGCTGGTTCAGCGGATGGCACCTCGAGTCCCCCGGAGTAGCCCCGATCGCCCATTGGGCCGGACCGCAGCCCGCGGACATACAAGGACCGGACCTGCCGGTGTGGTGCGCGATAGCGACCAAGGCGTCATCGTGACCGCCTCGACCGCGCCGCGCCCGCCCGCCGCCGACCACATGCCCGCGCAGGACGCCGCGCTCGACGACCTGGTCGACCGTGCCCTCGTCACCCTCCTCGCCCTGCACCCACGCCGCCTGAGCCCAGTCGACTACGACCCGGCTTTGGATCGTGAGGATGCCGGAGCCCGGTTGTCCGGCCTTCTCGGCCGCCGGATCGTGCACCGCTGCTCGGATCGCGAACACCTTTTCGTCGACGTGGAATCGCGCTGCGCGGTGCGGCTCGTCGTCGTGCGTTCCGATGCCGGCACGCCGGTCACGTGGATGGCCGAGTCGCCTGCCCGCGGTGCCGAGCAAGGGTTGTACGAGCATCTCGTCGACGCCGCCCGCCGCGGCGCGGCCGCCGACCACGGCCACCCACCGACAGCCGGCGCGGGACGGCCCGTGGGTGAGATGCCCGCAGACGTGCCTACACAGCCAGCCGAGGACGCCCTCACGTGAGGGCAGTTTGCGGCGTGGCACCGAAAACCCCGCGCGGTCGGTGACAGGCAGGTGCAGGTCCGCGGTGTCCCCGTCCTACCGGCTGTCGTACTCGACGGAGCCGTGCGCGGAACAGCCTGGCATGCCGAGCGTCGTCGATCAGCCACGCAGATCATCGCGCACCGCCACCGGTGTACCTGGTGGCCCACAGTCGCGCTCGCGCATCCCGTGTGAGCGTCGAAATGCACGAGAGAAGGGAAACAGTGAAAGCAAGTACGAGAGCCCGCCGCCGTGGCGGGTTGCGCGTCGCCGTGGCCGTTGTGGCGGCGTTCGTCGCCACCGGTCTCGGTGGCGCGCCGGTCGCTGCCGCCGACGGCGGGAACCACGGTGCGGCCCTGGCCGCACCCGCCAGCACCAGCCCGGTCACCGTTGACACCGGAGGCGACGATGTGTCGCCGATGATCGTCGGCGGCGAACGCGCGCCGGAGGCCTACGCCGGCGCCGGGTCGATCCAACTCCTGAAGAACGGCGTGAAGGATTGGCACACCTGCAACGGTGCGCTCATCCATCCGCGGTTCGTGCTCACCGCCGCCCATTGCCTGTCCGTCATGCCTCCCGCGCCGCAACGCGCCGGCATGGCGGGCGAGGTGGCGTGGCGGGCGTTCCAGCAAGCACCGCCCCCGCGGCGGGCCGGAGTGGGTACACAGGCGGTTCCGCAGGATCCGTCGCAGTACACGCTGCGGATCGGGTCGACCAACCGGCACTCCGGCGGCGCGGTCCGCAAGGTCACGTCGATCTCGCTCCCGGACCCCTGGGAGTGGGGTATGCCGGATGGAGACGGCTACGTCTGGGATCTCGCGTTGATCCAGCTGGATCACCCGGTCCCGGGTTGGATGGTCAAGCCCGCGAAGCTCGGTTTCCCGCGTGCCTGGCAGCAGGCCCGGATGATCGGGTGGGGCATGACCGATCCGGACCCGGCCCACTGGGGTGCCCCGGCACCCCAGTGGCTGCGGCAGCTCGACGTCCCGATCGCCCCGAACGCCGACTGCGCCGAGGCAGGCATCGGACGCGGCGAGATCTGCCTGGGCACTTCCCCGGGCGGCGGTACCGCGTGTGCCGGCGACTCCGGTGGTGGAGCGTTGCAGCGGTACGGGCGCGACTGGGTCCTGATTGGACTCGGGTCGCGGTCGCACACGCAGTCCTGTGTCAGCTCCACGGTCTACACCAAGATCGCGGAGCCACGATTCCTGGCGTGGATGGTCCGCACCATCCACGAGCGTGATCCGCACACGCGGATCACGCAGTCGGATCTGACGCTCGCGGGATAGCACCACAGCGGGTCGGTGGCAGTCCAGCAACGGCCGCCACCGATCCGCTCCCACGTTTCACATCTCAGCAGCCCGGCAAGGCCGCACATCCCGCGGTCGACACCCGTGGCTCATGCCGATATCTGCTATCCGAACCATCATCAAGGACTACTTCTCATGTTCAAATTTCTCCGGAACGCCATTCCCGGTGGCGACAGTGCCCGCTTCTACCAAGCGTCCTTCGACGCGCTAGTCAGCCAGCCCGTCCTCGGCCCCACCACCAGTGAGCTTCCCTGGTCGGTCGCCTTCTACTACGACGCTCCGACTCACCCCGATGTCATGGACCACCTGTGTGGCGGCGGTGTCCTGATCTCGGACCGCTGGGTCCTGACGTGCGCGCACATCTTCAGCGACATCGGCCGCAAACGCGGCGAGCCACTGCTGGCCGAGAAGACCTTCTACGCCCGGATCGGCGGCCGGGACGTCCGAACCGGCATCGTTCGCCGAATCAACACCCCGATACCTGGCCCGTTCCGCCCCCAGCGGCCGGGGAAGCTCTCCGGCGCGGTCGGTGACATCCTCCTCGTCGAACTCGCCGAACCCGTCGACCCGCCCTCGATCCGGCTCGCGACGAGTCCTGCCCAAGTGGGGCAGACCGTCCGCACATTCGGCTGGCCAGGCGGCAACGACGGCGACGGCGTCCTCGCCCAGGTCGACACCACGATCATCGATCCCCGCAGCGGAATGCTCCTCGGCCTCAGCCACGGCGAGCTCAGCGCCGCGGTACCGAAGGACCACCCGCTCGGACCGGGTTTCTCCGGGCAACCCGTTTTCGCGATGCCGGACGCGTCCGACGCGGACATGCTTGAGGTAGTCGGCCTCATCAGCCGTGGACCAAATGAAGGGCTTTCCTTCGGTCTACCGATGGTCCTCACCGACGTCACCGCGCACCTCGCGTGGATCACCGCCACGACATCCGGCGCGGTGACCGCGTGCTGATCACCGTCGACGTCGGCCACACACTCGGCGAGTTCGACCGGCCCGGCACCGCCGACGTACTCCGGGAGATCGCTGGGGCACCGACCTACTCCGCCGAAGTCGACCGCACCATCCTCCACGTCACCCCCGAACTGACACCCGGCGTCGCCCGGCAAGTACGCGAGCTGCTGCTCATCCCCGACCACGCCTGGCCCGAAACCTGGGACACCGGAGGCTTCACCCCCTACCCGGACACATTCACCGCCTTGACCCGGCTGGCCGCGATCGCCTCCGTGGTCGCGCTGACCAACGTGTCCTGTATCGCCGGGCCCCGGCGACTCGACGACCTCGACCTCCACTGTGGACAGCACCTGGACGGTGTGTTCGCCAGCTTCCAGCTCGGCGCCCGGAAACCCCAGCCGTACGGCTGGAGGATCATCGCCGCCACACACGGCATCAACGTGCACGACATCGTGCACATCGGTGACCGCGTCGACGACGACATCCGCGGCGCGCTCGCCGCCGGCTGCGCAGCCGCGATCCTCGTCACCACCCGCGAAACCTTGCCCGCCGACCTTCGCCAGAACCCTCGGGCCACCTCGGTCCCCGACCTCGACGGTGCCGCCACCGCGATCGCCGCGATGACGGGTGAGGCCGCGTGAATACCGGACACCCGCCGGCCCGCCCTGGGCATCTGCCGATCGTCCTCGCCGTGACCCTGCTGATCGCGATCTTCTGCGCGAAGCCCGCCCTCCGATGTTTCAGGTTGACATGACACACAACAAGACGGCACCGCAGAGAGTGAGCTTTCCGGACCTCGACTCCGGGCTGACTGTGCCGCTTGGCACCTTGATAACCCGGGTCCGGCGCATGCGCGGCCTCTCACAAAGAGAGATACAACGGCGTGCGGGCATGAAAGATTCGACACTGTCGAAACTCGAAAGTGGCACCAACGGCATTAGCAGCGTATCCAGCGTTGTCAAGCTAGCTGACGCACTGGAGATGCCGCGACAACAATTGTTTGAATGGGCCGTCAGCTACATTGAAAACAAAACCAAACAGAGCGCTGACCGCGCTCACCATTGATAGTCGTCATGAATGCGTAGCGGTCCGGCCAGAAGGGCACCGAGCTCCACAACGACCGGCGATCACCTGACCTGGCCCCATGTTCGGCACGCTACAGCACATCGCATCCGCAGACTGACGAAGGACATGACCATCCTCGACATCGCACGTACCCGAATCCGCGCGGTCATCGACCCAATTCTCACGACCCGCCACGACGAACTACCGCCACCGGACGACGGAACCGTCGACCCGCTTCTGACCTACTTCCAGTGGCGTGGCTGGACGATCGTCAACCGCGACACCCACACCACCGCGGTGCTCAGCTACCCGGCGAGCTTCCAGGGTGCGCTCGACACCGATGACCGCCGCCTGGCCGCGTTGGACGACAACCTTCAAGAACTCGAGGTCGAGCTCGTTCTGCGCGGAAACCACTGGAACGCCCACTTCTCCTCATGCGGGGCGCTGATCGGCTGCGCCCGGCATCGCAGCATCCCCCTGGTCATGGGCGTCCACGCCCTCCCGTTCACCGCGGTGCTCGGCGATCTGGAGCGCCAGGCCCGACGCCGCCAGCCCCGTGACATTGCGCATTGCCTGCTCTTCGGCGCATGCAGCAGCCAGGACACTCCCAGCCAACCCTGCCTGCTCCCCCGCGTCGCGCCGGACGAACCGGCCGCGTTGCCTGTCCTGCCGGGTCACGGCAGGGGGGCGGAGTAGATGAGCGTCGAGCTGGACATCACCTACGTGAATTTCGACCACGGGGGCGCGGAGCACGACCAGTCCGCCGTCTACGTCATGGACGGGCTGGTGGAACTGCTGGGCGCGGACGGCCGCACCCCCGACGCCGGGATCATCGGCGAAGGCAATTTCTGGCGGGTCTTCGGCGGTAAGGGCATCGGGCAAGCGCAGCACGCGCTGAACACCGCGTTCCGCGACCGCAGCTATGTGATCCGGCCCGGTTGCCTGCCGAACAAGTGGGGCGATCTCGGTCCCGCTCTGCTGTATGACGCCAACATCGTCCACGTTCATACCTGGGACAGCGGGGACGGTGACCCCGGCTTCCTCGAACGCAACGCCAACCGCGCCCTACTGTCCTTACGGGACTCGCCAGACCAGAAGTTTTATCTCTTCGGCTTTCACGGGCACCCGGACGGCGATCAACGCCTGCACGACGTCAAACCTTTCCGCCCCTACGGAGCACAGGCGGAACTGCCGACCATGGTCCTCGGGGACTGGTTCGGCCATCCCTCCGGACCCAATTTCGAACCCCCGAACTACGTCGAGCACTTCGACGAACTGTGGCAGTACGCGCCCCGCATGCTGTTCCCCGACGGAATTCCGGTGCCAGGGGACTTCCCGTTCGACACTCGTGCCCTGGACTATCTGTGCGGCCGGTGGCGGCGCGGCCGACGCGATTGGCGCCGCGCATGGCTGACACGGAAACCCGGCGGCCGCGTGGGCGGTGTCGGGTTCAGCCACGTCGGCGAACTCGCCCGCAACTACACCCCCACCAACTTTCCCGCCCCGAACGGACGGCCACCCACCCAGATCGACGCCGCCGTCCTCAACCCCCGTGCGGCGGCGATGCTCGTGCCCGGAAGCGTGCTCATCCACGAACCCGCGCAGCAGATCAATAGCCACAAGCGAATCAGTTTCAGGCTGGCGTTTCCCGCCGGGACCGAAGGCCCGGAGTAGACCATGGGACAACAACACGAAATCATGGTCCTGCCCATGCAGGACGGAATGCGGGCCAGCAGGTACCGCACGGATGCGCAGAAGCAGACCGGCGTGTTCGGGACCGGCATCGCGTCGATCTTCACCACTGTCCGCGCACAGGGTTCGCTCACCCACGAACTCAGGATGGACCATGCCACGAGCCAGACAAGGCGGCCTCTCGGTGCCCCGTGGTCCAGGACCACAACGGAATCGACGTCGCACTCGACGAACTGGAAGCAGCGACCGTGACCAACCCGACTACGTGGCCGGCGGAACCCTACCGTCGCCTTCCGCCCGCGATGATCGACACCGTCCGCGAGATCACCACCAGTCTCGGGTTCGGTACCGGTGCCGTCGGCCTGGTCATGGTGGTGGTCATCCAGGTCGCGGGGCGGGTTCTTCCGACGTCGAGTGACGGCGCCAATATCGTCACTATGGGAATGGCCACGTTCGCGGCCAGCGCGTTGCTGTTGTCGGGTATCGCCATGACGACGGCACAATCGCTCGTGAGAACCGGCTACGTGGAGACGGCAGGCGCCATCCTCCTGCGCGGAGTCGAAGCGGCGTTGTGTGCAGGAGCGGTATTCGCGGTAGCGATTTTCCTCGTCTTCTACGTCCCCAGAATCACCTCGTCCTACGAGGACACTCCGCACTTCCGCATCGAGGTGACCCCCGGCGTCGTGATGTACACGCTCCTGCCGGTTCTCGCTCTGGTCCTCACGATCGTCAACGCCGTCGTCGCCCACCGCTTGCTATTCCCGGCGGTCGGGAACGCCACGCATCGTGCGGCACCCGGGCAGTCGTTCATCGGCGAAGCTCCAGGAAGTCATGTCGTCACAAGGACGAGGACACAGCTGGCTGTGCCTGTCGAGAAGGCGGTCCGGATAGACGTCCCGCTCGCACACCAGCCTGGCGAGTCAGACCTGCCGCCCTCCGCAGCTTCCGACGCCGACAGGCAACCGTGACGTGGCTCGAGGTGATCATCGCGGTCGCGGCGATCCTCCTGGCCACCGTCGTCGCCGCGCTTCTGGTCCTCGGCGGGCTGCTCGCCTGGTACATCGGGGCCGCCGAGCGCCGTTCAGTGCGCGAGTTCACCAGGATCCACGACCCGGTCCCGGCGCTGGAGCTGGGGCAGCTCGACACAGCGCCGGACAGGGCCGGTCAACCGAGAACGGGTGCCCCTTCGCGCAGCGGCTCTGACGCTGTGTCCCGATCCATCGATCCTCGACCGCGGAAGGACCGCTGACTATGCACTCCCCGTTTCGCCGGATCGCGATCAGCCTCCGAGTCCTGCTCGTCATCGTGACAGCACTGCTCGCTACCGGCTGCGGTCCTGCTTTCTCACCCGAGCACCCGCTGGCGATCCGCGTCATCATTCCGTCGGAACTCGACGCCCTGCCGCTGCAGCTCGGGGTCGAGCGCGGCTACTTCGCCGACGAGGGCCTGGCCGTCACCGTGATCGCGGAGCACGACCAGTACACCGGTGTGCACACGCTCGTCGGCGGCGGCGCCGACCTCGCCTTCGGCGCCGGCACCATCGTGGTCGAGTCGGCCTACCGCGGTCTCGACGTGAAGATCCTCGCCGAGGCCGGATGGCTCGGCGAGCGGACCGCGGCGATCGTCGTCCGCGGCGACGGCTCGGTCCCCGATCTCGCCGCCCTCGCCGGCCGCACCATCGGCGCACCCTCCCCCGGCTCGCAAGACCGGCTCCTCGCCCAGGCCCGCCTGGACAACGACTCTGACGCTGTCCCCAGCGCCCGGGTCGAGTGGGTGCTCATGGACATGTCCGAGCGCACGGCATCCCGGCTCGCGAACCGGGACGCCGACGCCGTGGTGCTGCGGGAACCGTGGCTCACCGACGCCGTCCGCGCACACGGCTTCATCGCACTCGCCTACCTCGGCGACACCAGCATCATCCACCCCACCTCGGTCTACGTCGCTACCACCGGCTGGACCAAGAAGCACCCCGACGCCGTCGCCGCCTTCCAGCGCGCCCTGCACCGAGCCGCACGAGACCTCCAGGACGACCGGGCCGCATTCGACGCCCTCGCCGCGCGCCACCTCAACCTCGCCCCGGACACCGCCGCCCGCATGGGCATCCCGGTCTATCCCACCAGCGGTCCCTCGGTACTTCAGCTCCAACGCATCCCGAACCTGATGCAGCGGTACGGCATCCTCGCCGAGCCATACCGGGTCACACCCCTCGTCCTGGCCTCTAGGCCGTGACGCCGCTCCCGCCGGTGCGCGACACCACCATGCACCCGATGGAGGCCTGTGCCGATGGCCGACACCGAGCTGAACGACGTCCTCCAGCGCTGCAGAGTCGACGACTCCGACCTCCTTGCCGAACCCTCCCCGCGCTACCAGACGGCGGCCGCCCGCCCCAGCCACCTCTGCCAGGAACCCGCCCGGACAGCACACTCATCAGCACCACGGCCGGACAACGCTGCCTCAAGCCGTGCACGGCACATGCGCTCCAGATCTCCCGCCTCCGTGCCCGGAACGCAACCGTTCAACCTGCGGAAAGTCACGATTCCCCACCGGCGGGAGAGTCAACCCGCGTTGACGTTTCCGGGCGCGTCTGCACCGTCCGCTCACTGCAGAAGAACCACTCTGTCGCGGTCCCCACTGCCGACTGGCCCACCGGTCGCGACGCCAGCAACACCCCTCTCACCAGCCTGCACCGCAACCCTCCGAACGATCGGGATGCGGGATCGACGACGCGCGCCCACGACAGGACAGCGCTGACATCGCCACACGGATTCGGCGTCCCAGAGAAGGAACAGCATGCACGAACCCGCACCTGCCACGGTGATCGCGGTCGACGGCCCGGCCGCGGCCGGCAAAACCACCACCAGCCTCGCCCTGGCACACGCCTTCGAGCTGGACTACCTGGAAAGCGGCAAAGCCTTCAGAGTCATCGCCTGGGAAGCGGCACACCGGCGCCTAACCGTCGACGACCCGCACGCGATCACGAACCTGTGCGACGACCTGTTCGCGGCCAGCGACTCGGGCAGCGTCCTAGCCTCCGCCCGGTACACACCGCAGGTCCTCCGATCCGCCCCTGTCACAGCACTCGTCCCCGTAGTGGCGCGGATGCTGGGCGTGCGTCGGCACGTCACCGCACTCATCCACCAGTGGGCTGCCCAGCATCCACGTTGCATCATCGAAGGACGCGATATCGGCACAGCCATGTTCCCCTCAGCCCGCGTCAAGTTCTACCTGACCGCCACGTCTGCCATCCGCGCGGAACGTCGTGTCCGGCAAGAACCCGGCCAGACCTACGAGACGGTCCTGCAGGACGTCATACGCCGGGACCTCGCGGACACGACCAGAACGACCGCGCCACTGATCCCAGCGCCAGACGCCGTCGAGATCGACACCAGCGATCTCACCGTCCAGCAGGTCATCCGCCGCATGACGACGATCTGCCGCAGCCGGGCAGTCGACACGGCCACGGCGGCCACCCACCCGTCGAACCAGACCATGAGCACGGCCATCCACACTGGACATGAGACGGGCGAATCACCGACATGACTCGACATTCAGACCAGACAACCCGAGCGGACGCAGACAACAGACCGCGGATAATCGTCAAGGGCGAGGAGTATGTGGTGAGGAAGCCGGTGACGGTGACGGGCAGCGGAACCGAACCAGTGGCGGCCGGTTGTCTTTTCTGTCGTTTTCGTGACTCCACGGTCAATGACCTCCTGGTCGAAGGACAGGAGATCTACGTGCGCTGGGACAACTACCCGGCCGCCAGGGGGCATGCCGAAGTCGTGCCGAAAAGACACGTCGAGTCGTATTTCGCTCTCACCGCGAGTGAGCACGCCGAAGTGTATGTCCTGATCAAACACGCACGGCAGGCGATCGAGCGGCAGTTCCAGCCCGACGGCTACACCATCGGCGTGAACGAGGGGCAGGCGGCGGGCAGAACGATCGACCACCTGCACATTCATCTCATCCCCCGCTACGCAGGCGACGTACACGACCCTCGCGGCGGCATCCGGCACGTCCTGCCAGGAACCAATCCCGACGAATGGCTCGCGTCGCGGCGCGATGACGGTCACGCGAGGTGAGCCCCCTGCCCTGCGACGCGCACACATCCCCTACTCATCGTTGTGGCAGAAGGACAAGCACGTCGGCCGAGCTTCCGGACAGCCCCGGACCGCAGGACGGAGGCTGCGCTGACCGCGGTGCGACCGCGTTGTCCGGGCGTTGCTCCGACTGCCTAGCGCGCAGGTTCTCCCGAGGCAGGAGTCGGCAGCTCGCGCCACCGTCGCTCCAGCTCGTGCCGTGCAGGGTCGGCGATCTCGTCGTCGCCCGACAGGTTCCAGTAGTTGGCCCGGCGTTGGGACAACTCGGCCAGCCGGAACTGCACGAAGAACTCCTCGCCCGCATCGGTAAGGAACACCGTCGGTGCCTCCGGGTCGGCCGGATCGTCGGCCCGCTCGGCGACCAGACCAAGCCTCTGGGCAGCCTCGAGGTGTCCCGCGATGCCGCGCACGCTCCCGAAGTACGCCGTGATGTCCCTATCGGGGCGTGCGGCGCCCTTGATAATCGCCAGGACGTGGGTCGGGCTCAGCACGTGGTCACACTCCGGCGTTCATTGCAGGAACCACTGGGGCTGACAGCGTGGTGATGTGGTCGGTGCGAGGTCCGAGCGATGACGACAGTGTTGTAAGGACGCGGCCGTCAGCATGCTCGAATTCGATGGCGTCGGGCCCGTGAACGGCAATCACCCTGACCGGCGTGCCTTCCGACAGGTTGAGAGCCGGTTCGTCATCGAGGAACACGGCCTGGTCTCCCACATTCGTGCCCGTCATGATGCCAGCCAGCCGGAAATGGCCGACGACCTCGCTATTTGGTGGTGCGCAGCCGGAACGACTCGGTGCTGGCCTCGATGAACCCCGCCAACGCCATAGCGGTGAGGTCGGATAGCCGGTGCGGCGCCCGCTCGGGTCGCCGGGTGAGACATCGACAGAGATGGCCAGAGCCCTGACCGTTTGTCGTAGCTTCTCGACCGCGCGCGGCGCGATGGCGGTCGCCGGGAGGGTCTCGGGCACGTGCAGATGGTTGCCCGGTGATCGTGGCGTCGCCCTGTGGCGCCATCCGTTAAGGCGCCGGTCGTGGACAAGCGTCGCCGTGTTGCCGCGAACAGGCGCCCGGTCGGCGTGCTTTCCACCTCTTTCAAGCGGGAATCTCCTGGTACAGCTCGGTGACCACCGCCTGGCAGACTCCGCATGCACTCACGTGATGACCGACCCGCGTGCTGTCCCGCTTCTGCAGCCCGCCCCGAACCCATGCGCCCAGCTTTGCCGCCGTCTGCAGACAGCCCTGCGAGCGTTCGTCAGGCTCGGGCACGTGCGCCTGAAGGTATTCCTGCCTCAGGCGTTCACGAGCCCGGTAAGCCAGGGCGGATACTCCGTTCGGGGTCAGCCCCATCATCGGAGCGACCTGGAGGGGAGTCAGTTCCTCGACGTCGAGGTGCCACAGCACTTCCTGATGCCGCTCGGTGAGTCGGGCGAACGCGCGCGCCGCCAGCAGGCGCTCCAGGCCAGCGAGTGCGGCGTCCTGGAACGGCTCGGTGATCGCGCCCGGGTTGCCTGTGTCGATCGCGGTGGTCTCGACGTCCGCGGTGAAGGTGATCCTGCGTTCCCGGCGTGTTCTGTCGTAGGCGATGTGCCGCAGGGTGGTGAGCAGGTACGCGCGGAACCTCGCGTCCACCGGGCCACGGTCCCCGCCCTGCATGATGTCAAGTACTCGTAGGAACGCCTCGGAGACCAGGTCGTGGGCCTCGTGGTCCGGACAGGCCAGCTGTCCGGCCAGATGGTGCGCCGAGGCGCGATGCCGCATGTACAGGGCGCCGTAGGCGGCCGCGCTCGTGGCGGGATCTCCGTGACGCACGATCTGCAGCAGGTCGGCGTCGCTCCGCTCCTCGGCGGGAACATCGGGCGTGACGACTGATGCCGCGGCCTGGTGGTGGTTCTGGGGGTTCGTGCGCCGACCGGCGGTTCGCTGAACGCGGAGGGCAGTGGCCGGCCGCTTGCTGGGCAACACGATGGTGGACACGACTGACTCCCCCGCTGGACGTGGTACACGACGTGGTGCGAGGTACCGGCCGGATACCAGCGCAAACGTAAAGTCCTAGGACTTTGAGAATTGCATGCCGGGCCTGGATGCGCAATAGTCCTAGGACTTTGGTTCCGGCGGCGTCGAGAGGCTGGTGTGGTGGTCAAGAAGCCGACGTACGAGGTGATCGCGGCGGAGCTGCGGGACTCGATTGTCGACGGCACGTACCAGCCGGGTGACATGCTGCCGCCGCTCAGCCAGCTCACCCACCAGTTCGACGCGTCGAAAGAGACAGTCCAGCGCGCGGTGCGGGAGTTGATCGCGGAGGGCCTGGTCGAGACGAGGCGCGGGGTTGGCGGCGGCACGGTGGTGACAGCCGCGCCCGTGCGCGAGGTGATCGTGCGGGAGCGCAAGATCTTCCGGGATGAGCGGGGATACTTCTTCGACCTGGCGGCACAATCCTGGGTCGCTGTCAGGGATCCGTTGGTCCGGACAGCGCCGGCTCCTGCTGATATTGCCGTACTGCTGGGGACCGCACCGGGTCAGCCGGTGGTCATCCGCGATCGCGTGATGGGCGACCCCGACACCCGCCAGGTGCACCACGTTTCCCTCAGCTACCTGCCGCCGTGGCTGGTTGACGAGCTTCCTGTCATCGCGGAAGCCGAGACCGGGCCGGGCGGGATCCTCTACCGGATGGAGGAGCATCTGCAGGCACAGCTTGAGATGGATGAGCGAATCGGCGCCCGCCAGCCGTCCGCGCGGGAGCGCGAACTGTGGGCCTTACCTCCCAGTGCACCGATGCTGCGACTGCGGCGGATCGCCCGCAGCCCGGACGGACGGATCTGCGAGGTCAACGAGACCGCGTTGCCAGGCCACCTTTACGAGATCGGGTACGCCCTCGAGCGCACGGACACGCCCGACCGGTGAACTCGTCGAGAGCGCAAGAACGCGACGACGTCGTGGGCCGACACGTGCCCTGCCAGTCAGGTAAGCGATATGGGAGCGGTGACAATGGCTGCCCGTACGGTGACAGAAGGGCTCCCCGCATGACTGAGGCTGAACTTGCCGAACTGTTCGCGGGGGCGTCCGCGCGGATCGAACCCGGGCAGCCACTCGCGACCCAGGTCACGGCCGTGCAGTTCCTGCTCGGAGTGGTCCGGGAGGATCCGCGGTACACCT
This sequence comes from Amycolatopsis sp. WAC 01375, assembly GCF_003947325.1. Lineage (NCBI taxonomy): Bacteria > Bacillati > Actinomycetota > Actinomycetes > Pseudonocardiales > Pseudonocardiaceae > Amycolatopsis > Amycolatopsis sp. WAC 01375. Next base: position 101,223 of record NZ_QHHW01000021.1, read on the forward strand.
TGCAAGTGAGGGACTTGCTGACCGCGCAGGTGGCGCTGGGGGTGCACCCCGAGCACCTCGTCACCGAAATCACCAAAGCGCTCGCGCAGCTGCCTGTGCCCCGCTGATCACGGCAGCCATCCACACCTCGACTCGCTGTCCACGTCGACAACCGATCTGGATGTCGACTGCGGGCGCTGGCGCAGGGACTGCGCGTAGGCCGGTCTCGCCGGTTCCATCGTGTTGGCTTCCCACGTCCGCTGTGGCTCCCACGGCGCGCAATACCCTCAGCGTTGTCGGTTCCGCCTGTCGTTAGCGCCGGTTGGCAACGGTGCTCGATCAAGCGAATTCTGATGCTTCGAGCATGTGAGTGCACCGTTCTGGATCTCCGAGCGTCATGCCGTCCGGCAGTTGCTGTGCTGCCCAGAACGCTTCCGCCGCCGCGGTGTCGGTGATTGCCGTGGTCGACCATCGGTAGTCCCGTCCGCGCGCCAGCGCGGCGGTCACCAGCACGGTCCCGAACCCTTGTCGCAGGTACCGGTCGTCGACTCGGACTTGCTCGATGACGCCGATGCGGTCCGTCTGGCAGACCTGCACGTCCAAATCGGCCACGGTCGTGCCCTCCATTCGCAGCATGATCTGTTCGACCCCACCGGGCACCGTCGGCGGCTCAGCGGCCAGGATCACCGAAGGCGCCGGCATCGGTGTTTCGTCGGCGAACCGGAGATCGACCTCGACCCACGTCGCCCTCGGCCAGCCCAGCTGACGGCACAGCGCGCAGCAACCGGTCGCCAGGCGCCGGATGGTGTCCCAGCCACGGCTCCGGCCCGCGAGGTCCAGGTCGTGCCCGTTGAGGCATCTCGCGTGCCGCAGCGCGGGCCGGACGGCGAAACCATCGCCCTCAGGTAGGCATCGACGTGGCGCGGGCATGACCGGAGTATGCGCTTGCTCCTGCCCCTACGTCTGAACGACGTCAGGTGAAGGCGGGCGCGCCGGCCGTCGAGCCGCTTCGTCCGCCAGCTCCACGGGTAACCGCCACGCACGTTGCGTCGGACCGGACCGCGGAGACTTCCGGCTCGTGACGTTTGAGACGAACCGGGGTCATAGTTTCACAGTAATACGTGAAACTATGACCCCGGATTATTAAACTCGACGGAAACTAGTCATAGTTTCCGTCGAGGTCTTCTTCATCACGTCTGCTAGTATTAGCGCTAGAAACTAGAGCAGGTTTTAAACCAGAAACTAGTTTCCGCAAAACTCGCGACAGTCGATCACGCTCGACGTTCCGAGAGACCAGCGGACAGGGTTCGCAGCCCCGACCAGGGCCTTAAACCCGCGTCTACCTGGTCAGATGAACCAGCGTCGCAGCTCATGGACGATGAACATGACGATGGTTCCGCACTGCAGGACAGGCCTGACCCAGCTGAACCGCTCGACCGGGTCAGGCCTGTTCTTACGGGAATGCCTGGGCATACGAGTCCCCTTTCTGGGATTCTGTCACGACCCGAGGTCACCTGAATGAGCAGCTGACGACCTCGATAGACCCCTCGACCGAGAGGCTGACCCCACGATAGCGCGGCATATTCGCCGAAATGGGGATCTCCGCACCAAATTTACCCACTTGGTCGCTGGCCTCCGTGCGTGAAAGACGCAGCGTGACCCATTTGCTGTGCAAGTGAACGCCACGACCTCAGAAGTGCCGCTCCCTGACCCGCGAAAGCACAGCGGCTCGTTGCGCCTGGATCTGACCTGCGGACTCGCCCCTTATCGGGCCGCACACCCGGCACCGAACAGGATTGCCGCCCCCAGCGTGACCGAGCAGTACATGACCCACGCCGAGCAGGATTGGACTTCGTCACCTTCAGCCGGCCAGGACACGACGGAGCAGCTCGTGCCGTCGAGATCCGGGCGGCTAGGCCATGTCGGCCAGGAGCAGTGCCAGGCTTCCCAGCGGGATGGGTGACCCGTCGCGCCGGGTGATCGTCTCGGCCAGCTGACGGATCTCCGCGGCCCTGCCCGCGTCGACGTTCTGCCCCGGCTGGGCGGCGGCGTCGAGACGAGCGAGCCGGACCGCACGGCGAAGCCGCGCGAGATGCGCACGGTGGCCGGTGCGTGCCGCGATCCGCACTGCGTCGTAGACGCCGGGGTCAAGTAAGAGCGCGGTGTCCGCGGTGATGGCGGGATCGTTCTCGTACCGTTCGCGTTCGCCTCGCTCCCACAGTGCGCCGAGTACGTGTTGTCGTCGTCGCACCGCTTCCCGACGCCGCTCCAGTGGCGTCGGCTGTTTACCGCGGCCGCGCCGCCTGACAGGTCCTGCATTCCCAGATGCGAGTGTGGCCGGTGCGCGGCGCTCGGCGTCGCCATAGACGAGGTGCATGCGTTCGGCCCACGCCTGGAACGTGGTGCCCGCAACCGGCGGGTCGGAGGACGGCCGGTGCGCGGGTGATATCGCGTGTGTCGTCCGGATCGGCGGGATCGGCCGGGATCCACGCGTGCAGCCGCCGGTTGAGATAGATCGTCAGCGGCCCGATCGTCGGGGTCTCGTGATCGACCAGCCACGGCGGCCGCCGGGTTCCGTCCGGATCGGAATCCAGCATCCGCACGATCGCCTCATTGCACCAGCCCGCCCGATACAGCGGAGCGAACAGCGCGGTCAGCTCCCGTGCCTGATCTCGGGGCCAGCGAGCGTTCCCGATCAACGTCAGGACCGCCGCGGTGACCTGCCGGTCGTTGCCCGGCACGACCTTGCCCGGCCATGTCCGGATCTGACCCGACCATCCCCCGCCGTGGCCACGCGCGGTGGTCTGCAACTCGGCGGCGATGATGCCCGGAACCGGGCTGCGTTCGGCGACTGGCTGACTCATCGGACGGGCGCGTGCCTTCCTGTGAACTGGACCGGCAACGTCCCCCTGATCGTGCCATCGCCGTCCGTTAGAGGTTGGCACGATCAGCGACGTGTCGCCCGCGACTTCACCAGCCGCTGCGACAGGCGGCCTGACGTTCGACCGCCGCACACATAGTCACGGAACACGGGGCCGAGCATGCCCTGCGCCGACGCGAGGTTAGGGGATAACCCGCGAGTTCCGGGGTTCCTCGCTGTGAGCCCGAGGGTCCGATCCACCCAGGACCAGGGCGTTCTCACTCCTTCAGGTGGTCTCCTCCTGTTTTGACTCAACTTCAGAAATTGTGAGCCGATCTCGAACATGTCGAGGATGTGTGGTTCAAGCTGAAGGTAGGGGCAAGGGTTGAGGCTGGCGGTGGTGCGCGACCTACGCGAGCGGCGATTGCCGGCCAGCCCGGACGAGATCGCGGATTTCGAGACCGATGTGCTCGCCGGGTTCGTGCTCGCCCGCGCCTCAGCCGGGCTCGCCGACGGCACAATCAGTTCCGACATCGGCCATCTGGAACAGGTACGGGCCTGGTTCGGAAAACCCCTGTGGGACATGGAACCGGCTGACGCCGACACCTACTTCGGAAAGATCCTGCGCACCGCGGCGAAGGGCACCCGGCAAGCACGGGCTCAGGCGTTGACGACGTACTTCTCGTTTCTGGAGCTACGGCACCAGGTGGAGATCCACACGTTGACCGGCACGGTCGTGCAATGCCCGATCGACGAGATGAACAAGCCCCGCGGTGGCAAGCAGGCCGCGCTGCGGATCCCGCCGTCCAACTCCGAGATCGATACGCTGTTCGCAGGGTGGCGCCAGGAGCTGGTGACCTGCCGCAAGTTCGCCCCAACCGCCCGCAACTTCGTCGCCGCCAAGTTGATGTCGCAGGTCGGCCTTCGTATGAACGAGACGTGCTGCCTGGACCTGGCCGACGTGAAGTGGGACCTGGGCCGGTTTGGCAAGCTGCACGTCCGCATCGGCAAGGGTTCTCGGGGCAGCGGTCCACGAGAAAGAATGGTGCCGCTGATCAACGGCGCCGACCGCACGCTGCGCTGGTTCATCGAGGACGTGTGGGGGCACTTCGACGACGACCACACCCGGCCGGGTGCCCCGCTGCTGCCCTCGGAACGCAAGCACGCCGACGGCACCTGCAGACGAGTCGGGGACGACGCGCTGCGAGCCGGGTTGGCACAAGCCACGGCCCTGCACCTGCCGGGCTGGACGGACAAGCTCACTCCGCATGTCCTACGGCACTTTTGCGCCAGCGAGCTCTATCTGTCCGGATTGGACTTGATCTCCATCCAGGAGCTGCTGGGGCACAGTTGGATAGCGTCGACTCTGAATTACGTCCACGTTCACCGGACCCGGATCGAGGACGCTTGGGCCGCAGGCCACAAGCGTGCGGCTGGACGTTTGGAAGGACTGTTGTCATGAAGTGGAACCTGCGGCTGGCCGCCGCGAACCGCGGGATCTGGAAGGCCAGCGAGCTGCAAAACACACTGGCCGAGCACGGCCTGGTCATCTCAGCCGGGAAGATGTCCGGTCTGTGGTCAGGGAACCCGGCCAGTATCAAGCTCTCCGACCTCGACGTCATCTGCGTCGCGCTGGGCTGTGAGATCGGCGAGCTGCTGATCCCCGAGCCGGACACGGTCCGCAAGCCTGGCCTTCAGGAAGCTCCCAAGGCCGCCGCCGCTGGAGCGTCGCCGGTGACGCCCAAACGCCCCGACGGCCGATCTTTGCCACCGCTGTGATCGAGCAGCGTCGCTTCAAGGGGATGGCGAGCACATGCGTGAGCTGCCTGGCCTGGGGCCGGATCTGGCGTCACGGTCTTTGCGTCGCCTGCTATTTGTTCGCCGGCAGTCACGCACCCGGCATATGCGGCGGATGTGGTCGCCACGAGCCGTTACGCGACCAGTATTGCCGATTGTGCTGGGCTCAAGCCCGTCTCCTGGCCCGGGCAAGCGACCTCCCTCGGCACTGCGCGACGGACGCCCGTTTCGTCCATCAGGTTCGGCATCATCAACTGTCTTTCACCGACATGCAGAAGTGGTACACGCGCAGCAAGAGAAACCGCGGCGCTGCCGCCTCTCCTCAGCCGGGGCAGCGGAAGAGAGGGCTCCAGGGCAAGCCGACTCCAGCTCCGGCCACCCGCCCCACCTGGGGGCAACAGGCACTGCTGACCGGTCTCCAGCGGGACTACACCCGATTCAACGAGGCCACGGACGTCGACCTGAGCAACCCCTGGCTGCGCTGGGCGCGGCATCTCACATACCAGATCGCGGAACGACGCGGCTGGTCCCAGCGCGTCCGCCACGAGGTCGACCGATCGCTGGCGATCCTGCTCTCCACACACGTCGACGGCGACAAGATCGCCTACACCGCAATGTCCTCCGCCTTGCAGCCGCTCAGACTTAGCTGCGATCGCGCCACCGACGTCCTGAACGAGATGGGCATCCTTGATGACGATCGCCGCCCGGCGTTCGAGGACTGGCTGCGCTGGAAACTGGAGGACATCGCACCGGGAATCGCCTGCGGGACAGAACGCTGGCTTCGCACGCTGCACGACGGTGGCCCCCGCAGTCGGCCTCGCGGGATCTACACCGTCTGGCAATACGGCAGGCTCGCCCGCCCGATCCTGCTTGCCTGGTCAGCGGGTTACGGTCACCTGCGTGAGGTGACTCGCCAGGACGTACTGGAAGTGCTGGAGCCGCTTCATGGGAGTGATCGCGACCTGACCTTGGTTGCGTTGCGGTCGTTGTTCCAGTTCTGCAAGAACAACGGAATCGTGTTCCGCAACCCGACCGCTCGGATCCGGGGCAGTAACCAGCAAGCCAAGGTCATCCAGCCCTTGCGTGATGACCAGGTCCAGCGGTCTGTCGCTGGCGCTGGCCGGCCCGCGGACCGGCTGCTCGTCGCCCTCGCCGCGATTCACGCCGCCCGCAGCTCTGCGATCCGGGCCCTGCAACTCGAGGACATCGACCTCGGTGATCGTCGCTTGGTCATCGCTGGACGATCCAGGCCTCTCGATGAGCTCACCCACCGACTTTTAGTCGAGTGGTTGGACTACCGCCGCACACGCTGGCCGAACACCGCAAACCCCCACGTCCTGATCAATCAGAGGACAGCGTTCACGCTCGGGCAGGTCAGCCGCTTCTGGCTCATTGCCGGATTCCGGGGCCAGGAAGTCACCCTTGACCGCCTCCGCGTCGACCGGCAACTCGAAGAAGCCATCGTCCACGGCGCTGACCCACTTCACCTCGCGGTGGTGTTCGACCTCGCCGAGCAGACCGCCATCCACTACGCCAATTCGGCCCGGCAACTGCTAGAAGCCGAGATCGAACGCGGCGGGCCGGGTTGAACCGAACCCACGGATCGAGCACTGGTCCTGGGTGGATCGGACCCTTGGGTTCACGGCGAGGAACCCTCACTTTTGCTGAACTCACGGAAGCTTTACACCTTTGTTGCGCTCCGCGTCAGTTCAGCGATGTCTCAGGTATGACCAGGCCTTCCGCACCGGAGCCCGCATCCGACGTGGTGCAGTCTCTTCTCCATGCCTGGGCAGCGCAGATCGTCTCCGCGGAGTACTCCGACGCGGTGTCCCTGGAGACTCTCGTCGAGGTGTGGCAGCACCGCCGGCGCGCACTGGAGGCGGCGATCGCGTGCGAGAACGCCACCGCCTGCTCGCCCAGCACACCAGCGTGGCTGCCAGACGAGATCTGGCCGCGGAACTATCAGCGGCGCACCCGATGTCGTCAGCACGATCTCGGCGAGTTCTTCACCTCGCCTCCGCCCAGCGCCGCTTGAGTTCTGCGTGCGCGGATCCGACTGCCCACGAAGCAGCCCGTGGGCGTTCCGTTCCCGCCGCCCTCACATGAGAGGCCTGCACACGTCTCGGCCGGTACCGCACGCACTCGTCCACGTGGGTACAGCGCCAGCGACGGTCGCCGAGACCGACGTCGCGACGACGGCGGATGTCCGCGCGGTGGCCAGCCCCGGCTAGGGAGACCGTCCCCACACCTCGGAGCCCCGACGCCTACCAGCTGGTAACAATCGGCCTTTCGGTGACATTTGCGCAGGGTAGAACAGGAAAATGGCCGATCAAAATGGACATTTACAAGTGTCGCGCATCTATCGGCAGAATGGTCCGGTCGTCGAGTTTTGCGGTATTCTTCCCGCAGGCACCATCTGCTTGACCATCTCTGCCGACCCGCTCCGGGCGATTCCCGTGCGCGGCGCCGGTGCGGGGTGACTAGCTCCGCAGCCTGCGGGGCGGCCCTGTCCGGTCGGGAACCGGGAGTGATGGATGGGCAGTCGAGGTGCCGACGACGAGGACCGTCGGGTCCAGAAGCGGTACGCGCGGAGCTGCGAGGCTCTGGCGACGTTTTTGGAGGTAGGAGCTACTTCGGTGGAGCTCCTGCACGACGGCGCGAGCCTGGTAGCCAAGGCTGCCAGGCTCGCGGCAATCGGACTCCGGGTAGTCGCCAGGTGGGCGCGAAGGTAACCGGTAGCCCTCGTCGGTGCGACTGGGCGGCCGCACGAGTGTCTGCAGCACTCGGCGGCCGTTCAGTTGCGCAGACGCAATCATACCGAATTAGCCATCTTGGCGAAAGCGCGTTGCGCCCGCGCAATTCAATGCGTCTGCATGCAAGTACTGCTTCAGCAGACTGTCCCATTCCGCAGTATCACCGTTTGCGTGATGCCGACGATCCGGCCGCAGCGTGTCCGGATCACGTATCAGAGGTGTCGATTCTGCGCTATCGCGTATCGGCGGATTCCGCGATCGACTCGACTCACGTCGTCCCCGGTCAGGGCGGTACACGGATCGGAGTGCAGGTGCGGGGTCCACCACCGGAGGCGTCGCTGGAGATGCCTGCGTTACAGGGACGCCACTGCCGGTTTGGCCCAATGCGTTCGCGATCCGCGAGGAGGGCCTCGCGCGACCAGGTGGCCTGCCCCGTCGACAGTTGATGCCGCTACTTGCAAACACGGCCATGCAGGTGAATGCGATCTGCGAGATCCAGTTGGCGATACATCGCGTGCGGTCGTTTTCTGCGCCAGGTCCGTGACGGAGCTACCGGCGCGCGCCTGGCGCTCAGCTCGGCAGGTTGGTCGGCGTTGCCGCCGGTGTGTCGTGCTGACCGAGCGCAGCCAGAAGTGCCTGCGGGGTCCAGGTACCGTGCACGCCGGAGAGCTCGGCGAGGTATACGACTGCCCGGGCCACGGTCCAGCCGTGGGCGTCGCACAGGCCGGTGGCGAGCATCCGCAGGTATGCTGCGGACGGCGCGACAGGGGCGACCTCGTCGGCGGCCCACGGGCGCTGAAGGTCAGAACGGGATACCCGTCGAGACTGCCGGCGCGCAGCAGGGTCTCGTAGCGGCCGGGGCCGAGGGCGGCCACACCGTTCGCCAGGACCGACGCGAGATCGAGGTCGTCACCAGGCTCGCTGTACTATTCCTGAGCATCGCTCAGCGGCAGTGCGGGGCGAACTCATCGACCAGCGCCGAGCCCGGTCGTCCACGATCTGACTGTCACCAGAGCGAAGCGCAATTGCCCACTGGAGGCGTCCGCCGCCCGGCTCGCACCCATCGGACAGCAACGCCGAGATGTTTCGTGTTCCCCCGAATGTCGGACCGGCGTGATAAACGGTGGGCATGAACGTTGCTCTGGGCATGGCACACGTGGTTTGCTGCTCGGCCGCCACGGCCAACTGGTCACCTGGCCCGTCGACGAACTCGCCGAACGCCTCCTCGGCCGCCGCGTCACTGGCGAACACGCCCGCGACGCCTTCCACGACCTCGCCGGCCAGATCATCACCGGCCACGGCCTCCCTTGGCCGGTCGTCTGATCGCGATCAGCCATTGGGACGGAAACCGGAGCCGGTCAGAACGGTCGCGGGCCCGGCGAGCCCATCGGCGGGCGTTTGAACGCTTGGTTCTGTGCTGCCGGTCGTGCCAGCAGCAGGATCTTTGCCGAGAGCGGACAGCAACCCGACCACAGGTGCCACCTGCTCCGGCCTCCACACGCCGAAAGGGCGGCATGACGAAACTGCGCATGAGGCGTCACACTTGACCGAATTGCGGCAGAACTCAACAAGTGGGCCAGGTTCGTCACGGTGGCAACCCAACAACATCGACTCTGCCAACTGCGGTTGTTTGTCGTTGCCCAACAGAATTGTCCATTCTGACCTATCGCCCTACCTCGACACCTGCTACAGGGTACGAGGCGGGCTGCGCCGCTGCTTCACCTCCGCAACGACGGACTGGCACGAGGCCACCGGCCGGGCAGGGATAGACCGCGCAGTCCGGCAGCGGACCGTGGACGGCGGCTATGGCCTGTACCGTTGCACGCCTGGCCGGACGCTGCCGACCTGTACCGGATTCCATTGGCGGATGTCCGGCTCAGCCGGCACGGGGCCCGGCGAGCGCACCAGCGACACCGTCCACAACATCATTCTGCCTGGCCACAACAAACACGTTGTCGCCACCGCGCCGCACTTCGCGAGACCTTAGCGGGTCCAACGTCGCCAAGCCCGTATAGCGACAGCAATAATCGCGGAGAGGCTGCCGTGATTCCTGGTCTCGGACTGATCGATGTCGCCGCCTGCGACGGTGCTGCCACGGATCGAGGCCTTCCCACCAATGATGACCTGATTTCCGCCAGCCACGGCACTCCGTTTACGATCGTCGCCGGTCAGGTCCGAGCCTGCAGGCTGTTTGCTGATTACGGCATGACCGTGAGCCTGTGTGGCGGTGTCGTCGCGATCGGTCGAGTCAGCTTCGAAGCGTGGGGCCGAAGGGACGGGATCGGCGCGATCGGTAAGGAGGCGCTCGGCGTAGGTTCGGGCATGGCCTGTGAGATGTCCGCGGGCGCGCAACTGGTCGCGATAACGCTCAAGGTCGTTATAGAAGCCGCAGCCGGCGAGGGCTTCTATCCGCTGCACGTGAAAGCGCTCGAAGTCAGGCCACCGTTCGAGATGGCCGTCGAGCTCGGCCAAAGCCTGGGGATATTGCCGGAGTGCGAGACGGCTGGAGGTGTGCAGGACGCGTGCGTCGCGCCAGATGTTACTGAGCTTTGTCTGCTGGTCCTGGAGGCGCTGTGGTTTGTCGATGGTGGCGTGGCTGAGTCCTGTGAGTGGGTCGTCGCGCCACTCCATGAGCGCGGCGTCGAGCTCAGTGAGCGCAGTGTGGTGGTCGCCGCGGCTCACTGCGGCGACGCCTGCTGTGTGCCGGACGGTAAACCGGTGGTAGTCGACCTGATTAGCGTCCGAGAGGGTGAGGGTCAAGGCTCCTTCGCGGCTGATCAGGTCAGCGTCGCCGGAGCCGTTCGCGTGCAGGGCTTTGCGTAGCTCACCGACGTATCGGCTTCGAGTGGCCAAGCTGCGGTCGTCGTCCCACAACCAGTTCGTCAGTGTCGCGTTGCGAACGGGCCGCCCGAGGTTGAGTAGGAGCAGCACCAGCGCAGCAGCGACCTTGGGCTGAAGCTTCACCAGCTCGCCTGCGTCGTCGCGCATTTCCACCGGGCCAAGGATTCGAAACTCCACATGCGCCCCCTTCGTTCTTCAGAGCATTCTGCCTGGTCGGGCAGTCCTATGCAGTCGGGTTACCAGCTCCTTCGCGCCACTTCAACCGCGGTTTCCACCCAAGTTGCGTGTGCTGTGTCCAGCTGAGTTTCCACTGGTCAGCCCCACAGTCGTGGTGTCTCCGGTGAACGGTCTCCGGTTGCGGGAGACGCGGATGGACACGACGTTGCGAAAGGAAAGTGGCTGTGATGGAGGCTCCCAGTTGGGTGAAAGCAGCGGGCAATCCTGCTGCGGATAAGTGGGTGACCGTTTCCGGGGCTCGGACAGTGCTGGTGGTTGTACCGCATATGACCGCCGGTACACGATTGGTGGATCTGCTGCCGTTGTTGGAGTCCGATCACCGGGTACAGGTCCATTTCACTGTCCCAGACAGCGCGGACGAGTGGCCTGGCGTGCGCGACTATGTGCGCGGTCTCGGCGGTGTGGTAGTGCCCTGGTCTCAAGTGCTCCGGTCCCGATACGACTTGGTGCTGGCCTCGAGCTACGCCGAGGTCGACAAAATCAACGGTCAGGTAATGGTGGTCTCGCACGGCGTCGGTGGAGGCAGGTCGAAGTATCACCCGTGGGCCAAGGACGCGCAGATGCGCGACAAGCTGATGCGGGATGGTCGAGTTGTACCAGCAGCGGTCGCCTGCTCACACGACGACGATGCCCGCAGACTGGGCGAGGCTTGCCCGGAGGCCGCAGGTCGGGCGGTGGTGACCGGAGACCCCTGCTACGACCGGATGTGCGCGAGCGTCTCGTTCCGAGACAAGTATCGGAACGCGTTAGGCGTCGAGGATGGGCGGACGTTGGTGGTGTTGTCCTCGACCTGGTCGCAGTACTCGCTGTTCGGAGCGGAGCCCGACCTGTTCGCCAGGGTCTTGTGGGAGCTGCCTGCATCCCGGTACCGGGTTGTGGCGGCACTCCACCCGAACATCTGGTCCGTGCACGGCAGCTGGCAGGTGCGCGCCTGGTTGGCCGACCTGCGTAAGGGTGGGCTGGGTCTGCTGCCGCCCGAGGACGGTTGGCGTGCTGCCCTGGTGGCCGCCGACGTCGTGATCGGAGATCACGGCTCGGTGACTCAGTACGCGGCGGCGATGGATGTACCTGTGCTAATGAATGCGGCCTCGGAGCCGGACGTTCCGCCAGGTAGTATCCCCGATCTTCTCCGTTCCTTGTCGGACACGCTGCTGTTGGATCGACGACTGGAACCACAGATTGAGAATGCGCTGCACGGCCACACCCCGGACCCGTATGCCTTGATCCGAGAAAAGATCACCTCGTGTCCGGGTGAGGCTGGAGCACGGTTCCGTAGCGTGATGTACCGACTCCTCGGGCTCCCCGAACCGGCCCGGGGCCTTCCTGTGTCTCCCGTGCCCCTTCCTATTCTCGAGGAGAGCCAGTTCTCTCGACTGGGAAAGCCATGACTACGGTGGCCACCGGCGGGCCGCCCGCGACTGGACCGCGCGGCCGCGGCCTGAGCGATCGCCTCCTGGTCGGTCGAATCGGGCAAGACACCGACCAGTGGCTGGAGCTGGTCGACTTGGTGATCTGTCCGCCGACATGGTCGCGGCTCAAAGCCCGAGCCCGTGGCTGGGACGCCTTGCGTAAATGGCCGGGCTGTGGCGCGGCCGCAGTGCGCTCCAGAGGGCGGTGGATCGTGTGGGTGCGCGGATTCGGCATGGTCATCGCTACCGCTGGCGATCACCCCGCCGCGATGTTGTGGTCCTTCTCGGAGCGCACACGCACCGGGTCTCAGTCTGGCTCGATAGGGGGAGATTCTCGCAAACTGTCCAGCTGGGCCTCGATTTGCCGCGTCTGTGGACTGCCCGAGCGTTCATAGAGTTCGTGTGCCCGTCGCAGGTCTTGAACGGCGCGGCGGAGGTCGCCTGCATGCGCAGCGACCTCCGCGCGTGCCTGCAAAGCCTCGGCAAGGTAATGATCTGAGCCTGCGGCGCTTAGTATCTCGATGGCGGCACCTGCCGATGCCTCCGCCGCGACGGCGTCCCCGAAGTCGAGGTGAGCAATTGTGAGGCGTGTCAAGGCTCGCGCACGCAGCACCACGTCTCCGATTTCGGCTGCGCCCCTTTCCGAGCGCTGCAAGTAGCCGATACCCACGCCCAGTCGGCCGAGGTCATACAGAGTTTCACCGATTCGACGGGTATGCAGAACAATGCTGCGCGGATCGTGGAGGTCCTCGCAGATCGCCAGAGCACGCTCGAAGTTGTCCAGAGCCCCGTCAAGGTTGCCGGTGGTGCGTGCCACCAGTCCGAGGTGCTCCAGAGCCGTTGCTTCGGGGCGCGGGTCCCCTGCCGCCCGGCTCAGCCGCAGAGCCTCGGTAAACGGTGCGCTCGCTTTCTCAGGGCTCTGCAGATTCAGGTAGGCCGTACCGAGTTGTACCTGCAGGCGAGCCTCGGCGACCTGGTCGCCGAGCGTATGTGCAGCTGCGATGCCGGTGGCGTGGGCGTCAATCCAATGCTCGTAGTGCTTGCGGTAGAGGAACAACCCCCAGAGCGCCTCACAGAACTGCCAGGCGAGTTCATGCCATCCATGCTCCGCCGCCGCGCGCTGCATCGCCAGCAGATTCGGCAACTCCAGCTCGAGCCAGACCAGGGCGCTCGGGGGATCGGGGTAGGCCGCCGGCGCCAGGCCCGCCGCGACGTAGCGCGCGCTGTGCCGGTGCCGCAGCGGCATTACCACTAAGTCTGCGGAGATGGCCTCGTCGAGATACCACTCAGTCAGACGCCGCACCGCGGTGCTCCGATCCTGCTCGGATTCCTCGTCGCGGAAGCGCCGAGCCGCGTGCAGGCGGATCAGGTCGTGAAAGCCATATCTGTCCGGCCCGCTTTCAACGAGGAGGCTGGATTCCACCAGATCGGTCAAGATCTCCTCGGCCACCTCCGCAGGCACCGCGCCAACCGCGGCCGCCGCACGATGGTCGAAGTCCACACCCGGGAAAGCCCCACCTAGCAGCCGGTAAAGCCGCGCGGCAGCGGGCGTGAGTTCCTCGTACGACAGGTCAAAGCTAGCGGACACCGACACCTCGCCTCCCACAGCCAGCGCATCCAAGCGCCGCTGTCTGTCTTCGAGCGCTTCCACCATCCGGGAGATCCGCCAGTGTGGCCTGCTCGCCAGCCGAGCGGCCACGACGGACAGCGCGACAGGCAGACCGGCGCACAGCGACACCAGCTCATGAGCTTGTTCAGGCTGGTCCTCCATCCGATCCTGACCGACTGCAGCGGCGAGCAATCCGAACGCGGCGGTGTCATCCAGCACGTCCAGTCCGACAACCACGGCACCATCCACGGCAAGCCCACCCAGGCGCCATCGACTGGTCGCGATCACCAGGCTATCTGTCGAGGCGGGCAGCAAGGACCGTACCTGCGCCGCCGACGCAGCGTCGTCGGCGAGGATCGCCAGTGCACTCTCTGCCGTCAACGACCGGAACAACGTTGCTTGCTCGGCCAGTTCGAACGGGATTTCCTCAGGCGCAACGCCGAGCGCGCGCAGAAACCGCGTCAACACCGTGCTTGGAGTCACCAGCCCGTCAGGACCGAACGCTCCCAGGGCGACATGCAGCTGCCCGCTTGGAAACAGGCGCGCGTTGTCATGCAGCCAACGCAGCGCCAGTGCTGTCTTGCCCACACCACCCGGACCGGCGAGTACAACCAGTCGCGCCCGGCCTCCGTCAGCCTGGTCCAGCATGACGCGGTCCAGCTGCATCAGTTCAGAGTGCCGGTTGGTGAAATGTGCCGGACCTGGCGGCAATTGCCGTGGCACCGATGCCCGCGCAGTTTCCGCCGCCGCAGCGAGGCCGACAGCCCCCGCCGCAGCCGCGAGATCATTGCCCGAACCGAGCCGAGACTTGACGCGCCGCTGAACCACCGGAACGGCCACCACTAGCGCCAGCACCGCCGCCACCCAGGACAGTCCCTCCACAACATTTCGCACGGGATCATCGTTGGCAACCAGCCAGCTCAAACCCCCAAACCACACCACCGCCCATGCCGCCGCGACCACTGCGAGCACCGCAGCTCCCCGCCACGCCCAACGCCACATGGCAGACCTGACCCTCCCATCAAGCACTCGCCCTTCAGTACAAAGCCATCATTCGCCACTGAACCTGCCCACGCGGCCTCTCACGATCACCCTCTCGAATGTCGGGAACTCGTCAAGAGGATCCGTTGCCACGGACTCAGAGAACGACCCGAATTACCTTCTCCCTGCCGAGAGCTGCACGAGACACAACTACCTCTATAGCCAATCCAGGGATGACTGATCTGCTAACAGGCGTGAACGTGAATGTAGCCGATCGCGTTTGAAATTGCGGCCAATCCTCATAGTTAATTGAATCCCCCGGGTTGCTTTTGCATGAAATTACACCGCTGCCGGATTCCGCATATCGACTAATAAAAGGGACCGACTGAACATGAAAGATGTGCGGGATATATGCATCGTATTCAGTGTTCAAGTTTTGAACACTGACGACAACAGGCAGAGCGACCATATTCGATGGAAGCTGAATATTACAGCTCGAAAGGTTCGACATAGGCTGGAGGACATCTACAATGACCCGCGCGCTCGACTTCTTGGGAGGAGGTGTCGAGGATGCACATACGCTTTTAGACTTCTCATAGTTCAGCGGGATACTCTTGCATCGATCGACAGGATAGGTATCGTCAATTACTTCTTCCACATGCTTCAACGGTGCCGCACCGCTGGTCAAGCTATCTTTTTCGGGAAATAGCCATGACGCGTTTACACTTCCCTTGATCTGATGGGCAACAACCCCTGTTGCCCCTAATAGCAATGCCACAACCAGACCGCCAAAGCCGATTTTCATTGAACGTCGCGACTGATCAACATTCCCGCCCGCAATGACTGAGTGCCGCAGCAACAGCTCGGAATCTGTGATCACGACCTCATGGGACGCCAAGGCGGCAACGTCGGGTCCCCTAGATATCGAGACAGCTTGTACGGACTGAATCAGGCTGGCCGCAAAGTGAGGGTCATTGTCGGCGTTGCGCTGCAAAATTGAGCACACCGCGGAGAGAAGAATGGGGTCGCTGGGTGCGCGCACAAGGTTCTCGAGCACGACGGTGTCCGCCGGGTTGGCACGCAACCGGCTGTCGACGAGGACGTAGAGGCGCTCAAACTCGGCACGGGTTTGCCGACCGGAGTCGGCATCGGAAAGGTATGAGCCGACGGCCGTGGCTGCCATGTTGGCGACCGCTGCATGATCCACAATCCACCCCCGTTGCTGTGAGCAATCGACCACGTAACGCACACTACTGTGTCCAGGGCCGATCAGCGGGCCGGTCGCCTCGGCCGACGCGCAAGGTTGCCGAGCACGTCCGCGGCCGCGAACTGGCCAGGGCGGCGGTGGCGGACGTGCTCGATGAGCACCGGAGCGACCCGAAGGTCAACGGCCCGGCTCATCGCGCGTGACGTCGCGTGCTGCACCGTCATGAACTCCCCCAGTGCACCGGCCAGGACGTCCAGCCGACTCGGGCCGCCGGTCTCGGCGATGCGCTGGGCGGCCCCGCGGCCGAGCCAGGCCCTATCGCGGTCCGTGTCGTGCAGCAACGTCACCAGCAGATCGAACGCCTTCTCCGAGGACTGCGGTATGAGGCCCTCCAGCATGGCCTGGACGACGTCGGCGGCGGGATCCGGACAGCGCTCGCACGAGGATCGGCTAATAAGCGGGATCATGGCGGAACAGAGGGCGCGGACCACGGACGGTGTAGGTTCTCAACGCCGAGGACATGTCGATCTTGTGTGAGCTGCGTGTTCTGGCATGTCTCACAGCGATGACACCGTGATCAGTCTCAGTTGCCTTGCCACTTCCTCAGACGCCGCTCGACTCTGCGGTTCGGCACGACCGGCATGAGTGCGCCTGGCGTCAGCTGTCTTGGTGCCGACCATGAAGCGATAGTCAGACCGGCGGGCGGGCGTAGGTGACCGAGTACGGGTTGCCGTGGATGACGAACGGCAGCGTGCCGCCGTTGTCCTGCACGAAGGCGTTGATCCGCCAGGTCCCGCACCCGCTGGCCGGCTGCGTCACCGTCAGCTGCCCGAGGAGCCGCAGGTGGTGCAGATTCCCGCTCACCGCCGCGGTTTCCGAGGGCGTGGCCTGTGCGACGCAGCCGGGCGCGGCTGAGGACGGCGTCGCGACCGTCCGGAACCGCACCATCGCGGTGTTGGCCTTGCCGGGATAGGTGGTGCCGTCCGGGCAGGCGTTGCCACCTTCGCCGTAACAGCTCGTGGCGAAGAGATCGGCGGTGGCTAGGAACCTGGTGGCTCCCGGCAATGGGATGTAGTCCACCGGGTTCACCTGCTTGCCGGGCGCATCCATCCCGAGGAAGGTGTTCTGCGAGGACCCGAACGTCTGCGCGAAGCCCTCGGGGCCGATGGCTCCGTCGATGTCCCCGATGAAGCCGCTGTACAACCTGGCGGTCTCGCGACCGGGCTGGCCGGGCTGCCCGGCTGCGTACCCGTTGAGGACGTACGCCCGCAGCAGGCACTCGTAGTTGCCCGTGGTGGCCGGTTTGAACAGCATGCGTACGACGAGCGTGACCCTGCCGCCGTGCAGCAGGTTCTGGCCGCTCCAGATCTGCCCGTGCTGGGCCGCCGTGTTCGGCAGCGTCGTGCCGCCCACCGGCTGGCAGGTGATCTTGTGCCCGATCGCGATGGCGGACACCGCGCCGTCCACTCGGCCGTCGCCGACCTCAATCTCACTGCGCAGGTTGTGCGAAGTGCCCGCGGTGACCGTGCCGAGGACGAGCCGGGCGCGGACCTCGCCTTCGCCGCCGGGTGACTCCACCATCGTCACCGGCGCGGCCTCGGCGATCTTGTCGTAGGCATGGGCGGTTCCAGCGAGCACCGGGACCAGGAGCAGGGCGCTGAGTGTGGCCAGAAAGGTTCGCACGCCTCCCACCATGCCGCAGGCGACTACGCCTTGCACCCGGTTCGACACGGATCGGTCAGGCCAGATGTCTGCTCGAGGGCAGTGACGATAGCGTTCGCGAGGGCGTGACCGTGCTCGGAAAGCCCGATGATCGGGTTCGGCGGCGGGAGCAGTGCACGGACCGCTTGGCGACGTCGACCGTCGATCTCTGCCTTCAGCAGGAACGGCTGCGCGGCGATTCCGCGCACCGACCGGTCGAAGTCCTCGAACAGCAACCGCGCCAGCTCCAGCCGCGACTCGTACAGAACAAGATCGCCTTGGGTCGCCGACCAGAAACACCCCGAAAAGTGGCG
Organism: Amycolatopsis sp. WAC 01375; assembly: GCF_003947325.1. Lineage (NCBI taxonomy): Bacteria > Bacillati > Actinomycetota > Actinomycetes > Pseudonocardiales > Pseudonocardiaceae > Amycolatopsis > Amycolatopsis sp. WAC 01375. The sequence continues at coordinate 118,911 of NZ_QHHW01000021.1, forward strand.
CCGTCCTTTGCAGGAACGTCCGCCACGGTGCAGCCGCGCTCAAGATCGAGGCATCCACCTCGGACCACGGAAAGACGAGCTCTCCGCGATCTGACAGCCGAAGCGACGCCGACAGCCGTTCGACGCAGCCGTCATGCCGCTCCCTGCCGCAGGTGAGCTGTCCGACGACGACTTCAGAGCTACACCTCGGCGCCACCTCGCCGCTTGATCATCGACGGCGCGTCGCGGGCTCCCACTCGAACGGCCCAGCGGGCGTGAAAGGATGCTCAATCCCAGTTTCGTGGCACCAGTGCCATTTCAGTGCCGAGATCTTTGGGAAAGTGTCATCGAAATCGGGACCCTACACCTCGTGTAGGGTCTCGCCGCGCATGACATGTCGATCTTGTGCGACCTGCGGTTTCTCGGTTGTCTCACGGCGATGTCACCCAAGATCAGTCTCAAACTTGTGGCATTTCCTCAGCATCGTCCGCCCGGCTGTGCTGAGTCGCTTGCGCCTGACCTGCGGAGTCTCGGCCGAGCTGGCGGACATGCCGTCGAGACGACACAGCGACTGAGAAAATGCAAGATCAAATGAGATCCCACACCTCGATACCTGCCAGCGCCCACTATCGGAAGTCACGTGATGGTCCCGCGAGTCCACGCAGGTCCAGTGGTTCGAAGTGGTCGGCCGAGAGACTGGTGACGCCGTGGTGCGATTGGACGACTCCGTGGACCAGTAGCGTTGGTGAGCTGCGCACGATTTTCTGTTCTCGGTCCCAGAGGCGTTGGGTCACGACGATGTTGAGCATGCCGGTTTCGTCTTCGAGGTTGAGGAAGGTGATGCCGCCTGCGGTGGCGGGGCGTTGGCGGTGGGTGACGGCTCCGGCGACCCAGATCGTGGCGCCGTTGCCCGCGCGGGTGACGGCGGCGGTGGTGAGCGCGCCGCGGCCGTCGAGGTACTCGCGCAGGTACCGCATCGGGTGCTCGTCCGGGGAGATCCCGGTGACCCACAAGTCGGCGGCGGTGATCTCGATGGCGGTCATGCCCGGTAACGCGGGGGCGTCGAGGCCGGAGGCGACGCCTGGCAGATGGGTGTCGCGGCTGGCGGCAGCGGGGCCGGCGGCCCACAGGGCCTGGCGCCGGTCCGGGCCGAGTGATTCCAGCGCACCGGCGGTCGCGAGCGCTTCGAGTGCGGGGGTGGTGAGGTCGGTGCGGTAGCCGAGATCTGCGAGGTTGGTGAAGGGTCCGTGCTGGTCTCGTTCGGTGATCAGCCGGTCGACGGCGTCGTCGCCGACGTGGCGGACCCCGCCGAGGCCGAGCCGGATCGCGACCCCGCCCGTGCTGCCGGGGTCGGGTTCCAGGGTGGGGTGGGCGAGGCTGGCGTTGATGTCGGCGCGCCGGATCTTCACGCCGTGGTGGCGGGCGTCGGCGACCAGGGACTGCGGGGAGTAGAAGCCCATGGGCTGGGCGCGCAGCAACCCGGCGGTGAACGCGGCCGGGTAGTAGCACTTAAAATACGCGGACGCGTAGACGAGCAGGGCGAAGCTCATGGAATGAGCTTCGGGAAAGCCATACCCACTGAACGCCTTGATCTGCTCGTAGATCGTGTCGGCCAGCTCGCCGGTGATCCCATTAGCCGCGGCACCGACGTAGAAGCGATCGCGGAGCCGTTCCATCTTCGCCGCGGACCGTTTGGCGCCCATCGCGCGGCGCAGCTGGTCGGCCTCGGCCGCGCTGAACGATCCCACCGCGACGGCAAGCTGCATCACCTGTTCCTGGAACAACGGCACGCCGAGAGTACGGTCCAAGGGGCCGGCCAGCAGCGGATGCGCGTGCGACCACTGCTCCTCACCGCGGCGGCGGCGCAGATACGGGTGCACCGACCCGCCCTGGATCGGGCCCGGCCGGATCAACGCGACCTCCACGACCAGGTCATAGAACGTCCGTGGCCGCAGCCGGGGCAGCGTCCCGAGCTGCGCGCGGCTCTCCACCTGGAACACGCCGATCGCGTCGGCGGCGCAGAGCATGTCGTAGACGGCCGGGTCGGCGAGGTCGAGCTGCCCGAGGTCGATGGCGGTGTCGTGGTGTTCGGCGATCAGGTCGAGCATGTAGTGCAACGCCGAGAGCATCCCCAGCCCGAGCAGGTCGATCTTCACCAGCCCCGCCGACGCGCAGTCGTCCTTGTCCCATTGCAGGATCGACCGGCCCTCCATGCGGGCCCACTCGACCGGGACCACCTCCGACACCGGCGTCCGTGACAGCACCATGCCGCCGGAGTGGATCCCGAGATGCCGAGGGAACCCCTCGATCCGGGTAGCGAGGCCGAGCACGTCACGCGGGATCCCGTGCCCGTCCTGCGCGGCGGTCGCGGCGACCCCGCCCCACCGGTCGGCGGCCTTGGCGAACGCGTCCTGCTGACCGGGGCTGTAGCCCAGCGCGCGGGCGGAGTCCCGGATCGCCGACGGCGCCCGATAGGTGATCACATTCGCCACCTGCGCGGCGTTCCGGCGCCCGTGCGTGTCGTACACGTACTGGATGACCTCATCGCGCCGGTTGGACTCGATGTCGACGTCGATGTCCGGGTAGCCGTCGCGTTCCGGGGCGAGGAACCGTTCGAACAGCAGCCCGTAGCGCACGGCGTCGACGCTGGTGATCCGCAACGCGAAACACACCGCGCTGTTCGCCGCCGAACCGCGGCCCTGGCAGAGGATCCCGGCCTCGCGCGCGAACCGCACGATGTCCCACACGATCAGGAAATACCCCGGAAACCCCAGCTCGGTGATCACCTGCAGCTCGTAGTCCAGCTGCGCGTACGCCCGCGGCGCGTCCTCCCGCGTCCCGTACCGCTCCCGCGCACCCGCGTAGGTCAGGTGCCGCAGGTAGGAGGCCTCGTCGTGTCCGGCCGGGACCGGGAACGGCGGCAGCTCCGGCGCGACGAGGGTCAGGTCGACCGTGCACTCCACCCCCAGCAGCGCCGCCCGCTGCACCGCACCCGGATAGCGGACAAAGATCTCCGCCATCTCCTCCCCCGACCGCAGGAACTGCATCCCCGCCGCCGGCAGCCAGCCCTGCATGTCCTCCATGCTCCGGCGCGCCCGGATCGCCGCGACCGCATCCGCATACACCGCGTCCTGTGGCGCCGCATAGTGTGCGTTCGTCGTCGCCGCCGTCGGCAGCTTCAGCTCGTCCGCCATCCCCGCCAGCAGATCGTTGTGCGTCGAATCCAGCGGCAGACTGTGATCGATCAGCTCGACCGCGACCGAGTCCCGCCCGAACCGGTCCACCAGCACCCGCAGCTCCTCGGCGGCCGCCGACGGCCCGGACTCGACCAGCGCCCGCCGCACCGCGCCCTTGCGGCAGCCGGTGAGGACCTGCACATGCCCGCGCAGATCCTCCACCACCTGATCCATCTCGTACCGCGGGGCGCCCTTCTCCCCCGCCAGCTGCCCGGTCGAGATCGTCCGGCACAGCCGCTGATACCCCTCCAGTCCGCGGGCGATCACCAGCAGATGCGTTCCCGCCGGATCCGGGACACCGTTCTGCGGTTCCGCCAGACCGAGCGACAGCTCCGCGCCGAACCCCGTCCGGACACCGAGCTCTTTCGCCGCCTCGGCGAACCGCACCGCGCCGTACAGGCCGTCGTGATCGGTCAGCGTGATCGCGTCCAGCCCCAGCCGCGCGGCCTCCTCCACCAACTCCTCCGGATGGCTGACCCCGTCGAGGAAGCTGAAGTTCGAATGACAGTGCAGTTCGGCGTACGGTGTCCGCGCCAGCGCGCCACCACCGTCGTCCGACCTCGGCGTCATCAAGTCCGGCGGCGGACCGGCATATCCCTCACGTTTGCGTGACCACGCCGGTGCGTCGTTACCGTCACCCTGAGACGGACGCCGCCCCGACGCGATCCGCTCCAGCTCCGACCAGCTCGCCGGACCACCACTCCACGCCATCGACCACTCCACGACACACCAGAGGAGCCGTGGGGAAGACAGCACCAACATCGAACGTCTGTGCGATCGTCCGTTCTACCTGCAACTTTGTCAAATCCGCGACGATGTGACGACAGGCGCTAGTTGGCATCTCCCAGCGCTAGTTGGCATGGGCGGGGCCGAGGTCACTCTGCCTGACCACGTTACCTGCCATTCTGCGGACGGAACGTTTCGTGGTCGATGGCGTGTTCGAGTTGGGCTCGGTAGGGAGCGAACGCGTTGAGCAGGTCGAAGACGTGCTTGTTGCGCTCCCTGCCCTTGCCAATCAGGAACTCGAACATCAGTCGGTGTGTCAGGCTCGCGAACCGGTCGTCCCGCGGCCTGATCTGGGTCCGGTTGCGGAACAGGGAGGTCGCGCGGTAGTCGCCGCTGGTGATCACGGTCCAGAACAGCAGCGAGGTGATGTGGCGTTTACGGGGGCCGAAATCCTTCGCTGGATGTGGCAGGCGCTGGAGTGGTTCGGTGACGGTCTCCCAGACGTCTTCAGGAATCAGCCAGCCGTCGAGCGCACGTCTGCGTCGTTGATAGTCGATCTTCGGCGGGGTGCTGTTGAGTCTGTTGATCACGTCTTGGACTGCTGTCGCGACGTGGGCTGCGGCGTTGTTCAGTTTTGTCCATCTTGTCCAGTGGGCGACGGCCTTGCTGGCGCGAGTTCCCCATCCGTGAGGCAGGTCCAGCGCGGCGGTGGCCGTCTCCATCGAGAGCCCTCCGTAGGAGCGGATCGCGGTGATGGCCGCGAAGCGGTGCACGGTGCGCCGTTGCATGGCGGTTTCGGGGATGAGCATGCTGAGTGGCCGGATGTGATCGTCGTCCAGGTAGTGCGGAATGTGCCGGGGATCGATGGTCAGCCGCCGCTTGGGCCTGGGAATGGACCGGTATTGGATTCGGGCACGTCGTCGCCGTGGCGGCGGTGCGTCATTCCGCCGTTGCTGTGCGCGGACCTTCGATAGCTCCGCCTTCACGTGTGGCTCGGCGGCCGCTTGTGTTGTTGCTGAGCAGTGGTGGAGGAACGCCTCGAGTTCTCGACCCCAGAGGCTGCCGCCGCTCACCGATGACACCAGCGCGGGTAGCGCGTCGCTGTCCTCGCGCAGGTGTCCGGCGAAGGCCAGCAGGTGGGCGGAGGCGTGTGGATCGTCCGGTGGGCCTCCGCGCAGCAGCTTGTTCTGGACTTGTTTGCCCGCCTCCCGGGTCCGGGCCATATCGCGCTGGAGCTGGTCGACGTGGTCATCGAGGATGTCGAGGTCGATGTGCGGTGGTGGGGCGAGCTGAGCCGCGAACGGCCAGGATCCGCGAATGAGCCGCGTGATCAGGTGCAGGTCGTAGAAGTAGCGGTTCCCGCTGTCTGGGTGCGTGGTCGCGTCGTCGCGGTCAAGTTGCATCCGGGTCAGCAGTTCGCTCTGGAACTGGAGCAGGTGCTGCAGTGTTTCCCGGGTGGGCTCGTTCGGCTGGACGACATCGTGATCGAGCCGGTGCCCGCAGGCGGGAGCCGGCGCATCGAGTTGCGGCTGGGACGAGGTGCTGCGGCATTGAACGGGGTGCTGGATGAGCATCTGCGCGGCGAGGATCCGGGGGTTAGCCCGGGTGCGTTGGAGAGCGGGAACCGCGCAGCGCGGGCAGTGGTAACGCAGGAGCCGGTGATGGAGGGGGCAGGCGAAGACGACGGCCAGGCGCCATTTCTTTCGCCAGGGGCCGCCGTGGTCCTGCTGTAGCGCGCTGCCGTCGCCGGCGAGGCAGTCCGGGCAGTAGCGCGTCGCGCTGGTGAGAACCCAGCCGGGGGCGCTCGGCAGGTTCTTGTTGCGGCGGACGTAGTTGCTGTCGTCGGTGTATTGCAGATCCAGTGGCGGGTAGCGCTCTCGGAAGCTGTCCAGGCAGAGCCCGGTGATCTCCGCCTGTGCCAGCCGGGTCGCCTTCCCGAAGTCCGCCACGTTCGCCGAGGGGATCCGCAGCTGATGGATCGCGACGGCAGGTCGGGCTTTTCTGCTCAGGCCGGTCAGTGTCGCGAGGCGGGCGGGCGGCAGTTCGAGCCGGTGAGACAGCCGGAGCAGGAAGCCGATCAGGGATTCGTCGGGAAGCGGGTCGAGACTGCGGGGCAACGGCCGGATCATGCGCTGGCCTCTCCAGGTGCTGGGGTGCCGGTGTCGTCGAAGACGGTGTTCCGCGGCTTGCGTGCGCGCGGTTTCCGCATGCTCGCTGCGGGGACGGCGGGAACTTCGCCGGCGGCGGGATCGCGGGTGGGGTCGTTGCCCAGGTCGATGAGGATGCCGTCGAGCAGGTCTTCGGTGAGGACTTCGGTGCCGGTGTCGACGGCTTCGGCGCAGCCTTCCTCGACGAGCCGTTCCAGCAGGCCGACGACTCCGCTGGTGCGGCGGAACAGGTATTCGGGCATCGTGCCGCCGGTGAGCATGTCCGGGCCCGCGTGGAAGAGCCGGAGTTCGTCTTGCAGCCCGGCCAGGTGCGTGGTCCAGGCGGCGATGCCGCCTGGGGTGTCATAGGTGAACGGTTCGAGGTGGATCAGGTCGAAGCGGCGTTCGGTCTGAGTGGACGGGTCGTCGCCCAGGCGCCCGCGCGGTGGCGGGAACACCCAGTGGCCGGTGCGCGGGTCGTGACGTCCCTCTCGCAGCAGCCCGGAACCGGGGATGTTGACCCCGACCAGCACCAACGTGGTGTGCATGCTCATGAAGGCGCGCATCAGGTCGAGGGTGTCCTGGTCGTCGGCGCGGTGCATTTTCAGCCGGGTGATGTCGTCCAGCAGCAGGACCCGGTTGCCGTGGTCGTGCAGTGACGCCCTGACCGCCCGCGTGAGCTGGGGAAGCGTCATCCCTCTGTGGTCGGCGCCGAAGAAGTCCAGGATCGCCTGGCAGGTGCTTTTCGGTTTGGCGGTCACCGGGGTCTGGACGTAGGCGACCGGGGCATGCAGGTCCCGGGTTCCGGGAACGGCGTTCGGATTGAGCTGGGCGTGCATGTCCAGCCAGGTGTCCTCGAACGCGGCCGCGATCTCGCAGGTGGTTTCGGTCTTGCCCTGGTAACCACCGCCGGTGATCATCAGCCCGGCCCGTGTGGTCGGCTTGTGCTTGAGCGCGTTGGTCTGCAGCCGCGACCGCATGATCCGCCCGACCGCGCGCGTCATCGGCGTCTCCAGCAGCGGCAGATTCGCGTGCGTGGCCGCGCGGTGCAGGTCGTGCATCTGCCGCTTCCGTGGACTCAACGCCTTGTAGGCGGCCAAATCCAGCTTGGGCGCCGGAACGAACTGATGGCGGGTCAGCCGCCATTGCTTCCAGCCCTCGACGGTTTCCCGGTCCGGGATCTGCTCCGGAAGGACGAACGAGCTGGCAACGGGATCGGGGCTGGTGCTCACGAATCACCTTCCGCAGTGTCCGCCGGATCGTCGGCGAGCAGGAACAGGTTGCCGCGCCGGAACGCATCTCCCAGCCGCGCGGGCCGCGCCGGAGCCTCGTCGCCGAGTGCTTCCCGTCGTCGCCGCCGGTCGCCGTCGACGGCCTGCTCGACGGCCCGGAAATGCTGCGGCCAGCTCGCCGGGCCGGGCGCCGCCGTCGGGATGGCGGCTGTGCTTCGGCGGGGCGCGGTGACCTCCCGCAGCGGACGGGCGCTGACCCTGTCCGCGCTCGCTGCGCGGCCTTGCGTGGTGTCGCGAGCCAGCTCGGTGCGCTGGGCCTTGGCCAGTGTGGGCCAGGACTCGACGGGAACGTGCGCGCCGAGCAGGTCCAGCAGCAGTGGCAACAGTTCGGTGTCGCTGCGTGGCTTCAACCCGGCCGCGCGCGCGGCCGCGAGCAGGTCGCGGGCGCGGGCGTCGCTGAAGGCGGGAACCTCGTCCTCCGGTGGCAGTCCGGTCCAGCGCAGCGTGTGCCAGGCGTGCGTGCGCTGGTCCTGGAAGAACACCGTCCGCGCGTCGCGGGGATCCCGGCGGATCTGCCACTTCCCCTTGTGCCGTCCGCCGCGCGCCGACTTCTCGTGACGGTAAGGATCCAGGGCCGGGCCGTCGTAGAACAGGCCACGGATCTTCACTCCCCGCTGGCCGTGGATGACGACGTGGTGGGCGGGCAGCAGCTGGTAGTAGAGCTCTGGCGCAGGGATCTGCATCGCGAAGCCGCCCTGGTTCATCGCGGCGGCGAACAGGGTGTTCGGGCTGTGGTCCCCGGCCGGGTCCCAGCTCGGGGCGTGCTCACCGAGCCGCCGGTTCTGCCACACCGACACGATCCAGGTCGCGATCAGGTGCTCCATCGCGTCGATCGTCAACGTCGCGTCGGCCTCCGGATCCACGCCGCGGTCATAGACGTCGACCCCGGAATAGCCGGGCAGGACCTCGAACAGCAGCGACCGGATCGAGCCGAACGCCCGCTCGACGGCTTGCTTGTCGGTCGGGCGCAGCACCCGCGCGGGCAGGATGTTCGCGCCGATCACCCGCTCGACCTCGACCAGATGATGATTGCGATAAACAGATCCGTGGTCGGTAGTGACCGTCTCCGGGGAGAAGAACGGCAGCCCGGCGACCCGGTGCCCGGCGAACTCGGCGACCACATTCGCCGGCAACCCCGGATAGGGCCACTCCAGGTCATCGCCCCAGTCCGGGCGCATCGGCAACGGCATCATGATGTCCCGCAGCACCATCGCGACGTCGACCGAGCTGTCGGACACCAGCGTCAGCCGGAACGCCACCAACGACCTGGTGTAGACGTCCAACGCCAGCGTCAGGTGAACCGACACCGGATCACCGAACACCGTCTCCCGGACCTTCACCGGCAAAATCGTGGTGTCCATCGCGACAACCTGCCCCGGCCGGTGGATCACCACATGCTGCCCGCTCGTCGGCTTCGCCGCCGACCGGACGTAGCGCTGCCGCCCCCCACCCGAACCGAACCAGTCCGCCCAAACCAGCCGCAGGGTCTCGTAGGAGGGAATCTGCGCCGTCGCCTCAGATCCATGCTGCTCGCGGACATACTGGTGGATCAGGCGCTCGCGAGCTCGCATGCTCATCCGCGATCGGTGCAGCGTCTCGGCGTGGACGGCGTAGATGGCCTCGCGAACCGTTTCCGTGACGCTCGGATGACCGCCTGAGCGACGCAGCCAGCGGTCATCAGCGCAGCCGATGGACCCTGCTCGACGGTAGCGACCGGCCCAGCGGGCCAGCGTCCGGACGCTGATCTTGTCCAGGCCCAGCAGCCGCGCCTGCGTCCGATCCAGCCCCGCGAGCTCGGTTACCTTCGCCTCTCGCCGCTGGTTCACCGTGGTGGCGGCCGGATCGAACCCCGGTCGCGGCTCACCAGGCTCCGACCGCAACGGGTCTCCGGCGCGGAAACCCGTCTCCACCTCCAAAAGATGCGCCAGCCGCAAGGTCACCACCTCACGCTGGTGCGGCGTCAGGTCAGCCGCGGTCGGATCCTGCCGCTGCCGTTGCGCGGCTGCGGCCGCCGTCCGGGTCGACGCCCGGCAGTCCGGATGGTGCATGAGGAACTTCATCGTGACCGGCATCCGCTGCCCGTCCGACGAGACCAGCACGACCCGTCCCACATGTGGTTCGGTGCACTCGACCGTCCACTCGACACCGGCCAGCACCAGCACCGCCCCCGGCGCCAGATCCAGGTGACCTGTCACCGTGCCAGCCAGACCTGTGTGTCGTCCCCCAGGGGAAGCCGCATATTCATCGTCAATCGGCGGTGCCAGAGCAGATGCAGCAGATAAGCCCGCGCGACCGCCGGTGCGATCGCCGCGGCCGCGACCTCACCGAACGGGCGAGGACCGCCCTCCACCGCGGCGAGCACGGTCTCGACCATCTCAAGCCGATCAGTCAACGGCCGCCGCTGCGCCGAGAGCGCATCCACCGTCGCCACGGCAACCGGATCCCATCCGGTCACCACCCGATAGCCCCAGCCCAGCGACGTCGCAAGCTCCGCCGACGCGGCGAACGCGATCGCGTCCCGTTCTTGGATCCGGCCCGCCGGACGAACATCGATCACCCAACACCCGGCCGACGTCTCAACGAAAAAATCGGGAACGTGCTCACGCGCGCCAGTCTCGGCCACAAACCGCAGCCGAAACGGCTGCGACAACACATCCGTCACTCCGCCCGCGAAATCCAGCATCAGCAGCAGCTTGGCCTCGGCCAACGACTCGAACCCATGCATCCGCCCCGTACTGACCAGATACTCCAGCCCAGGACGATGCCGCGCACCCCGATGCCACGAAAAACGCCGGACCGGCTCTCGCATACTCAACGGCACTTCAGCAAGGTCCCGGACAGGGACCGACACCTGACCGCCACCGAGACGAACCACCGCCGACCACCGGCGAGGCCAGTCCTCCAGCCGCAGCCGCGCCGAGCCCTCGACGAACGACGACTCGCTCCACGCCAGATCCACCCAGCTGCACGCGTGCGACCACACCGGCCCAGGCTCGACCACCACCGCGACATCCAAGCGCTCGCCCCGAAGCCATGGGACGCGCCACGCCGTCGGTCACGCCACCCTTCGCCAGCGATCGAAATAGACACCGACTGTCAGGTACGTTCGTGCCGGCGGTCGCGTTACATGCGAAGATCGCTCCGAACTCCATCACGCCCGATCGCGTCGGCGCTCCGGTTCAATCAACAGCCAACGTCGTCTTGCGCCACCGACCGCGCGGTCTTGGCCCGCATCCGCCAGAACGGGGCTTCGCAGCGAACACCCCGAGTGCCGAGACCACATCCTTGCGCCGTCCGCGCCAGGCGACGTCCACTAACCCACGGTGCCAGCAGCTGACGGGACCTCCTCTCCTGCCCGCCGAGGAGCGCACAGACGTCCGCTATGGCGCTGACCGGCCATTCGGGAAGGCGACGTTCCAGTCGTCAGCGCGATAACCTGTTCCACTTCTACGCTGCTATCGGTGGTCCCACGACTGGCACCGTCGTGGTCCCACAACGGTGGCAGGCGACAGTTAGGCACTGACGATCAGCGGGCTTGCCATGTGGGACCTGCCGTTGTGGTACTAACGGCAGATGGACCTCAAGCAGCCTGCTGCACTCCTGGCCACATCTTTGGGGGGAGTTTTCTTTACTCTACTCGGTTTGTTGTGTGCACCGGTTGTCATCTACGTCGCCGGCCCGGTGGTGCATGAGGTGCTAGGCCGTGGGGGCCGCTCACGATCCGTGCTGCCCCGGTTTGGTTTCGCTGCTTGGAGGCGCGCGCTGGTGCAGCAGTGGCATCGATCGAAATGGGGAGCGTTGCGCCACATGTGGGGCTCGGCAGGCGGCTATTTGCCGCGTGTTGTCGTCGTGGCTGTGGCAGGCTGGATATGCGGGCAAATGATCAGCGGGGCCTTCCTCCTCAACCAGGAAATTTGGGGTCAGTCCGTGACTGGACTACCTGTCGTACTCCCGGTTGCTGGTGCGCTGCTCGCAGTTCGATCGCTGGTCCGCTCCGTCCGCTACGGACGTGGTACCGACAATCGAATGCGGGCGGACCCGGTGTACGCGATGGTGAGCCGCTGGGACATGAAACTTAGGTTCACTACGCTTCGGCAGTTGTACCTGCACCGTTCCTTGCGATCCGCAGCGAAGCTGGCCGCCCCCTTAGCGGGATTCGCGGTTCTGGCGGCACTCCCGAACGGTGACGACCGCCCGCCGGCTGATGGCGGAACTGCATTGGTCAGCCAGGCCGATCTTAACGGCTATGCGCTTTTGGTCTCTCTGCTGCTTGCGTTCGGGCTCAGCACACTCGTAGGCAAGGGTGTGGACCGACTGCTCATCCATTGTCGCCTCGCCGATCACCTGCGGCAATGTCTTCGACCGCCGTACAAACCGCAAAAGCGAGACCTATCGACGTTCTACTGGGGTCGACGACGAGCATTCATCAACGCTGCCAGAACTCTGACTGTGATCGGGCGGCGCAATGACCGCGATTCATACGATGATGATCTGGCTACCCTCATGTACAACACAGCAACCTATATCAGAAAATTCCTGTCGACCCCGGACGTTCGTGACGTCGCGCTCCCGACTCAGATGGTGGACTTCCTCGACAAGGTGATGGTCGTTTGCGCGAACCCGTGGGCCCGCCCGGCGTCGGAGGCTCTGCGGTCAGCCATGGCGGACAACCCGGTCGACCTCATGCAACACCCGAACATGCCGGAGCGGCGGTTGTCACTCATGAAACGCCTGAAAGCGTCGACTCCCTCGTTCATCATGCTTTCGGCCGACGCCTGGAAGATCATCTTAATCCTCATCGCGATCATCTCCATCTTGCTGGGTCGGCGCGGCTTGTCAGACCTGCCGATACCAAACTAGCGCGAGTATTGCGCGACCACGCCGAACAGGGTGATCTCGCTGGCGCGAGCTGTCGACGCTTTCGCCACGCGAAGCTCCTCGGAGTGAACCACCAGGTCCTGAGCGAGCATTCGGTGCAATGCCCTGTTGCAACGACGAGCGGCTGCGGTCGAGTGTGTCGCCCCGGTGGTATGTCACGTCCCCGACCTGGGCCGGCACAATTCTGCTGCGACTCCCCAACTAACGAGGCACTATGGCCACATGTCGGATCTTCGCTGGGAAGAGGTCAAGAACTTCTTCGATCCTGATCTGATGGGGCACTCCCCGACGTGTTCGTCGCACATACTTCTGCGGAGGACTGGCAGTCGGTATTCGATCTGGTAAAGGCGCGTGGTTGGTGGTCGAAATTCCTCCAAGGCGGCAAATCACTGCCACTGCCCTTGGCCACCGACGTGCTCGCTCGTCCGGCTGGTGCCGACCTGGCGGAGCTGAAGGTCTGGCCGGCACCAAGGATGCTCGCGATCTTCCGCTTCGCGGCAGCCGAATAGATCGATTTCGACATCGATCTGCGGGAGCTGCAGGGACAGACCGGCGTCGACATCCTCCTCTGCGGGTCCTTGCCGAGATCGGACGGAAACTGAGTAAACCCGTCCTGATGACGCCAGAAGGCAGCAGCCCAGACCACCCGGTCCTCGGGTTCGATCCGACGCTCGACCGAGTGGTGCTGCTAGCCGATCCACTGCTCCGCTGAACCCCACCAACATACGGCGACCCCAGGCCGCACTCACATCCGCTCATGCCGATGAGCGCACGTTGACGCGGGAGCCCCGGCACCTTGCGTCGGGGCGTGAGCTCCCCGGACCCGGCCCGGCTCGAACGGGCTGTCATCCTGCATGACGTGCCTATCGCTTGCTCGGGCCGGTGACCTCGGGGCCGCGACGCAAGCACTTGCCGACGATCGGACGGGCAGTGGACGGACTGACCGAATTCGGACGCACCACTCAGGAATCCGACTGCGGGCGATCCTCGACAACCACTTTCTCGGCGCCGCGCTTGGCGAACGCCGCCCATAGGCTGAAGCCCACGACACCCACCGCGACGGCCAGCCAGAGCCAGATGAACGGCTCGCGCAGCGGGAACCGCACCAGGACGAAGATGATCACCGCGACGCCGACAACCGCGCCGAACACGGCGGCGGGCTTGGACGGCTTGATCCGATACACGAGCACCACTCCCCAGACTGACGTTTCGTGTCGCTGGACTACCCCCTGGACGATCTAGCGAGACTTCACCGGCTACTTCGGGCGACCGCCAGCAGCACTGAGCCAGATCGTCCGGACACCCACACGCAGACGTCCTCTCGTGCCGATGACCGGACGCTTCTGGCTTTGCGCATCGTCGGGCATGTCTGGGGTAACACCCTGGCCAAGAGAAGCGACTGGCTGAGGTGTCGGTGGCAAGGGAGTCGCGATGGCCGGCCAGGTTGTGCCGATGCACTTCGGTGACGCCGGAATGCTGGTGTCGACGATGCCGTTGGCGGGAACGAACCGACGTCGACACTCGGCAACGCCAGCATGAAAGCCTTGGACGCGCTTGAGCGCGCACAGGACGCGATCGGGGGCGCGGCGACATCGCGGCTCAAGCTTTCCGGGAGGAACGGTGGCACGGTGGAAGCGATGGACACTCGCTGTCCTCCTCGGTACGGCCGTGTTCGCCGCGGCGTGGTGGTTTTGCGAGGCCGCTCTGGACAAGTCCAGCGGCGACGCGATCGGCATCGCTGCAGTCCCCAGCGCACTGGCTGCGATGGTGGCAGGGTGGTGGGCCGGGTTGTCGAGCCCAGAGGTCCGCGACCGGGTGGCCCGCGGCCTCTGGGTCCGGCAGATCGCGGCCGCAAGCCGCGCCGAGCTCGACCGGGTGTTTGCGGAGGTGCCGCGACTGCCGCTCGTGCTGCGCAGCCGGCCGGACGTAGCCAGTTTTCGCAAGACCGGGGTTGCCGCGGAGGAGTTCGCCGACGTCGGCGCGGCGTTCGACGGCGCCGGCCGGGCCATGCTTCTTCTCGGCGCCGGCGGCGGGGGCAAGAGCACTCTGCTCAACGAGCTGTGCGAGCGTTTGTGCGTGGCTGAGCAAGGTCGGGACGAGCCGGTGGTCCCCGTCGTGGTCACCCCAGGCGCATGGACGGGCGGCAGGCTTGAGACCTGGCTGCCCGGGGCAGTGGCCGACGCCTACCCCGGAGTGTCCCCCGCAGTCGCGCGCAAGTGGGTGTCGGCTCGCGCCATTGTGCTCTTGGTCGACGCGCTTGAGGACGCGGGCGGGCGAAAGGCCGATTTCCTCGCGGCGCTGGACAGGTTTCTGGATGCGGGCGCGTGTCCCGTGGTAGTCGCGTGCCGCGAACAGGACTTCGAAGGGCTCGATGCGCCCACGGCGATCGGGCTCGCGGTGCAGGTGTGCAAGCCGAGTCGCGACGAGGCCGTGGCCTACCTGAAAGCGCTTGGCAGCCCCGCAGCCGACTCTGTCGTCGCGGTGTCGGAGAAAGACTCGCAGTGGTGGTCGATGGTGCGCGAGCCACTGATGTTGGGTGCGATTGCGACCCTGGCCGCGATCGCACCCACGACGCCTCTACGGCTTGTGAGCCGGCACAAGGATCGGCGCAGGCAGGTCCTGGGCCTCTACGTCGATGCCCTGATCGCCCGAGGTGGCCGTCCGCCGGGTGCGGCGGGCGGCGACGACGCACGCCGGTGGCTGGCTTGGCTGGCAGCGTGGATGTCCATGCGCGGTGCGCGGGAGTTTTACGTCGACCGCATCCCCGCCTCGTGGTTGCCCGCTGTGCTGGAACCTGGAGACAACACGAACCTGATCAGCCGTACTGGCCGGACGATGATCGCCACGGCGGTCGCCGTCCTGGTTGGGGGCGCGGTCGTTACCGCCAATGCCGCCGCCTTGCGCAGCCTGCCCCAACTGGTCTTTCACTCGTTCGTGATCTTGTTCGCGACCTCTTACACCCTCCGGATGAATCACCTGGTCCCAGGCGAGCCGATCAGGTTGACGTGGCGGGTGCGGGGCCGCTGGCCAGTCGGGTTAGGGATCACCGGGCTTCTGATCTTCGCGGGCGCCATGGTGCTGGCGGCCGCGCTTGGCAGATCGCCAGTGTCCGTGCCGGTGGTCGTGACCACGGGGGCGGTCTTTGTGTATGCCGCTCCGGTCGTGCTCGCCTTGACAGTGCGGTCGGTGGCGGAGTCCAACCGGGCCAGGACCGCGCCCGGGGTCCGTCTGCGGCGCTCGCTGATGAATGCCTGGCGGGCCGCGCTGCTGATCGGCTTGCCGGTTACGGCGGTCCGGTTTGCTCTCTCGTTGCCGGCCGGGTTGGAGTACGCCGTGGTGTTCTGCTTGCCGCTGGCCGTTCTGAACATCGGCAGCACCTGGCTCGTCTTCGGTGGGATGCCGGTCCTTCAGTACCGTTTGCTGTTCCGAGAGATCGCTCGGCAGGGACGTGGGCCCCGGCGGTACGTCGAGTTTCTTCGGTGGGCCGCCGAGAACCGGCTGCTGCATCCGGCGGGCAGCGCGGTGCGCTTTCCACACCGCGAGATCCAGCGCCACCTGAAGCTGACCTGGCGCGGGTGACCTCGGAGTCGCGGGACGGGATAGGTGTGAGCAGGTGTCGGCCTGTTCAGGAGCGCGCATGGCGGGGGACGATCGGGTCCGCGTGGTGATCGGAGCCGAGGCCCTGCGGCGGTGGACATCGATCGAAGTGAGCGCGACACGCGCCCGAGCCGTGCCAAGGGCGATCGATCAAAAGCGAACGTCCTGTCATGCCGCATACCGGTCGTTTCAGAAGCGCGGCAGCCCAACGAATCGTCCAATAACCCGTTCCACTCCGGCACTGCTGTTGCAGGTCCCACGGCTGGCGCTTCAGCCTTGGCAGATGACAGATCGAAGCCACTCCAGACGGACGGGCCGCTCGTTACGGGCTATGGCTGCTTCTGTCGATAGCCACGCTCCATAACCGGGCGCACGGCCAGGTAGCTCTCCGCTAACCCGCCGTCGGCGGGGAGTTCAAACTCGCCACCAACACACGACACGCCGCCAGGTTTCGTGTCAGGCAGCACCTGTCGTTCATGCCATCCATCACCTGTACCCGACCAAGGAACGCCACGTCAGGCGAAATCGTGGTGCCAACTAACAGCTGTCGTCACAACAGCAAAGTTGCATCTGCCACAACAGTGCGCCCCACTGCGCGTCGAACATGTGCGCGAGAGGATACGCCCCCGGGTGGTCTAGTGTCAGGGCTGTGACAGCGATAGACAAGATCCGCATGTGTTTCAAATGCGGCGACGCACCGGCTGAGGACCAGGACAAAGGCGTGCTGTGCCACGTCTGCCTGAGCAAGATCAACGACAGAATGTCCAACTACTGGGCAGATTCGGCGAATAGCGACGCCGCCTCGGTCGCCGAAGCGGGCGCCGCACCGGCCGCCGACGAGGCCGTGACGATCTGATTCGCTCGCATGGCCGTGACTCCCGTCGAGAGGGACTGCGACCGTGGAGGTCATGGCCTGACGCACAGCTCTTGCTCTCCTGACCCGCGAGGGATCCGCCGTGGCGGAGCCGGCTCAGACCGGCCCCGACCGGGTCCTCCGGCGGCAACACGACAACGTCGGTGAGACCGTCGACCCACCATGTACTTCATCGTGTGCATGGCTGAGGGGTTCGCCGACTTCGTCTCCAGCGGACGGCACCAGCGTCCACCGCGTGACCGGCGCAGCCGGAAGGATGCTGTGGCATATGTAGACAGTCTCGGTCGGTGAGCGTCAGGCCGTGGTGAGATGCGGGCAGTGACTACCCGGCGCGGGTCAAGGTGCTCGTCCCGCAGGAATGGCAAGTCCTCAGCCCCTCTTCGTCAGACGGCATCGTCACCGTCCACCAGGCGGTGTCCTGATCCGAACCCACCGTGATCGTGACCGTGTCGTACCCGATGATGGGACCGCAGTCGTCGCCGCCGCTATCGCGAGTCCGGGCCGGACTCCTCCCGGTGGCTTCCGTGTCATCACCGATCAGTTCGACGGTGTCGCCGCAGGTCGTACGTACGAGGTACACGCCAGGCTCGGATTCCTCGATGCTGAACTCGTCCTGGCCCTTGCTCCAGGTGCCGGCGACCCCGGTCTGTCGCCTGTTCGTGACCTCAGTCTCTGAGGTATCTGCGGCAGTCTCTGAGGTATCTGCGACGCCGGTTCGCTGGTCATTCGCGACGCCTGTCTCTCCCTCACTGGTAGTCGTGGTCGGCCAACTGCCTGCGGTCTCGGTTTCCTTGTTCTGGTCGTAGGCGATGAGGGCGACGACACCAGCGATCGCGAGCGTGACGAGAAGCGTGGCCAGCAGCGAGCCGCCCTGAGCGGCGGTTCCCGCCGTTGCCCCGGTTCCCGCCGTTGCCCCGGTGGCGGCGGTCGCTCCGGTGGCGCTGTTGGCTAGTGCCGGACTTGTCACGTCGGTGGTCAGGCCGAGGTCACCGCCGCCCGGCGCGGTGGTGGAGTTGCCGAGCGCTGGGGCCGGGTCGGGGTCGGGAGGCACCTCGACATCGGTGCTGTCGGCGAAGTCGGTGCTGGAGTAGTCCGGGTCGACGCTGTCGTAGTTGGTGACTGACGAGGGTTCCGGCGGCGTGTGTTCGAGGTCGGTCATGTGGTCGGCCACGGCGTGGGAGGTGTCGCCGTCGTCGGGGACGGCTTGCGCCGGTGTGTCGAGTCGGCGGGGCGGCTGGAGTTCCTGCGGCAGGAACTGGTGAGCGTCGGAGGCGGTGGTTCTGCCCTGGTCGTCGCCGAGGACATGCCACAGCACGGCCGCCTGTGTCAGCAGGGCCGCCGCCGCGACGCGCCGACCTGTGACCAGGCAGCGGATGCCTTCCTCGTGGGTGAAGTACGCCTCGGCCTCTGGGTCTCCCGCACGTCGGGCACCCGTCCAGCCTCGGCCCAGCGTTCGTCCCCAGGCGTCGAACCGCAGTGAGTGTGCCAACTTCGGTGATGCGGCTCGGCCGAGCGCCACGGTAAGTTCGGGCATCCCGGCGTTCGTCGCGAGGCCGGCGACCCTTTCGATCGCCCTGCTGTGAGCGGCGACCTGGGCCGGTGTGGTGGCCGGATCGGCCGCCCACCGGGTGAAGTACCGGCACAGTCGCTCGACTGGGACCGCTGCGGGGTCGCGGTGCCTCACGGCCGGCGCCACGCCCGGTGCGCACCGGTAGCCGTGTTCGCCCGGTGTCACGAGCCCGAGGTCGGTGAGGCGCTCGCACAGCGCGGCCGGATCCGGTTCGCCCGACAGGACACCGATGTGCTCAGCGGCGAGTTCGGCGTCCTGCAATGCCGTGAGGAGGTTCAGCGTGTTCATCGCGGAGTCGTCGAGCTGTTCGAGTAACTGCGGCAGCAGGTCTTCGACTGCGCCGGGCGCAGGCAGTGCCGACCAGTCGGATCCCGACATCCCGGCCGCGCGCAGCAGGAGCAGCGGGTTCCCGCCGGACACGTGCCACAGGTTCAACGCTGTGGCACGTTCCGCGTCGTGCAATGGCCTGCCGAGGGCTTGGGTTAGCAGTCGCGTCGCCTTGTCCCGGCTGAGGCCGTCCAGGTGGTGCACGGCACCGTCTCCCAGCAGCGTGCTGTCCCGACAGGCCACGACGAAGGTCGCGTCGGGCGCCAAGTCGGCGAGCTCTCGCAGCTGGTCGATCGTCAGGTCGGCGTCGTCGACGTACACCGTGATCCGCAGACCGGCCAGCAGTGCGCGCAGGTCGATCCGGGACGGTGCGTAGCCCGAGGTCCGGTAGCAGGCCTCGAACACCTCCTGCGCGAGATCGGCGACCTGCTTGTGCGTGGCACCGACGAACACCACGCCGTCGGGTCCGTTCTCGGCCGTACGCGCCAGGTGACGCAGCAAAGTGCTCTTGCCGATCCCGGCCGGTCCGCACAGCTGCACCAGACCACCCGCGGCGATGGCGCTGGCCAGCGTCGCCGTGTCCGCTTCGCGCCCGAGCGGCTCGCGCGTGCGCCGGGGAAGAACAGAGATCCGATCCCGGCGCAAAGGCACGGGCCGCTCCCGCTCGACTCTTCCCACCGTGACGGACGATCCGTGTCGCGCGTCGATCACGAGGTTGTAGTCCCCGGCGACCACCGCCCCGTCGGTGCTCCCGCCGACCTCGATGCTGTAACTAATGCTCTCAACGCCCCGCGCGGGGCCTTGACCGTCCTCGTCCGGATGTCCGAGGTCGTCCTCTGTCCGGCTCACGAACATTCCCTCCTCGTAACGTGAGAAACCCCAGCACCGAAAGGTTCGGTCACAACAACCGCCACCAGGCATCGCACGACGTCTCCTTGACGACCACCGCGACCTGCCGGTAGCCGGTGGGGCCGACCCTGCAATACCCCTCGTTCACCACGTGTTTCGCCGCGTCCGACACCACCAGCGCCAGGCACGCGTCGCTGGCTTCACCGAGGACGTGCTTCACCTCGGGCGCGTCCACCAGACGTGCCGCGTGCACCAACGGGGTCCCCGACCACTCACCGCCCACCCGGTCGACATAGCCGACGTGCACCGCGGTCCGCAGGTCGATCCGGTACGCGTCACTAGCCGCCTCGTTGTACTCCCGCAGCGCCTTCGCGACCGCCTCGATGAAGGTGTCGAGGACGTCGACCACCGTGACCGCCTCGGGCATCACCACCTGAAGACCATCACCGCGGTCGACCGGCTCGAAGACCTCCCGTGACACGCCCAGCGCCATCGCCCCCGTCTGGAAACACTCCTCCAATGCTGGGCGCATACGCCGTTGCCCGTTGTTGTTGCGCGAACTCGACCCCTGCACGTCCGTGGTCACCACAACCCGGTACGCCGCCAGCAGATCGGCACGCCCACCCCGTTCGGACGCAACCTCCGAGTCGGGCATCGCGGTGTTCATGTAGGTGGCGTTGCCATTGCCAGCTACTACCGGACCGTGGGCGTTCCCACCGATCTTGACGCGCACATCGTGCGATGGCTGCCGCTGCATCATGACTCCTCGCGCCGAAACGCACCCGCTCCGATCACCGTCGGAAATCGTTCGCTCGCGGGCGCCCGATGACACGCAAGTTGTACCGACCAACGGAGTCGCGTTCTGCGTCACTTGACGCACGAGTCACTCGTTCAGCCGCTCTGCTCACTCGATCGGCCGACGACCGATACGGGCGCCATCCGCCGCGCATGCCAGGCGAGGACTATCAGAAGGCCGCCCATCAGTCGCTCCAACCTGGCCGACACCGACTCACTGAGTCGTCCAAAAGCACTGTGGCCGCAGCGATGCCCTACCGCGCCACCGCAGCCCTTCACACCCTCGTCATCCATGGTTGGACGCGAGATGTTGTGCGATCGCTCGACGGTACGGACGTACTGCAGATGCGAAGGTGAGTTGGCTGGCTACTTGAGTAGCCGAACCAATCAACTCAGTGTCCGCTTGACTGGTGCAGAGAAGTCACTGAGACCACGTTCTGTCCTGGGATTGACCAGTTTCTGTCGTGTACTTGCCGCTTCGAGCACGCCGATGATCATCGTAATGGCGACCTTGACAACTGAGCCGTATGCGGTGTCTGCCGCCGCGCGAGACGGCTGGAGCTGCCGTCTACAAGTGCCCCTGTATCCCTACAGCGTGGTGTGCGCGTCTCTGGGAGCCGCGGCCCGGCACCGGGATATCCCGATCACGGCTGCAGTCCGGGGCAGCGCCGGCGACGTCACCGAGATCGTGCTGCTTCGTGACCCGAGCGCGAGGTTCGGGACTTCTCTGGGGGAAGCCAGCCTGAGCGTGGGTTCATCCGCTGAGTTTCAGCAGCTCATTGGCTATGTCAGCGAACGGTAGCGAGCACGACAGGTGTTGTGCAAGCACGAGTTGGGACCATCCAACGATTGGGGGATTTCGAGGGTGCTGACCGCGTCCAGCTATGTCGAGGTTGCGACCGCGGACGACGCGTGGACCTGTTCCATGCGATTACTGGCGATGTCGTTCGACTCGGTCCAGACCATCTTGAAGAACTTCGCCCGCAACCATGACTGGCCGGTGAACGCCTTGATCGTCGGTGATGCCGACAAGCCGGTGACCGAGATCGAGCTTCATCGGGATCCCAGCGTGACGCACGGGGTGCCGGACGTACCGCGATGTTGGGCGGCCGTTCGAAGGCTAGCTACCGAGACTGGCTGGACCGCGTCGCCGCACAACGCCCGGTCCATGGGGATCTTGGTGGGCTTGGGCTTGCGGGAGGGCTACGCCCCAGGAGCACCTCAGCACGAGCCGAGTGAAGTGACCAGCCGACTTGCCACGGCGGGAACGGAGCGTACGTGCCACACGGCGCGTCTGGTGTCGGCGCGCCTGGTCGGTAGCGAGGTGCGCGACCACGATGAGGTCGGTGTGGCCGTCCGTGGGCAGGCCGATCTCCTGCCGGTCATCACTGAGCTGGCAGACAGGTTCGCACAAGACCGTTTCGTGGTCACCGACTTCACCGGCCGACGCACCTACGCCATGAAGCGCCGTTCCCGGGGTTGAGTAGCAGCGGCCGGCGTCGTGGCGACGTTCCGGTCCTAGAGCCTGCATATTACTGGCGCGCTCTAGTCGTTGGCAGTGGTACCGGTCGCGCGTGAGTCGTCCGGCGGAATCAGCTCGACAGTTTTGATCTCGCCGAGGTCGTTGGCGGCCTGGTTGACCGTCTCCAGATGTGGGTTGCGATCGCCAAGGGGATCGTCTTCCGCCCCCGCCTTTTCTTCTGAGGTTGGGTTGTTCTCGTCGGGTGCTTGCCACCTGCGTAGCCGGTAGAGGTCTTTGGGCGTGGGCTCCGGACGAGGTGACTCGGTACCGGAGCTCTCGGTGTATAGGCGGCTTACCCGCTCCAGCCTGTCGTGAAGCAGTTGGCGATGCAGATCCTTCAGTTGTAGGTCCCGCTCAGCGATGTCCTGGCGATGCCGTTGCCACGTCATAATCAGTTCAAGCAAGCGGTGCAATGCGTAGAGCGCGGTCACCCCGTAGCCAACCGGCGCGGAAGTGCGCGCAAGATCGCCGAGCACGGTTAGCCACGGGCTGGCCAGGGACGTCCGTACAACCCTGACTTGAGCTGACGGCAGCGCTCCCCCTGTCGGTGAGTCACCAATACGCAAAGGTGTAATAGCTGTAGCGTATCGAGCTAAGATCAGCAGTGCAGTGACATTCCGCTCGTAATCCTCCAGAGACGGCTGCTCGCCAAGGTCTACTGACAGGTACAGCAGCTCGGCACCGGTTGTCGTGCTTGTCTCAGCTGAGGTCGTCACCTCGCCATCGTGCCGGATCCCGCCGATGTGTGATGCGTAACGCGCTGAGCAGGAGGTCCCGATCGACTGAGATCGACCTGCGCGGGCGGTCGAGCACGGAACCGCAGGGCCGGAACCCTTCGGCTGTACCGCTGCGACTTACCCGGCTCCCAGTTCACGCCGAGCTGCGGTTGAGCTGGGTCATCATTTCACGGTTCGCCTCGCGGGCGGCCTCAAGTTCCTGCTCTCGCTGCGCCAACTGCCCGCGCAAGTCGACGACGCGCTGTTCGAGCTCGGTGATGCGGCGTTGGAGTTGGTCGATGTCCACGGGCGCGCCGAGGCCGGATTCCCGCCATACCTGCTCTCCCAGCTGCTCGGAGAGCTTCTTCTCCAGCTGCCGGATCCGGGAGGCTTGGCGACTGACCTGGCCGTGGGCATTGGTCAGGTCAGTCTGGAGCGACGTGCGGCTGACCAGCGTGGTGCTCGCCTCGGCGCCGATCGGGCTGGCCTGGGCGGCGTGAACCTGGCCGAGCAGGTCGGCGTGGCGGTAGAGGAAGGTGCGGTCGACGCCGGCGGCGCGGGCGATGGCCGAGACGCTGAGTTCGGTGCCGTTCTTGGTTGCGGTGTTGAGGGCCTGGATGACTCGTTGGCGTCGGCGGGCTGAATCGGCGCGCCGCCCGTCGATCATCGGGCTGGTGCTGGTCATGCTGTGCGCTCCGGTCGGATGTCGGGCAGGGGCTGGCGGATGCGGGGCATCCCGAGGCTGGTGATTCGCGTGCGGTTGCGGCGGACGACGGCGGTGGCCTCCTCGATCTCAGCGCGGTCTTCGTCGGTGAGGTCGTCCAGGTCGGCCTTCACCCGGTCGATCAGCCGCCGAACCCGGTTGATCTCCTCATCGGAGGGCAGGGCCTCGTTTCGTGCCCACTCGTCGGCGTCCACCGTCGCGACGAGTCGTTCGCGGTAGCGCAGCAGGTCGGCGAGGTGGCGCTCCAGGTCAGGAAGGTAGGACACGTCGGTGCTGTAGTGGCCGCAGCCGACACAGCGGAACCTCAGCGGACAGTCCTGGCCGCTGGCGGCGACGTTGGACGGCTCGGAACAGCGGCCGTACGGGACAGCAACTTCGCCGACGGCCCGCCGGGCTTGCTCGGACTCCAGCAGCGCTTTCGCTTCTCGCCAAATCCGGTTGCCGTGGCGGTCGAACTGCATGGTCGCGACCTTGTCGACAGCGGCCCGGCGGCGTTTCTCCCCGACCCTGTAGTAGATCTGGGTGGTGGAGAGCTTCTTGTGGTCCATCAGCTCGCGCAGCACGTCGGGTTCGACGCCAGCGTCGGCGTGCCGCTGGGCGTAGGTGTGGCGGTACGAGTAGAGATTGATCTTCGCCTTGTCGAACGGCAGCATCCGCGTTACCGCGAGGTCTCCGTCCATGACGACGACGGGGGCCAGGACCTCCGGCAGGACATCCACCCACCGGCGGTGCAGGGCCCCGATCCAGCCCGGGTGGAGACTTTTGGTGCCGTTAGGATTGCGCACCCGCGAAGGCAGCAAGGCGAGATCAGCGACGGGCGTGGTCGGGAATTTCGCGCGCGTGCGAGCTTGCTGGGCGACGATGATGGCCGCGGTGGCTTCGGGAATCGGCAGCCGCCGCATCTCGCGGTTGGACTTCGAGTTGTTCCAGAGCAGGACGGGCTTGTTGTCGCCGTCGCGGGTCAGGCAGTCCCAGGGCAGAGCGGCGATCTCGACGGGACGTCGGCCGGTGTCGATCAGCAGTTCCACTGCTGTGCGGATCTCTCGCCGGGCTCTGTCTTCGAGTGACGGGAGTTGTTCGCAGAGGTGCCGCATGACGTCCAGAGGCAGGTCATCGCCCTCGGTGGATCGTTCGGCGGCTTGGTGGACGTCCTCTTCGCGGATGCTGAAATCTCCGGCTAGACCGTGCAGCGGTTGGCCTGGCCGTCCCAAGCTGAGCTTGCGCATCCGGGTCAGCATCAGGCGTAGCGCGTAGGGATCCTTGCTGCGGACGCTGATGTGGATGGTGCCCTGATCGGCGAGGAAGGCCAGCCGGTTCAGGTGCGCGGAGATGTCCGCCCGGCCGAGCTCGGCCGGGATATCGCCGCGGTCCTGACGTTGCAGCCGCATGCTGGTGGATAACCGCTCCAGCACCTTGACGTTGAATTGGATCAGGTCCTGAACCCTCCCCCTGCGTCGGTGAAACTCCTCGAGGGCCCACACCTTGGCGGCTTCCCGTAGCCAGGGTTGAGTGATCTCCGTAAATCGCACCGTGCCGCTGTGACCGAACACCTCACAGGCCCAGACATCCTTATGCCGCTCGGTTTCCGGTGTCGCCGTCACCAGATAGAGGTGCTTGAGGAGGGCCGTGAGGAGTTGGCCGCCGACCTCGCTCGACGTGGGCGGGACGACGTAATCGTGCAGTGTGGCGACCTGGGCCTGCCGTACCCGATCCACGAAGGGGCGGAAGTTGCGATAGGACGTCTTGGTGCCGCTTTTGGTTCGCTGTTGGAGGCCGTAGAGCAGTTCGGCAACTACCCGGTCGGCGAGTCCGCGCAGGCTCACGAAATTGTTGTGCACCACCGCGTATGTCGTGCGCCGCCAGGTCATCTCGTCCAGGCCAGGGTCCCGTCGGTGAGCCCTGAGCCATCGCGTGTAGTGGGTGAAGCAGTATGGCGACGTTCCCGTTCGATCACGGTCGCAGGCCGCGACCTCGCACGGGCCGAAGGCTTCCCGGCCCCTCAGGTCGGGCAACGCCAGGTACTCAGTCAGCGTGATCCCGAGTCTCGTCAGCCGGGCCTGGTCAGAGGCGCACAGCCCGGTTCGGCGTGTGTGCCGAGGTCGTTCGCAGCCGGGGACGATGCAGGGCTGTTGCGCGGTGCGCTTACGCGCCTTGGGCAGCGTCAGGAATTCCTCGAACGAGATTCCCGAGGTGTTTTTCCAGCGCCGAGCGCAGTTTGTGCAGAGCGCGCCGTTGACGGGCTTCCACCCCCGGCAGTCGAGAGCCGGGCAGGCACTCCAGCTCAGCAGGGCGTGTTCCTGAGGGAAGGTCAAGACCCTTTTGTTCTGGTCCCAGGCGACCACCTCCAGGAACTCCGAGTCCATCGCGGCCCACAACCGGGCCGCCGCGGCGTCGCTGGACGGCGCGCGGTCCGCGATCGCGGTCACCGTCCAGCTCCCTCGGTCAGCGACCGTGGGACCGGGACCCGGTCGACGGCGTCCCTCATCCGTGCGGCGCTGGGGTGAAGGTAGGGGCGAGACGATTCCGGGCTGCGGTGACCGAGCAGGTCCTGGATTTCATCCAGCAGCGCACCCGCGTCGGCGAGGTTGCTGCCGAACGCATGTCGGCACATGTGCGGGGCGATGGCCCTGCTCAATCCGGCCCGCGTGCACAGCGCGCTGAACAATTCGTTGACCGCTCCAGGGGTGACCGGGCTGCCCAGCGGCGCTCGGAAGAGGTTCACCAGCAGGTAGTCGCTCACCGCTGCAGCCGGGCACTCCTGGCGTTCCAGCAAGTAGAGGTCGATCGCCCAGACGACGAGGAAGTCCAGCGGCACCGTGCGATCGCGGCGGGACTTTGCCCAGGCGCCGTTGATGTTGGGGCGGCGGACGACGTGCAGGTGTGCGCCCTCGATGGCGCAGCCGAAGGCGCCGTTGTTCGGCAGCAAATGCAGGTCACTGCGCCGTAGGCCGGTCATCTCGCCGACGCGCAGACCGGCGCGCGACAACAGCAACACGATCAGCCGGTCGCGCGCCGAGCGGCACGCCACGGTCAACGCGACGATCTCCTCGTCCGCGGCCCGGTCGATCGCTGTCTCCGGCTCGTGGAGATGGTGCTGGGCCCGCATCCGGTGAGTCAGCTTGGCGTTCTCGTGCTGGACCTCCGCAGGAAGGTCTCTCTCGTCGCCCACGTCGTAAATCACCGTCAGGACCCACGCGGGGGCCTCTCGATGCAGGACGGCGAAGGACAGGAAGCCCCTGACCGCCACGAGGACCTTGTTGATCCGGCTGTTGCCGCGAGCTGGGTTGGCACCAGGACCGGTTGCGATCTGCCGGCCATCGGCCGGGGTATGGCGCAGCCAGAGGATGAACAGGCCCATGAAGGGCGCGGCTTCCTGCCAGTCGCGGCCGGTGCACCCGCACCAACGGAGGAACAGCGCGACCCCGCTCGCATACGCCTTGGTGGTCGACTCGGCCCGATCCTTGCCGAACCGCATTTCCCGCAGGAAGCGGTCCGCGACTGGATGAACCTGCAGCTCGTCGTCGAGCACCGACCAGTACCGGCTGCCCGATGGCACCCGGATCATGAACGCCCGCATCCTGCTCCCGCCTGATCAGCAACAAGGAGCCACAGAGCTACACCCCCAGAGAACTGTTGCGGACACCGACGCGCGGGCCCCTATTGCAACATCACACGACAGCCTGACAACCCCAGAAGAACGGGACGCCGGAGATCTCCCGCTGCGAGGACCTGGTGGCTCTGCTCACTGCGACGACCGGATGGCACCGGTGCCCGACGGAGCCACTGCACGGGATTGTGATCCCGCTCGGCCTGCGCCGCGGCTACTGCGAGAACGCGCCTCTAAACCCAGCTCGCGACACGCATCAGCCAGCTGAGGCAGCGTGCTGATCTCCGTGAGATCCATGGTCACCTCCTCGGTGCCGCCCGATACAGCGTCCGGCGAAGGCCACCGGGCAGTGCCGGACACCGTACTCCCGCCAGCAGCGATCCTGCATTCATCCTGTTCAGATCGCCGCAGCTAGCCGAGCAACGGCCCTGTCGTCCGGGGCGGTACGGAGCCCATGCCGGACCCCGTCCCGGGCTGGTCGGCTGGTCCTCGAGCACGGACGAGCCGGGCTCGCGAACCCCGAGAACAGGACACGATCATGTGGACGCCGTTGATCACCCTCATCGGGCTCGTACTGCTCACCGCCGCCGGCGCCGCCACAGCGGTGGCAGTCACGACCACCGACCAGCAGCGCGCCCTGCGAGCGCTCACCCTGCTCAAGATCCTGCTCGGAGCCACCCTCGGCACCAGCGCGGCCTGATCGCCGCGATGATCCACCTACATCAGGCCGGACTGCTGTGACGCGCTGACTGAACAGCCTTGGCCAACGTCAGCGCTGGCGGGGAGGCCGAATAGTGCACATACGAATATGTGCACTGCACCAGTAGAACGAGCTGTCACGACAGGTGATAGTTGGCCTATCCCACCGCTAGTTTGCGCGGTACGAGTGGTATGCGCCGAGTAGCGGGCGTGTCCGACGCCGGGTGCCATGCCGCAGCCGTCTCCGTCGTTGTTCACAGAACCGGCCACATGACAGGTCGAGCGCCCGGATGACGAGGCCGTGGTCGCATTGCCCTGGCCGACCAATTAACGAGAACAACAAGCCGCGTCATAGACTCGGAGTGGAGGGCTGGTGGTAGTGATCTCGGCTTCGGCCGTCGTCCACGACCACCTCGTAGCCGTCTCCAAGCAGGCGGGAACTCTGCGCCACAGCTGCAGCTATCTCATCGGATGGCCAGACTGTCTCATCTGACCAACGCGCCCCAGCCAGAGTTGCGATCACCAAGTCCGGTGGAGCTTGTGCCCCAACTACGAACCTCGTGCCTCTCAAGCTCGCTCCGCTAAGATTCGCCCCGATCAGACGCGCCATGGCCAAGTCCGCCTTGGTCAGGTCCACGTCGGTCAAGTCCGCCTCGGTCAGGTTCGCGTTGATCAGGCTCGCCCCGGTCAAGTCCGCCCCGGTCAAGTCCGCCCCGATCAAGTCCGCCCCAACCAGACGCGCCCCGATCAGGTTCACTCCGGTTAGGTTTGCCCCGGACACACGCGCCCCGGACATACGCGCCCCAGCCAGGTTCGCCCTGGTTAGGTTCGCCCCGGACACACGCGCCCCGGACAGACGCGCCCCAGCCAGGTTCGCCTCGATCAGGTCCGCTCCGACCAGGCGCGCCTCCAGCAGGTCCGCTCCGGGTTGTAGCGCATCACGGCCGAGAGGCCGCCCGTGCTGGTCCCGGCCTATTGCTTGCACCCGATCCGAGGCGGTGTCTGCGGCTATCTCTGATGGCGTGTCATCGGTCTTGACATTTTCCGGTAGGGCACGCGCCAGACACGGATGAAGCATTTTGTACAGAGCGCCACCGAAGGTCCGGGGTTGTCCTGGTATTGGCCGGAACGCCGGTGTGCGCCGAGAGAGCACAGCCACGATCTGCGAAAACAGAGCGGAACGCCTCATGTCATCCCTCTGCTTTCAGGTAGTGACTCGGAGTCAGGAGAGGGATGTCGGCGTTCCTGGGTCGGCTTGGCTGCTGCGGAATTGTGATCGAGGCCGTCATGGGCTACGGGGGGAGGGGCGGCACCTGCGACCTGACCATCTTGAGATGGGATCGGAGGTAGCGGGACGTAGGCTGCAAGATGGCCGGCAATGACAGGTGCGGCGGCGCCGATGGCCACCGCCGGAAGCGGACCGGTGACCTGGGCCGACAACGCGGCCCCGAGAATGCCGCCGGCGGCGAGCCGCACCAATTCGGCGACGAAATAGCCCAGCGGCCCGGCAGCCGTGCCGCCAGCGCCCTCGGCAGCATCGGCATCGACCTGCCACGGCCACTTGCGATATCGACGCTGCAGCGCGGCAAACTCCAAGCCCTCCACCACGAAGCCACCCGCAAGGGCCCACAAGGCGGCTTGCCACCACATCATCCCCGAAGCTTAGAACGCCAAGGACCGCGTACGCCCGCTGGCGTGCGGGGGTCTTCCGGCCGAAGCATGCCGATCTGCAGCGACAGGCCTGTCGGCGACTGGCCAATTGCTGTGCTCAACTGGCCGAGTGAAGCGCTCAGTCACAGTGACAGATCGCGTCGTCTGTCACTTCGGAGGCTTGAAGGTTTCGTGGTCGATGGCGTGTTCGAGTTGGGCTAGGTAGGGAACGAACGCGTTGAGCAGGTCGAAGACGTGCTTGTTGCGAGCCCTGTCCTCGCCGCTGCGGAGCTCGAACATCAGTCGATGAGTCAGGCTCGCGAACCGGTCGTCCCGCGGCCTGATCTGGGTCCGGTGCGGAGCAAGGATGCCGCGCGGTAGTCGCCGTTGGTGATCACAGCCCAGAGCAGCAGCGAGGTGATGTGGCGTTTGTTGGGGCCGAAGTCCGTCCCTGGATGTTGCAGCCGCTGGAGTGGTTCGGTAACGGCCTCCCAGATGTCTTTCGGGATCAGTCAGCCGTCGAGCGCTCGTCTGCGTTGTTGATAGTCGATCTTCGGCGGGAAGCTGTTGAACCTGTCGACAACGTCTTGAACTGCTGTGGCGACCTGGGCTGCGGCGTCGTTAGCTTTTGTCCATCTGGTCCAGTGGGCGACGGCCTTGTTCGCGCGAGCTCCCCAGCCATAGGGCAGATCCAGCGCGGCGGTGGCCTCCTCCAGCGAAAACCCGTAGGAGCGGATCGCGGTGACGGCCGCGAAGCGGTGCACTGTGCGCCGTTCCATGGCGGTTTCGGGGATGAGCTTGGTGAGCGGCTGGATGTGATCGTCGGTCAGGTAGTGCGGAATGTGGCGGGGATCGATGGCCAGCCGCCACTGGAGCATGGATTGGAACTGGAACAGAAGTGGAGGACTTCGTCGTCGCCGTGGCGGCGGTGCGTCATCGCGTCGCTTCACCGGGACCTTCGACAGCTCTGCTCTCACGTGTGGCTCGGGCGGCCGCTTGTGTTGTTGTCGAGCAATGGCGGAGGAACGCCTCGAGTTCCCGCCCCCAGACGCTGCCCCCGCTCACCGACGACGCCAGCGCGCGGAGCGCCGGCGACTCCTTCGGCCGAATCGTCGTCTGGATGCGGAGCCACGAACGCGACGAAACCCGTCGGTGATCACTGTCGACCGCCTAGCGCTTGATCGCGACGCCGCCGGTCATGAAGCGCACCCCGATGGTGGTCGCGTCGGTGACGACCTCGTCGGGCCGCCAGAGTGCCAGCGGCACGATGCCGGGCAGCAGGATCTCCAGCCCGTCGAAGAAGCCCTCCAGCTCCCCCGGCGTCCGGACCCGGCCAGTGCCGAGCTGGGACAGCAGCACCCGCTCCAGCTCTTCACTCTCCGACGAATCGCTCAATCGCGTGAAGTTCGTGATGAAGAAGTACGAACCGGACGGAACGGCGTCGCGAAGCTTCGCGACGATGCCGTTCGGGTCCTCCTCGTCGAGGATGTGGTGCAGGATGCCGCACAGCATCACGCACACCGGCTTGCTGAAGTCGATCATCTCCCGCACGTCGGGGTGTGCGATGACCTCTTCCGGCTTGCGAATGTCGGCAGTGACGACCTTCGTGTTCGCGTTGTCCTGCAGCAACGCCCTGCCGTGCGCGAGCACGATCGGGTCGATGTCGACGTAGACGACCTTCGCGTCCGGATTCACCTCCTGCGCGACCTCGTGGGTGTTGCGCACGGTCGGCAGGCCAGAACCCAGGTCCAGGAACTGCGTGATGCCCTCGTCGGCGGCGAGCTGCCGCACCACTCGATGCAGCATCGCCCGGTTGTGCAGCGCGATCTCTTTGAGCTCCGGCATCACCTCGATGCTCGCCTCGGCGACCTGCCGGTCAATCGCGTAGTTGTCCTTACCGTTCAGCATCACGTCATAGACGCGCGCCGCGGTGGGGACTCCGTCGTCGAGAATGACGACGTCGGACCCAGGCTGTGCACTGTCGGAGGACATCAGAAAGCAGCTCTCCTCGCCGATCGTCAGGAACACCCGGCATCGTAGCGGTTCCGACACCGCGCGTCACCGGGCCACCGGCCATCTCACGGCCATCGCGCTGACCGAGTCCGGCGACGCCGTCAACCACCGGCGAATAGCGCACGTTCGAATATGCTCGCTGCACCGGTATGTGCTGGCGAGCACTAGGCGGTATCCGCAAATGTCAGCTGACATCCGCGCGAAAGGGGCCCCTCCCCGCCTGCCGGGTACTGAAACCGCAGATTGCCCGGCCGGGGTCAGCCGTCCTGCATCTGTAAGTCGCATCCTCGCCTGTGGATCACCAATATCACGAGCTCCCGGCCGCGACGGGCGACCTACTTCTGACGAACTAGCTCGCCGCGAACAGGACTTCATGAACTCGCCACCACGTGTAACAAGCGGACGGTAGCGTGCAGGGATGATCGACGAGATCCTACCCGCCATCTCCGGGGAGATACTGGCTGACGACGCGAACCTCACCGGGGCTAGCCACGACTGGGGAAATCTGGTGCATGCCAGGCCGAGGCTGGTTGTGCGACCCGCTTCGGCCACCGATGTAGCCACGGTGGTGCGGTTCGCTTCCAAGCGTGGAATACCTGTGGCTGCTCGCGGCGCCGGCCACTCGCCCTACGGGCAGGGTCAAGCCGACGGCGGGATCGTGCTGGACATGACCTCGTTGCCACCTCGCCGGGTGGTCATGGACGGTTCGGTATCTGTTGACGCGGGCGCCCGTTGGAGAGACGTTCTCGAGGTAGCCCTTCCGCACGGTCTGACGCCACCGGTATTCACCGACTATCTGGATGTGACAGTAGGCGGCACGCTGGTAGTCGGAGGAGTCGGTGGTGCCGCCCATCACTACGGCGTCCAGACCGATACTGTGGTGGAACTCGAGGTGGTAACCGGTGCCGGGGAAGTGCTGACCTGCTCGCGTGATAGCAATCGTAAACTCTTCGACGCGATGCTAGCCGGGCTCGGTCAATGCGGAGTGATCACGCGTGCCACGTTGCAGCTAATACCTGCCCCGACGCGTGCGCGACGGTGGAAGCTTTACTACGACTCCCTTTCGGCCTTCCTGTCCGACCAACGCGAGGTGGTCAGGGACGGGCGGTTCGAGTATTTGGAAGGTCAGCCGCTTCTGGGCGAAGGTGGCTGGCGTTACATGCTTGAGGCGGTCGGGTATTACACGCCCCCCGCGTCACCTGACGAGGAGGTGTTACTCGGTGCGCTGAGCTTTGTGGAAGTGGAGAGTGAGGACACCACGTACTTCGACTTCCTAAATCGGGTGGCGGATGGAGAGGCCGCCCTGCGTACGGAAGGAAGCTGGTTTCATCCACACCCGTGGATCGATGTCTTTCTGCCGGACAGCGTAGTCGAGCAGGTTGTGGCTGAAACGCTCACGACTACCGACCAGAGCGAACTGGGGACCACGGGGTTGCTCCTGCTCTATCCGCTGCGGGCTGACCGCCTGAAGACTCCGTTGTTCAAGGTCCCTGATGGGGAACTCGTCTGGCTCTTCTCCTTGCTGCGAACTGGCTCTCCGATCGATCCACTGGTCAACGCACGAATGGTTGAGCTCAACGTGGACCTCTACCGGAAGCTAAGGGCGTTGGGAGGAAAGGTATACCCGTCGACTGCGATGCCGAGGACCACGGAGGACTGGCGAGAGCACTTCGGACCGGAATGGCCCATCCTCACCGAAGCCAAGGCGCTGTACGCGCCGGAGAGTAACCTCAACCCAGGACAGCGGCTGGACCTTTCTGAATCGCCCTGATCACGTTCCAACGGCAAGCCGGCGGTCACCGAGCTGAGCACCGCCCGTAACACACGAACCTACGACATGGTGGTTCGAACTACGGCTGTTTGCGGCAGCCATGCGCCTAGCGCAATGGCGCGCCACCACTATCGGGCGCGCAGTCGATCACTGGGGCGGCGAGAACTCGATTAGGGCGGGGCGGCTTTGGGTGCGATTGCACTGGCTTTGCGGTCGAGCGGGCACCGAATGCCGCGACATGTGGAAACGATCACTGGTCTGCTGTGGAGTAGGTTCTTTGGTGTAGTGGTAGCCAGGCACAGCTAGGTCGTGGAGAGGCCACTTGAAGGGGAGCGAGTGTGGAGGACACGTCAGCGAGTCCGCAAGTCGACCGGTCGAATGCGGTCGAGGCGAAGCAGGCGCCGGCGAGCGATGCCGAGAGGTTCCGGGAAGCCTTGAAGAGGCTGCGCGTCTCGAAAGGACTTACACAGCACCAGCTAGGCAAGCTGGCATTCCTGAGCAGACCGCTGGTGAACCAGATCGAAAAGGGAGCCCGAGATCCCACTCCAGAGGCAGCCGAGGCGCTGGATAAGGCCCTGAATGCTCGCGGTGCTCTGGTCGAGCTGGCGTTGGCGGTTCGTGCCGAGCTCCCCTACTTCAATCTGCCGCAGGGGCCGCACCGCTTCGTAGGCCGTGAAGACGTAATGGACACCATCTCCGCGTTGATGGAGCCGGCGAATGCCTTGGTGTGTGTAACTGGAGAACCCGGGGTCGGCAAGTCCGCAGTCGCCCTGCGCTGGGCGAACGCTGCTCGCGATCGTGGAGCACTCGTTCTCTTTTCGAACCTGCGAGGGTATTCGTCAGATGTTCCAGCCCATCCCGAAGAGATCCTCGAAGAACTTCTCTTGGGCTTGAGCGTTACCCCTGATCGAATTCCGTCCACTGAACACACTCGGAAGTCGCTCTTTCAACGGCTGCTCGCTCAGCGAGAGGTGGTCCATCAACGGATCTACGTCGTCCTGGACAACGCCCGCGATTCCCAGCAGGTGTTGTCGGTTCTACCCGGGGCATCAAACGCGGCGTTCCTCGTGACAAGTCGTAATCAGATGAAGCGCTTGGTGGTGCAGACCTCAGCAGAACGAATCATGCTCGAAAGCTTGGACCGTGCGACTTCGAAGAGGCTGACTGCGAGCCTCATTGGCACTGAACGTGTCGACAGTGAGCCCGCGGCCGTCGACCGGCTCGTCGACCTGTGCGCTCATTTGCCCCTCGCTTTAAGTATCGCAGCCGAGAGAATTCACGCTCATCCGACCAAGACGATCGAGCAGCATGTCAATGACCTCCAGGCCGCTGCACGACTGTTGGACCGCCTCGAAGTCGCTGACGATGACACCACCGGTGTGCGCCCTGCCTTCAACTGGTCGTACGCCGCGCTGCCGGACAACCCCGCCAGGCTCTTCCGCCTACTCGGAATCCATCCCGGACCACGCTTCTCGGTGCAAGCGGCGACCGCACTGCTGGGTTCTTCGGAGGAGGAAACCCTCGCGTCTCTCGATGAACTCATACAGGTGCACCTCGTGCAGCCCGCGGCCTCACCAAGCCAGGGTCAGCGGAGTTTCACATTGCACGACCTTTTGTACGCCTACGCCGCCGAGGAGTCGGCGTCGGAACGCTGGTCAGAGGACACCGCGGCTGCCCGATCGCGCCTTGTTCAGTGGTACGTCCACACTGCCAATGCCGCGTCGTGGCAGATCACGCCGGGACGCGCTCACCACGTGCGACTCCCTCCGCCCGCTGACGGGGTGTCCCCGCGGGCGTTCGCTGATTTCGGAGCTGCGTTCCGGTGGTGCGTTGAAGAGCTGTCGAATATCACTGCGATCGCGACCAGCGCCGTCCAGCACGGCCTGGTCGATGAGGCGTGGCAGATCGCGGTCGAGATGTACGACTTTCTGATTCACTACCGGCCTTGGCAAGCGTGGATCTCGCTGTACGAGACAGCCTTGAGAGCCGCGGACGCGTCCGAAGACGCGTGGCAGATCGCTGTGGCAGCCAACCATCTTGCCGAGGCTTACCGTCGTTCCGGCCAATTAGAACGCGCTCGCCAGTTGTACGCGCGCGCCATCACTGAGGCAGAAAGGCTGGGACCGAACGAATGCCTCGGTTATTCCTTAACCGGCCTGGGCGAGTGCGAGCTCGAAAGCAGGAAGTATGACAGCGCCGTAAGGCTGATGAGACAGGCGCTTGTGGTCCAGACACAGGGCGGCTCGTCAGTCGCGCAGGCGTACACTCACCTCCAGCTTGGAAGTGCCTACCGTGAGCAGGGCATCGAGGAGAGCGCGCTAGATCACGGCAGGTTGGCATTCGACATTCTTGTTGGCGATGACGACTCGCATGGGATCGGCACGGCAGCTGTCCCCTTGGCACGAACGTTGCTGCGGTTTGGCCACTACGACGAAGCCCTTACTTACTGCGATGTGGGCCTGAGGGAGTTTCGCCGTTGCGAAGACTACGGCGGTGAAGCGGATGCACTTGGCGCTCGAGGACTAGTGTTGGTCTACCTGGGACGTCGCGAGGAAGGCCTGGCCACGATAGCCCAGGCTGTAGAGATGCTGTCGTCTGTCGACACCCACCTGGCAGGCCGTCTCGAAAGTGAGGTGGCAGATCTGACTGGGTTGCTGTGAAGGTCGGAGGTCGTCCGGGTTAGCGCCTGGCTTGATGAAGTCGGTGATGGCGTCGCTGAGCATGTAAGCACAGCACAACGATGGGGATGACCCACGACAACGCGCGATAGACCTCGACCGCTAAGCCGAGCCCTCGGGTCTGCGCGAGCAGAGCGAGGCTTTCGATCACGGCGAACAGCAGTCCACTCCCGAGGATCCCGAGTGGTGTTCCACGACTGATGAGCACCACGGCGAGTGCAACAAATCCTTTCCCTGCGGTCATGTGTGGTGTGAATGCCCCGATCGTAGCCAGCGCTGCGACCGCGCCAGCCACCCCAGAGAGACCCCCGGAAATGAGGGCCGCGAGTGCCCGATAGCGCCGAACGGAGATCCCCCGTCTCACGGCGACTTCGGCATCATCCCCGCACGCGCGGAGTCTCAGCCCGAACCGCGTGTGTTTCAGGATCCACCAGGACACTGCGATGAGACCAGCAGTCAGGAAGACCGCGATACTGACGGCGCCGAGCGAAGGAGTCGTCAGGGCTGGGATTGTGGGCCCGTGGAGATTGGTTCCGCCGGTGGCATGAACTTGATGGAGGAAGGTGCTGAGGCCCTCGCCCAGCATCAGGGTGCCGATTCCAACTACCACCGTGTCAATCCCAATGACGCTGCCTGCCGCGTAGATGGCGCCGAAGATCACGCCCACGATCAGGCCGAGCCCGACTCCTGCCCAGGGGCCTGCTATGGATGATCCGGCTACCGCGGCCAGCGCCGCGCACAGCAGCACTCCTTCGATGCCCAGGTTCATTCCCGCCCCGGATCGCTGTAAGAATGCTTCACCGAGCGCTGCCAGGATCAACGGTGTGGCGGCGGTGAGTGCTCCTGCGATCACCACGGCCCAGATCTCAGACATCCGTTGCCCCCGAGGCGTAGGTCTGTCGCCGTACCACGACGATGGCAAGAGATGCGGTTACCAGAAGGACGGCCTGGCTGATCTGCCCGATCGCGGAGGGCACGCCAGTTGCCAACTCAACTCCAGCGGCACCGGTGGTCAGCGAAGCGACGCCGAGCCCCGCGAGCACGGTCAGGATCGGACGGCCTCGTCCCAGGATTGCCACTACCAGCCCGGTGAACCCGATTCCGCCGCTGATTCCGCCATGCAGCACGCCTTCGACACCAGCCAGCTGAATCCAGCCGGCCAACCCGGCAGCTGCACCGGAGGCACAAGTTGCGCTCAAGACGGTCCGGGAGGAAACGACTCCCGCTCGTGCGGCGAGCCAAGGACGTTGAGCGTAGATGTCCACCAGCCTGGCCGCCCGGCTCCGGTACCACCACATCGCCATCGCTAGCACGACGAGAACCAGGAGGACGGCTGTGCTGAACCGACCTGGCAATGCCGGGATCATCGCCGCCGCAGGAAGGCGATGGCTCTGCGCGGTCGCTGCTCCGGGATCTCGCAACGTCGTGCGCAGCAGCCCAGTCAGGATCTCCGCTGCAAGGTAGTTCGCCAGGAGAGCGGTCAGGATCTCGGGTGCGCCCCAACGGGCTTGCGGGAGTGCCGGTAAGAGTGACCAGGTGCTCCCGCCCACCGCTCCCAGAAGCGCGCCGAGCGGCACAGCCAGCCAGCCGAGAGTCGTTCCCCACGGTATAACTACGGCGGCCGCGGCGATCGCGCCCACGATCATCTGCCCCTCGGCTCCGATTACGACTACACCAGCCCGAAGAGCAGGGACCGCGCCCAGCGCGATCAGGACGAGCGGCGTGGTGTAAGCGACTGTCTCAATAGCATTGCGGGGGGTTCCGAACGCTCCTTGAACCCATCCGGAGACCACTTCGTCGACGCGGCCGCCGGCTAACACGATGAGTGCGGTGACGATGCCGACTCCACACATACCGACAAGGCCGGTGAAGGTTGCGGCACGGGCGACCGGCACCCAAGTTCGAGTACCTGTCAGCTGCACGTACGGTCACCGCCGCCGTGTGTCTCGGCTTGAACCTCTCCTGCGCTGAGCGATACGACTGCGTGCCGGTAGTCCTCGCAGGAGCACTCATCGGCGACCCTTCCGTCGACCAGGACAACCACCCGATCAGCCAGCGCGACGACTTCATCATCGTCTGCGGTCACCAGAAGTACGCCCGTGCCGCCTTCGGCGGCCTCCCTAATGCGCTGACGGATCGCGTCAGCGGCTAAAGGATCCAGGCCCTGGGTCGGCTCATGGAGTACCGCAAGCGCGGGGCCATTGCGGAGTTCACGACCCACGATCAGTTTCTGCTGATTTCCGCCGGACAATTGCCCTGCGAGAATGTCCGGATTCGGGGGTCGGACATCCCACGCGCGGAGAAGGTCCTGCGCGTGGCGAGTGATCTCGGCTCCACGGAGGCACCCAAACCTGGAGAACTGGGGGTGATGGAGCTCGTTCACGACCGCTGACCACTTTGCCGCTCTGTTGGGCATCAGGGCATCAAGCCTGTTTTCTGGTACATACGCGACGCTTCCTGACACGGTCCGCGTTCCCAGGCTAGGTTTCACGTACCCGGCAGCTGTGTCGGCGAGGGTCCGCTGGCCACTTCCGGCCACTCCGGTCACCGCAAGAACCTCGCCCGCTTTCACTGTCAAGGTGATGCCCCGAATGGACCGCCGATCGCCTCGTGAAGTCGCCTCGACCTCGCGCATGACCAGCGCGTCTGATGTTGCGTGCGGGAGCCTCCGCAGAGGCCGGCGCGTGCGTGCTGGCATGGGCCCGACCATGGCCGTGACCAAATCTTGCTCGGTTCTTCCAGTGAGCAGGTTCTCCCAGGTGACGTCGCCTTGCCTGAGCACAGTTGCGGTGTCAGCAATAGCTAGGACTTCGCGTAGTCGGTGGGTGATGAGCAAGATCGCGATTCCGGCGTCGGCGAGGCGTCGAAGCCGGGCGAGGAGGGTGGATATCTCACTTGGGCCGAGCAATGATGTGGGTTCGTCGAGCAGCAGGACGCGAGCCCCGCCGGCCAACGCCAGGATCAATTCGCCTTGCTGGCGTTCGGCTGCGGTGATCTCGTTTACCGGCGAGCTTAGGTTCATCTCCATGCCCGCGATGAACGCCGCTTCCAGGAGAGCTTCGCGGGCTTTGCGTGTTCTGGTCACCCGTTCGGTGCGGGACATCATCAGGTTTTCCAGCAAGGTGAGTTCGCCGATGAGGCCGTCTTGCTGCGGTACGAGCCCAATACCCCGTCGGATGGCGGCGCTGCGAGATAGGAGCCGTACCGGGGCGCCGTCGATCTCCACGGTGCCGCTGTCTGGTTGGTCCAGTCCTGCGAGTATCTTGGTCGCGGTGGACTTTCCCGCTCCATTCTCCCCGAGCACCGCGTGGATGCGCCCCTGATGCAACGACAGGCTGACGTTCTTGAGGGCCTGCACGGTGCCGAAGGTTCGAGAGACCTGACGAAGGGCGAGAACCGGTTTCACCGTGACCATGGCACGATGTTGACCTGGCCGGAAGCAAGCCGGTCTGCAAGTCCCGTAGCCTGCTGCACGAGGTCGGCTGGAGTCGCAGGAGCTGCCTCAACGCGGTTGACGTCGGTCACCACTAGACTCCGGTTCGCAATAGTCGAGGTCGTCCCTTGGTTCCCGAAAACTCCGCTTTTCAGTCTGGCGAAGACAGCGCGAAAGATGGGGACCATGTCGAGCTTGACCTGAGCCACATTAACCGCGGGCGCCTCCGCGCTGGCGTTTTTCGAGATCCCGACAGTAGCGATCTTCGCTCGATGGGCGGCGGCGGCCACGCCTGGCGCGTAGCCTTGCGCATTTGAAGCGATCAGCCGTGCGCCGGCGGTCACCTGCTGCTGCGTTGCCTGCCTCGCCTTTTCGGGATCATTGAAGTCGCCAGTATAGATTGGAGAAAGAAGGGTCACCCTTGGATTCGCCGCTTTGAGACCCTGATCGAATCCATGCCATTGCGATTCGAGGAATGGCTCCTGTGGCCCGTCGACGATCGCTACAGGCGATAGCTGAGTCAGGCCTGCGATATATCCAAGCAGGTATCCGAACTGGCCGGTGTCATATGTCCACATCTCCACATTTGCGGTCGCCTTACGCAGATCAGGTTCGCCGCCGGTGCCGAGAAACTTCGTGCCAGGGTATTCACTTGCCACTTCCCGGACAGATTCTTGCAGGTCGAGGCCCCACGCGATGACTAGGTCGACGCCGCTGTCCGCGTACTGACGAAGATACGTCTTGGCCTTGGTGACGTCGACACCGTCCTGAGTCTTCCCGGCCACCACACCCTCGGCCGTCAGGGTCTTGACGGCATCCGCTCCAGCCTGCGCGAACCCGTTGTCCGTGTCTTCGCCCGTCATGATGGCCGCCACTCGTGGAGCGGCGCCCGATTCTGCCAGCGGCGACGCTCCACAGCCACTGGCCATGACGACGACCGCCACGACCATTCCAGACAGCAATATTTTCCGCATACTTGATCTCCTAGACGGGCCGACAATCCCTGTCGGAATCTTCCATAGTCCGTGAACACGTCTACACCGAGGAATCGCCGAAACCTGGTCTGCCATCGCCTCGCGGCGTTATACTGTCGCGACCCCTGTCGCGACCCCTCGACCTTTGACTAGAAGGTCGGCGCCGAGGAATTCTTGGCAGGCATGCGAGGAGTAAGCCATCAGCCAGCCAGCATGGGCGTCGCGAAAATGACGTTCGATTGCAGCTCCGCGCAGGAAATTCTGGCCTGCGCCAGCATTCAAGGCAAGCTGGGCAGCTTCTTCCGCCATCGAATTCCCCAGCATTTTGGCCTGGATCATCGCGGTGAGGAAACCGGGGTCTCGATGATCCGCCAGCCACATTGTCTGTCGTGCGAGCATCTTCGCCGCTGCCAAGCGGGTGTGGACGTCCGCGAGTTGGCGTCGCAGCCAGTCCTGATCGGCCAGGAGCTTTCTCTCAGGTGGGATCTTGCAAGCCTTGGCAAAGCTGATCAGGGCCTGCAGCGCCGCATCAGCAATCCCCAGGGACAGCCATGAGACACCTGCGCCGATATGGCGCGGATGCTCCTCCTGCAGCCTGGCGCACCGCCGATCCGCGCGGAGCGCGGTCCCTTCCAGTTCGATCAGGTGACTACCACTGGCGCGCAGACCCAATGTGTCCCAGCTTCCGCGAGCGATGGAGATGGTCTCATCGGCGGCGACCCCGAAAAAGGCAGGGATGTTGTCGACTACTGCATTGACCAGGAAATGGTCGGCGATGGCACTCCCCGAGGCGAATCGTTTGGCACCCATCAGGACGTAGCCCCCCTTAGTCGCCGTGGCACGCTCTGCCGGCACCACGGAGGGCTCTCCCATTGCCGGGTCTGGCAGTGCGTAGGCAAACCGCTTACCTGCCCGGAGTTCGTCGGCATAGAACCCCGCCGTGTCCGGTTCAGACAGCTCGGCCAGGGTCACAGCCGCCCCGACGTGCATCAGCCAGATGCACGCCGTGGACGGGCACGCTGCACTCAATACGCGGACCACCTCACCAAAAGTGCGGAAACTCATGTTCTCCCCACCGACCTCAGCGGGGAGAAAGGCTGCGTCCAGCCCGCTCGCATGCAGCTCACTGAGATTCTCGACCGGCAACTCGGCTACCGCGTCGAAGCTCCCCGCCCGCGCCGCCAGCGCCTCGGCGAGTTCTCCAGCTGTCCTCACCCAGTGCCGCTCATGAGATGGCGGATCCAGCGGATGTGCTTCGGCGGGACTCAACTCTTGCTCCACTTCATCCATTTCAACAGCAGGTAGTAGCGCAACATGCGCAGCAAGTGACCATTTCGTGCCGCACCCCATGCTTGGCCAGGTCTAATACCCCACTGGGTACGCCACCGCCGGACCGTGCTCCGTGTCAGCCTGCCCGTATGCGACCTGCGGACATGCGACCGACGCTCCCACCACGCAGGGCAGCGCGACCCCGACCAGCGGACCGTTCGCGGCGAGCGACCTCACGGGTTGCCTGATCTCGCATCCGGCGCAGCTCCCACCCCCCGGTCTGACCCGCTTGACACGACCCCAGCTCTCTGCATGCTCGCAAACTCTGCCAGACGAAAGCCTGTCTCATGAAAATCGCAACCATCGCCCGCCGCCGAACGGGTCACGCACAAGGCTGGCACCGGACTAACCAGTTGACCTGGCCATATGCCCTCCACGCCGGGACATGTGACCTGCCGGGTGGGTCCGAGCCAGCCGACCGCTGGTACCGGCACTCCAAAACCAAGCGCATACGTACCGGTGGTATGGCAGCATGCGACACGGGCGGAGAG
This sequence comes from Amycolatopsis sp. WAC 01375, assembly GCF_003947325.1. Taxonomy (NCBI): domain Bacteria; kingdom Bacillati; phylum Actinomycetota; class Actinomycetes; order Pseudonocardiales; family Pseudonocardiaceae; genus Amycolatopsis; species Amycolatopsis sp. WAC 01375. The sequence goes on from NZ_QHHW01000021.1 coordinate 160,788, forward strand.
GGGTATGGGGGGGATGTCAGATTCATCCAGCACGGCGAGTGCCAGCGGCGGTAGCGAGGATCGCCGATCGTCGAGGCCACGGCAGTACCTGACTGCCCTTGACCAGTTCGCACTGGCGCTCAAGAAGACTCGCCGTTCAAGGAAGCTCAGCCTGCGACGGCTAGCGGAGATCCTGGATATCGACCACAACCTTCTCCACCGCGCGGAACAAGGAACCAACGTGCCGACAACCGCGGTCATGAAGAGGATCGATGCCGCACTTGACGCCAACGGCGCACTCGTGATTCTCGCGCACGTGGCGCGAGCGGAACCATATTCCGCGCTTCCCACCAAACCGGCGTACCTCGTCGGGCGCGAAGATGTCCTCGATCGCTTGACTGAGTTGCTCGTACCAGGCCCCGGGCGTGACACTGCCCGAAGAACTGTCGTGATCACCGGGGAACCGGGAGTGGGCAAGACTGCGGTCGTCCTGCAGTGGGCAAACGAAACGCGAGATGCGTTCCACACTGTGCTATACGCGGACCTGCGTGGCTTCTCCGGCAGTCCACCCGCCCAGCCGGACGAGATCCTCGGTCACCTCTTGAAGGGGCTCGGAGTCAACACCGACCAACTACCGCCGCGGGCCAAACAGCGCCTGGCTCACTTTCGCGGGCATCTCGACAGGCTGGGCCGAGAGGGCAAAAGGGTCCTGGTCGTGCTCGACAACGCGCGAGATTCACGTCAGGTCAAGCCAGTGTTGCCGGGTACGCCGAATGCGACCGTCCTGACCACCAGCCGACAACGCCTGTCGGGTCTGACGATCGAAGCCGGCGCAGTCCACCTGCGAGTGAGGCCGCTCGACGAGGATGCCGCCGCCAGACTCGCGGCACACTACACCGACGGCGACTGCACGGATATCACGTCGAAACAGGTCAAGCGGCTGGCAAGGGTGTGTGACTACCTGCCGTTGGCACTGACCATCGCCTGCCAACGTATCTCGGCCGATCGCGGCAAGACACTCGACGAGCACCTCAACGAGCTCGAGACCGCCTGCCTGGACCTTCTTGACGCCGACCCCGGCCAGGAAGCCGCCACCGGCGTCCGAGCGGCGTTCAGTTGGTCATACGCGTCCCTGCCCGAACGCCACGCCGAACTGTTCAAGGCGCTTGGGGTGCATCCAGGCGCGCAATTCTCCGTCGGCGCAGCAGCGGCACTTATCGGTGCCCCTCTTGACGACACGACTGACCTGCTCGAATATCTCGTCCAGGCGCATCTGCTTGAACAGCGCGGCCACCGTTCGTACCGTCTGCATGATCTCCTCCATGACTACGCTGCAGAGAAGACTTACATGCCAGCCTGGGAGGACGAACGCAACCAGGCAATCGCCAGGCTCGCGCAGTGGTACGTCCACGCCGCCAACTCGGCCGCCGGAACAATCACACCAACCCGCGATCATCATGTGCGGCTGGATCCGCCGATCGACGGGGTTCCGGTGGAGACCTTCAGCGACTACAGCCAGGCCCTAGGGTGGTGTAATGCCGAAATGGCGAGTATTACACCAATGGCACAACTGGCTCTTGACAATGGTCTGCTCTTCGAAGCATGGCGATTGCCGGTTGAACTTATTGACTATCACGTTGTCCGTCGTCCGTGGCGGACATGGGTCAGCAGCATCGAGGTCGCACTGGAAGCGGCTCGTCGCGCCGAAGAACCCACATGGATAGCTCAAGCCGCAGACAACCTCGCTGAAGCATACCGGCGGCAAGGAAAACTGGACCAGGCCGAAGAGCTCGACAAGCTCGCGCTGAAGGCATTGGAGCCTGTCGGGGACCACCCACGCCGAGGCTGGGCTTTGACCGGCTTGGGCAACACCGCCCACGCCCGAGGCCAGTATGAACTGGCCGCCAAGTACACCGAACAAGGCCTCATAGCTCAGATCGCGCTCGGTCACAGAATCGGCGAGCTCCATACTCGTATCCACCTCGGGCGCGCCTACCGAGAACTCGGCCGCAGGGAAGACGCGATGCGCGAGGGCCTGATCCCCGTCGACGAGTTCAATGCCGACGGTGACCGCCACGGCGAAGCCACCGCTCTCATCGCACTGTCCCGCACGTGCCAACGATTCGGCGAGTACGAGGAAGCTCTTGAGTACTGCGAGCGAGTCCGAGTGCTCGCCAACTCCTTGGCGGACTACTGGGCTGAAGCCGAGGCGGTCGCGCTCAAAGGTGAACTCCTCAACTCCTTGGGAGACCGAAACCGAGGCCTCCAACACATGACAGAAGCTCTCGGGATCATCGAAGATCTAGACGAGTTCAAGGCCCAACGTCTTCGCGACAAAATCGCTGAGCTTCGCTGTGCATGAGATTGCGCCAGTCCTATTGCGGGCGGAACTGCCGAGCAGGATGGTGGCGGGGAAGGTAGGCGGACCCTTCGGGGAAGAGTTTCTCCCGCAGGGTCCCAGGTCGATAGGACGACTGCATCACACCCTGCTTCTGACACAACGGGACCACGCAATCAACAAAGGTGCTGAAAGTCGTCGGAGAGACCACATACTGGAGGTTGATCCCATCAAGGCCAGCGTCCTGCCACTTCGTCATGTTGGCAACAATCTGCTCAGGCGTTCCGGCGACACGTAGGTTTCCGAACCGCAGCACGAGCTCACCAAGTGTCCAGTCGTCCCGGTCACTGCTATCCAGCACCGTACGGACGGCCGTTGACAGGTTCGTACGTCGGCGCAACTCCCTAACCGGCGTGCGAGGGTCATCCTCCGCGAAGTCATGTTTCAAGAACACCGACATTCGCGCGAGGTTTCCCTCAATAGTCTGCTTCTCGAGAAGCTCAGCGTCTTGGCGGCGAGCTTCATCTTCCGTGCTCCCGACCACATACGTGATCGGGACGAACACCTTGACACTGTCCGCGGTCCTTCCAGCATCGACAGCGGCTCTCCTGATCCCCGACACAAGCGGTACTGCCTGCTCCGGGTTCGACGCACCGATGAAGACCGCTTCGGCGTGCCGCCCTGCGAACCTCTGACCCATCGGCGACATACCTGCTTGGAACAGCACAGGTGTGCGCTGGGGAGTGGGCTCTGTCAGATGAGGACCGTAGACCGTGTAGTAGGGCCCGATATGATCGACCTCGTGCACTTTGGCCGGGTTGGCGAACTGCCTTGATACGCGGTCCCGGACAACCGCGTCGTCCTCCCAACTGGACTCCCACAGTTTGCAAGCCGCGGTCACGAAGTCATCCGCTCGACGGTAGAGGTCGTCATGATCCGGCAAGCCGCCGAAACCAAGGTTCCGGCCAGCGCCAGGGAGGAAAGTGTTCACGATGTTCCATGCGACGCGACCCTCGGTGAGCAGGTCGAGTGTCGACATCTTCCGCGCGAACGTATACGGATGCTCCTGCAGGACGTTTTGCGTGTAGGTGAAGCCAAGGTGTGTCGTGAAGCGGGCCAGCAGTGGAATCAACACAGAGAAATCCAGCGTCGGGAACTGCATCCCTTCGAAAACAGTCGCGCTGCGTGACGCCTGATAGAGGTCGTATGGCGCGATAACGTCAGCCATGAACAGCGTATCGAAGCACCCTCGCTCCAGCAGAGTCGCCAGATCTATCCAGGTTTGCGGATCCGCATATTCTAATTGTCGACTATCATCTTCCGCCCAGAGGCCTTGCGCGTGATGTGACACAGCGGCCATATGGAAGGCGTTGACCAGCATCCGGGGCCGGGCCGTAAAGGTACTCACTCCGATGACATTACCGTGCCTGCCCTGCGGGCCCAACCGTCCCGGCCGGCACGCGAGGCCCGCGAGAGCGATCTGGCAAGCCCGAATGTCGACCCTGTCTCAGCGTAAGTGCAACTAGCGACCCCAGGTAACTGAGCGCTACCGCGAGCACCTTCGCGCCACCCAATCAGCTCGGCGCCAAGCGAGATCTGCGCTGGTCACAGTTGAATTACTGCATCACCGGCGCGGACGCTCTCGACGTTACGCAGAGTTCCGCCGCGGCTTGATTCTTGTTCGCAGTGACGTGTCAAGGTGTCTCAACCGATCCGCAACAGCTACTTCTATAGCCCCCGGCATGAATGCGTCAGAGACTCCTAGGTATCGGGGCCCGGATCAGAAAACAGATGCACTCGACTGGCGTCTGATCCCGAATGGCCAGAGATGAAGGGGCGGGCGTGGCTAATGAGGGAGAGCGGTGTCGCTGGAATTCTGGGGCTCTGACTGGTTTGAGTCGCACAGCGCCACCTGACTGAGGAGACATCCCCTCGCCGCCGGCGACTGCCGGTGTGCCGCCATGCCCGCTAGATGACGTCAAAGGAAGACATGCACGCGTTTCAGCTGGACATCACCGACCTGACCACTACGAGCGCCGACGGAACGCCTATCAGAATCACCCGCATCGGACGCGGCCCGGACGTGATCCTCGTGCACGGGGGAATGGACGACACAAGCAGCTGGGTGCCTGTGGCCACAGTTCTAGGGCGGCATCACCGCTGTTGGCTGGTGCACCGGCGTCGCGCTGACACGGGCGATGACTACTCTCTCGACCGGGAAGTCGACGACCTGTCAGCAGTTCTCGAGCGCATCGGCGGGCCCGCAAGCGTCGTGGGGCATTCCTACGGGGCACTGATCGCGCTACACGCGCTGCTGCGCATGCCCGCATTACCTGTCATGGCAGCGATTCTCTATGAACCGCCATTGATTGCCGAAGGCCCGGTGGTCCGCGGCCTACTGGACCCAATCACGACTGCAACAGAACGCGGTGACTACGCCGCAGCCCTGCACAGCTATCTGCGTGAGTTCGCGGGACTCACGCCGACGCTCGCGGTCGAAAAGTCTCGCGACACCTGGCTGCAGAGCCAGATTCCTGCCCTACTTCGCGAAGTCGAGATGGCCGATCGTCTGAAGTGGACCGCGGAAACCTACACAGGAATCACAGTGCCTACGCTGCTGTTGCTCGGCGATCGCTCGGCCGAGCATTCCAATCGCGACTCCACCCTCGCCCTGGCGAAGACGCTCCCAGCCGCAAGGCTGGTGGGAATGCCCCGTCACGGGCACCTCGCGCACCGCCGCGATCCCGCCTACGTCGCCGCATTGATTCGCACTTATCTGGCCGACCCTGCACACACGGACCTACAGGCTGCCAAGTGAACCGCCTCCGGCACGCCCTGGAGCCCGCTTCCGCACTCTCACTTAGCAAGAAAGGAGACAGCATGATGACCGGCCTTGTGTCGTCCCGTCCGCCGCTCTTGGTCCTCCTTCGTGACGAGGAGTCAGGCTGGGCACACGTAGCCCGACAGCCGCAGGATCCCAGCCAAGCTCCACTTTTCGCAGGGTTCTTGCACGCCACGACGAAAGCCGACTTGCTGGAGGCGATGCAGAGTACCGGCTACACCACGTTCGCCACCATTGCCGTCGATGACATCACCACCACCTACTGGTTCGCCCCCGCTATACCGTCGGGCGCTTCCCGACGCACGCCGCAGCAAGGAGACGTGGCGGAATGATCAGCGCCACCCCGACCGGGCACGCCGAACCGTGGTGGGAGAACGCAGGCATCGACGGCTTGGTCATCCACTTACGGGACCAGCGGGCCCTCGTTCCCGCCGAGGTTGCTGCCATGTTGCTCGACGAGCAGGGGATCACCAGCGACGCCGGTGCCGATCTTCTTCGTTTGGACAGCGAAATGCGAGACCTCGACAAGCGGTTGGCCGCTCGTGTCGCCGCCGACGCCGCCGAGGTGGCTCGCTGCCGTCGGGAATATTCCGCGGTGAGGAAGACCTGCTTCGGCCGGAAGCGCCGCGCAAGAGACGAGCTCGACGAGGCAAACCGAGTTCATGGTGAGGCCAGCATGGTGCACGCGGAAGTCGTCGAGCTGAAGGCGATTCTCCGGTCATTCGTCGTTGCCCTCGCACCACGGGAGGGCCTACTCGCCGAAGCTGCAGCCGGGTGGGTCCGTTCTTCCGCCGTGCCAGCTGGGGTGTCCGTGTTCGAGGACGTCCGCAATTTCCTGGCGGACACCCGCCGTGAGGCGGCGCCGGACGGACTGGCCGGAACCATCGGGGGCGAGGACTTCGGGGACCTGTGGCGGCGCGAAGGAGACGATCCAGTCGAGCAGCCCCTCGCCCGCACCGGATGCTGGCTGGTGGGGTACATCAAGCGCACCCGCGAGATCTACGCCGTCCGCCGCTGCGACACCCGGACGCGGGAGGTCTGGCTGCTGGGACGCGGGTTCAGCGCCGCCCACGCGCATGACCTGCTGACTCCCTTGACGGCCCGAATGCAGGAACCGAACTCGCTGATCCTGGTCGCGAACGAGGTCGTCGGCGCGGCGCACGAGCACAATGGAGGCCGCGCATGAACGTCCAGTGCAGCCTGGTCCCCCTGCTCGCCGCAGCCGCGGCGACGCTGACGGCCTGCAGCGGCGACCCGCCGTCCCCGCATCCTGTGCCCACCGCCGGCTGGGTGACACTGGCTCCGCCCGAACAACCCGGTCCGCGGATCGTCATCGAAGGCACCGTGACGTGGCGCACCGACCACGTTGGCTGCGCCGAGATGGTCACCGACCACGGACAGACCCTCCGGCTCGTCGGCGACGTCGCGACCGGCCACGAGCGTGCCGTGTTCGAGGGTGGTCCGGCGCAGGAATACGCCCGCGTCACCGGCTACACCATCAACCCGCACGCCAGCGCGACGGTGTGCGGATCGGGAATCCCGTTCGTCGCGGAAAGGGTGGAGCCAAACCAGCGTCGATAAACAGAAGGCACTAATCGACAATTCTGGAAGCTGGCTCCCTTTTGTTCCAGCAGGCCGGAAACCACCCACCTAGGAGGCAAGCATGAACTCGACGACCACCACAGGCGGCTGCGGCCGGGTCGCGCTGACCACACTCCCCGTTCCACAGGCAGGGTGTTGCGACGGACGCCTCCGCATCCCCCGCAGCCCTCCCGGATAAGCACAGGATCGGATCCGGACCTATTTCGGAATAGCGCGGCACTTCACATACCCGCCCTCTTCGACCACTCGACTATTGTCATGCCCGAAAATGTGCGGGAAATTGTCTCGAAATACTCTTCTGAATAGCTTGACTAAATGCAATCGCACCCCGCATTGTAGATCTCATCAGCAATCACAGGCGCTGATCGCGGGGACGTCACAGTAGTCCCGGGCTATGGCAGGCGCGGGCAGGTTGGGGAACCTGCACAATACCGCCCGGCACACAAGAAACATTTTGCCGCCGAAGAAGCGGCATCGTGAAGCCTCTTGTGTATGGCCCGTGTGACGCCTCTGCGAATCCATGTTATGGACGTTCGCAAAGGGAGAAATAATGAAGCTGCTATCGCAGCGGGCGAAGATCGGCGTGGCCGGTGCTATCGCCTGTGCCAGTCTGGCGGGAGGTACCGGGCTCGCCGAGGCGACCCCAGCACCGGCCGCTCCGCACGGCGCCACCGTGCACCAGGTCGTGAAGCCCGACGTCGGCGTGCCGCCCGAGGGCTTGGCCCCGGACGCGTTGGTCACCGCCCCAGACGGATCGAAGGTTCGCGCTACCGACCCTGGTGCGTTCGGGAAGTGGCGGGCGGGCAAGCAGGGCGTGGCGGCGGCCGACTCAGGCCAGTCGATGAGGATCACCGGTGATGGCAGGCACGCCGAGACGACGGTGACCGGGGCTCGTATCCGGGCGTCGGTCCCGTACGGCCGGGTCCTCGGCCTGGCGCAGACCGGCCAGTGGGGCGGCACTGCGGGCTGCAAGATTCCGGGAAGTGACGGTCGGTTGTGGGGTTGGGTCGGCTTCCGCACGACTGGGAACGGCCAGTGGACGACCGGCTGGATGAGGTCTGACCTGTTCAAGGTCTGGTACGGGACGTTCTGGTCCGATTTGAGGTACCTGCCGTGGTGCTGACGAAATCGACGATCTCCCGTCGGGCGAAGCTCGGCCTGGTGGCGGCCGCCGCTGCCGCCGTGAGCAGTCTCGCCGGGGCCGGTCTCGCCAGTGCCGAACCGGGCCACATCATCCAGCCGCAGGCCAATCCCGTCTCCTACCTCGGTGGCCAGGTGCCTGACGGCACCCGGATCACCGGTCTCACCTTGGCCCCTGGCCACAGTTGGGCAGACGGCCGCGGAGTCGCCGCCGAGGCCTCCGCTGCGATCGCGACCGAAGTCCCCGTCAAGGTCACCGGCGGGCTCACCCTCGCCCGCGACCAGCATGGCCCCGGGCCCAGCAACTACGCCCAGCCTCCGGCCATGGACGGCCAGATGAGCGTCAAGGCTGGCTACCAGTGGCACCCCGGGCGCAACGGCAGCGCTTCTGGGGTCCGAATCCGCGCGAGCGTCCCATCGGGCACGGTCGTCGGCCTGCTTCCCCGGTACGCCCACCTGTGGATTTCGTGCGAGCGGTACGCCGGGGGCAGCTGGTGGTCCTGGATCGGCTACTACACCGGTTCCCGCTGGATCTATGGGTTCTCCAGCTCCCAGTACGTCTACCCGTCGCCGGATCGCTCGCTCCCGCGCTGCTGACCCGCCGCACCGCCATGCGCCGCGCCGCAGCGCGGCGCATGGCCATCACCTCGGCCGGACCGACCGATCCGCCCGCCCCATCCGCTCCATCCGACCTTTGGAGGAATTCCTATGACCAGCACCCTTTTCGCCCGCCGCACCGTCGCCGGGCTCTTCCTCGCCGCATTCGTCACCGGCGCCGGCCTCGCCGCCGCCGGAACCGCGCTCGCCGACACCGCGAGCGGTCCCACCTCGTACCTGCACGGCGCCGGAACCGCTGACACCGCGCCGGACGGCACGCGCATCACGTTCAGTGCGCCCGACAGCCGGGAGCTGACCATCAGCCCGGACAGCCGCGAGCTGTAGCCGAACGCCCGGCGACCGCCCTGCGGAAGCCAGGCAAGCCGAGGACGAGCAGGGCGTCGTAGCGGGACGCCACGCCGTGACCGGCCGATGGACCGGGGTCGGGCCACTTTCATCCCCTCCCTCTGGCCCGGCCCCACCACCGCTTTCCGCCACATTCTCGACAAGGAGTTCACGTGCACGACGCATCTTCCAGTGCCATACGCCGGGCACCGCGTCGGTTCACCTCGATCGACGATCAACTCGGGCCCCGCGCCGATCGTTACTTCGGTGACGGCTTCAAACGCGTGTCGCACCGGATCACCAACGCTGTCCTGGACCCTCGTGACAGCTCGATCACCGGTCATGCTCGGCTGCGCTATCCACTCGACTGGTCCTCCAAGACCACAGGCGAGCCCCGAACACCGCACGTGAGCTCCCTCGATGTGGCGGCGCTCGCCGTGCAACTCGCCGACCTGTACTTCACCGCGACCTTCGGGCTCACCGATGAGCAACGTCGCGGGCTGACGATCCGGCGGCTGACTATCAAGGCCGGAAAGGCGCCCGACGAACAGCTCGCTGATGTGTCGATGTCGGCGCGGCGTGTCGTGACGAAGAGCGACGATGATGGCGCTGTCACGCGATTCACTGGTCATGTCGGTGGACTGGCGACTCTGTGCGAGATCGTTCACCCCCGCGATCTGCATGCCCGCATCAGCGGGCCGCGCCCACTCGCAGCTGAGGAGTCGCTCGGCGACCCGGCCCGCCGCTATTTCGGCAGTGGGTTCCAAACCCGCGACCACGAGCTGCGCGACGTTGTCGTGGCCGAGAACCACACTGTTGTATCCGCCACCGCACGCATCACCGGCGAGGACATCCACCCGAGCGGCATCGCCGGGCGGTACCAGCCCGCCATCACCCTGATCGACGGCATGATCGTCCTCGCGCAGCTCGCGCAGAGCTTGCTCTACGACCTCGACGACATCGACCGCGGTGACAGCAACACCCTGTGGCTGCGCAACATTGACGTGTTCGGCCCGCCGCCGCACCAGCGGCTCGGTACACCGTTCAGTACCTCCGCCTCAGTCACTCGTACGGGATTGGTGAACTTCGCCGGCGGCACCTGGCGCACTTCGTCGTGGCGAGCCCTCTTCAGCGGTCTGCAGTTCCAGTTCCGTCTAGCGCACGAACTTCCCACCGGCCGGGAGTCCGCATGAACACCGGCCCCGCACTCCGCCATGACGACATTCTCATCGTCGTCGAAGGCGCTGCCCGGTTGAGCTGGATCCGGACCGGTCCCGCGCGCTGGCGTCCAAGCGGCCTGTGGCCAACCCGTGAGCAGGAAGCCGAGATCGCCGAGCACGTCCGCAGCGGCGCGCCGTTGCTGGTCGTGCTCGCCGAAATGCCGACGATCGTGCCACTGCTCACCGAAGAACTAATCGACGCCCCGGAAGACTTGGTGAAACTCGCGGAGTTCACCGGCTACGTCAGTGAGCTACGCATCCCCTTCCTTGGGTGGCTGCCGCCGCAGCTTCGTGAGCGTGGCCAGCGCTTCTTCGAGTCCACCTGTTCCCGTGCGACGCCACCTCCGGTCTTGCAGTCACCGTTGCTTGTCGAACCTGCTGTCGCCGGCGATCACGAGCGCGTCCGTTTCGCCCGCTGGCTGGACACCGGCCACCCCCCGATCCACGCCCTCGCCCCCGCGGCTCGCCGCGTCTTCTCCGGAGCATCGACATGACGGCAACCAAAGCCCTGCGCCTGGCCATTTCGGGCACCTACTCCACCGGTAAGAGCACCACAACCGAGGCGGTGGCGCAGGCGACCGGTCTCCCCCGAACACACGCCAAGACCTCCCGCGAAATCCTCGCGGACGTCGTTCCCGGCAAGCAGGTGCAGGAGCTGTCGGCGATGGAGCTGATCAAGCTCGGGCTGAGGCGATTCGAGGAGCGAGTCGCGAACGAGTCGATCCCGGGTGGGTTCGTCTCCGACGGGTCGGTCGTGCACGAGTGGGTGTACGGCGAAGCCCGGATGCGAGTGGGCATCAACCCCGGCGCCGGCTGGGCACTGCGGCAGCTCAAGACTCTCTCCGGCTTCCGCGTGCGGCGCTTTTATCAGCAGTACATGAACATTTACGGCGACCTCACCAAAGACCGCGCCCGGAGACTCTACGACGCTTACGTCCATCTGCCTGTCGAGTTCCCCATGCACGCGGACGGGCACCGCCCGGTGTCGGAAGAATTCCGACTGCTCTCGGACCGGCTCCTGCTGGAGTCTCTCGACGAACTCGGTCTCCCGTACCTGATCGTCCGGGGCTCGATCACGGAGCGAGTCGAGCAGATCGTGGATCACCACCAGCTGCCGCTGGTCATGCCGATCGGCGAGGCGGTCGCGCGAGCCGAGGACCGGGTCCGTACCGCGACCGATCTCATCGAAGCCGACGCGCGTGTCCACGAAGCCCGCCGCCGCAAATCCCTGTACCGCCGGATCACCTACGCCCTGCGGTACTGATCGGAGAGCGTCATGACCCCCACGACGATCATCAGCGACCGGGACGGCCCGGACCCGTTCCGGCGTACCGGACACCGGTCCCCGATTACGTGGTCGAGGCACCTGCGGCACCTGGCCTACGCGTCTTTCCGCCATGCACAGGGGAGCCAGGCCGCACAGGTCCATTTTGTGCAGAGCTACCTGCGGACCGTGCTCGAGCACGGAACGCCGGGGACGCTGCCGCCGCTGAAGCCGATCCTCGACCGCGCGCAACGTCTGTCGGTCCCAACTGGGCATCTCCCTGTCGACAATGCGTTGTCACGCGCGCAGTTTCTGTTCTGGTCCCACAACATCTGGGACATCGCCCGCTCGCTAGTGGAACGCGATCCCGCGTGCTGCCCGATCGTGGCCTTCTGGACGCACGCGCGACCGACGTTGGCGCGGAGCCTGGCATGAGCAGCTTTAGTGAGCCGGAGCTAGCCGAGCTCGCAGGTGCCTTCGAGGTGTACCGCACAGGCGCCGCCACGACGTCGGCTGCGGCGCAGGTGATCGACAAGTTGTTCGTCCCGCAGCTCCTGGAGGTCGAACTTGGTTTCCAGGGCCTCGGCGCGCGGTATCCGCAGAGGCCCCGTACCGACGGAGGCGACAAGCACGAGAGCCACATGCTCGGCCACTGCCGCACCGCCCGCACGCGCTTCGCCCACGGAAAGGCCTCCATCACCGATGTGATCTACCGACAGGTGTGCCGCAGCCTCGACCAGCTCCGTGGTTCCACCGCCGCAGAAACAGCGGTCGCGGCCCGCTACGACCTGCTGATCCAGCTCTACAACCAGTGCCACCCCGGCCCGGCCGTGTCCTTGCTGCACATCCCAGCGAACACGTTCGCGCGAAAGTCCGGTGACCCCGTCGAATCGCAAGAACACGACCCATCAGCCTGACCTCAGATCCGCCCGACTGTCCCGAAAGGACATTTCATGTTCGTCTTGACGAAACTGCTGACAGCCGCTCTGCTGCTCGGCACCATCGCCATCACAGGAGCGAACCTCGCGATCGGCGCCACCGACGCGGAAACGCTGGCATCGACAGAAAAAGGTCGGATCACTCCCGCCCACAGCTGGGCTGGCTCGGTGACGCCGAGACACACGATCGGACCGGCAGGGAACTTCGATCCCTTCGGCACTCGGATCACCGGAGCATCCGGATCCAGCGAAGTGGAGTAGGTCGGTGTCCGGATCACCGATGTACCCGTCACTCGCGACCCGGGGCCGTTCCCCCGATTGACAAGCCTTCACGTCTGACTGTCCAAGGAGGACCCACAATGACCCGCCAACTGCATCGTCTGCTGCACACCACGACGAACCCGGTGGCTGACTATCAGACCGGGCCGCAGCGCCAGCTGCTCGCGCCAGCTGTCCACGCAGGAGTCGCACCGATCAAGTCTCTGTCGTCCGGCGTCGTGCGCATGCCCGGTTTCCACCATGCCCTGCCACACGTGCATACGCGTTCCGAGATCACCATTTTCGTAGCGCACGGCTTGGTCGCCTCCCTTGTCGGAGACGAACTCGAGCACCTGTTTATCCACAGCCCTTACTCGATCATGACCGTCGGAGCGGGTGTCCCGCATGTCGGTGTGAATCTCTCCGCCGAGGTCGCGACGGTGTTCGAGGCCCGCACGGACCCCGCGTTCAACGAGGACGTGGAACGCGTTCCCCGGCTCGACACCCTTGCGGTTGCGCGGGTCGCGCAAGTACAGAACGACTTCCGGAACGGGGCGTTCAAGGAGCAGCTGCAATCGGCGTCCTGGAGCTCAGCGGTGTGGGCTGGCGATGACAACTGACACGAACCCCCCGCAGTTCACGACGCCGCGCCGAATCGGCGGAATCACCCGTCTGGCAGCCAACGAACTCCCGCATGCCCCGCCCGCACCGGTCCGTGCCGCCGTCGCCGACCATGTGCAGCTCAACCGCTACCCTGATCCGCGCAGCGCGACGCTGGTCAATGCGCTTGCCGAGCATCTGCGGACACCGTCGGAGCAGATCATGCTCGGGGCAGGATCATCGTCGATCCTTCAGCGCCTCACACGAATCGTGTGCAGCAGTCCGGACGACGCGGTCCTGTGGACGACACCGGCGTTCGACGCGTTCGACATTTTCGCCCGGCAAGCGGGCGTGCGGGCCCAGCGGGTTCCGCACACCGGCGGCGATGCTCTGGACCTGGACGCGGTCCTCGCGGCCGTCACCCCAGCCACGCGCATGATCGTCGTGGTTAATCCGCACAACCCCACCGGGGCGGTCGCGCGAACCTCCGCGCTGCGCGCGTTCCTCTCCAGCCTCGATGACAACGTCACGGTTGTGCTCGACGAGGCGTACCGCGACTTCGTCACCGATCCCGATGTCCCCGACGGCGTCGAGCTCGCCCATGCACACTGGGCGGCGGGGCACGAGAACATCGCCGTCGTCCGGACGTTCTCGAAAGCTCATGGGCTCGCCGGTGCACGGGTCGGATACGGCGTCGCGTCGACAGAGCTGGCGCGGAAAGTGCGCGACGGCGCGATTCCACGTGAGATCAGCACGACTGCCCAGGTCGCCGGGGTAGCGGCCCTCAAGAGTCGTACCTCGACCGACCGCAACATTTCCCGCGTGGTCGCGGAACGAACCCGCGTGGTCGCAGAGCTGCGCCGGATCGGTTACGCACCAGGCGAGTCACACGGCAACTTCCTGTGGCTTCCGCTCGCCGAGGATGCTGGCCGATTTGCCGCGCACTGTTACGACGACGGAGTCCTCGTGCTGGACGTCGCCGACTACGGAGTGCGCGTCACCGTCGGCACCCCGACGGACAACGACAGTTTCTTGCGGTCCGCGCACACCTGGATTACCGGCCGCCCACGGTCGGCCAAACCCACGCTTTCCCCTGGCAACAAGGAGAAGAGATGAACACGCCGGCTCGACCTGAGCCGCGAATCACCATGGCCATCGAGCTCTCCCCCGCTGGCAGCAAGCCCTCGTGCCCGCCCCACCACACCCGCAACGGCGTCTCCGAACACGAATCCCTGCCTGGCCGGTACTGACGCACTGGCATGCCAGCGACGCCCGCAGACACAACGACCGTATGCGGGCGCCGCACCCGAGCTGCGCGGGGGCGATCGCCCCCCGGCGCCCCCGCGCACCACACCCACCCGCCTTCAATCAGGCCCATCCGCCTGGTCCGACCTCCCGAGGAGCACGTCATGTCCGTAGCCGCACCGTCCGCTCCACCTCGGAATCAATGGACTGTCCGCCCGATGGAGATCCACCCAGTTGGGACCGTCCCCATCGGCGCGGGCGGTGACCCGTTCTCCACCATGCAATGGCACCTCGACCACCAGCACGGTGTTCCCCTGACCGGCCTTCCGTTCGACATCACCGACGACCGGTGGATCATCGCCTGGCTCGACTCCCGGGAACTCGTGACCGGCCTGGCCAAAGCCCGCCCAGGGGAGAGCCGCGGGTACACCGACATGCCTTACTACACGGTCGAGCCCGGTCACCGCCTCTCCCCCGCCGATCTCGCGCTTGGTCGTGTCGAGCAGACCGCCGCAGCCTTCGCCGTGAAAGACCGTCTCACCGGTCACCAGATTCCGCAGCGGCTACAGGTCAGCATCCCGAACGCCTTGGACCTCGCCTATTTCGTCTCCGGCTCGACCGCGGCCGCACCCGATTGGATGGTCGATGCCCAGGCCATGCTCAACGGCGAGATCCGCGAGATCGCCGGCCGCTGGGGCGACGCGGTCCAGCTACAGCTGGAAAGCCCATCGATCCTTCTGGCCTATCACGCCACGCCACGCGACTTCTGGTCACAACTGACCGCACAGCTGGCCCTCCAGGTCTCCGAGACCATCAGCGTCGCGCCGGACGCCCATTGGATTCTGCACCTGTGCTACGGCGACCTTGAGCATCGGGCGCTGTTCGAACCGACCGACCTCGACGCAGCCGTGCTGTTCCTCAACGCTCTCGCCGACATCCTCACCGAACGCGGGGTGCCCATGCCCCGCGTACACCTCCCCGTTGCGCACGGCAGCGCTGCGCCGTCGAACGATCCCGACTTCTTCGCCGCGCTGCGCAGGCTCCGGCGCGGAATCGACGTCATCGCCGGCGTCGTCGCGGAAGAACACCCGGACGAGACGCGGACGGCCCTGGCGTTGATGACCGACGCCCTCGGAGGGCCAGTCTCCGCGATCGGAGCGGCCTGCGGCCTCGGACGGCGAACCATCGCGGCAGGTGGCGCGAACTACGCGTTCGCCGCGAGCGTGGCTCGCGCGTGGACGGCGACCAGCACCGGATAAGCACGGCTGACCGAACGGCCGCGCTCCACAAAAACTTTTCTGTCTCATTACCTGTAGGGGGAAATATGAGGGGACGTCACACCAGAACCCGCAACCACCCGCGCCGGTCCATCCCGGTGCAGGCGTCCGGCAGACGACAGCATGGGCGACACCGCCGTAGTCGTCGCCCGTTCCACGCCGCTGTCGTCCTCCTGATCGCGCTCGCCGCGGGCGTACTTGCCGCGGGCGGCGCGTCCGCAGCCACGGAACCGGCCCGCGCCGCATGCACCGACCTCGATATCCCGGTGGCCTCTGGACTGGTTGCCGCCAGGATGCACGCGTCACTCTGCCTTCCCTCCTCGCCCGCGGCTGACATTCCGCTGCAGGTCTTGGTCTCCGGAGGCACCTACAACCACACCTACTGGTCGGGGCTCGGCCTACCGGCCTACTCCTATACCGCACGAGCGACCAGCGCCGGATTCGCGACACTGGCGGTTGACCGGATCGGCACCGGCGCCAGCTCACACCCGCTGAGCACCCTGGTCACGGCCAGCATGCAGGCCGACGCCTTGCACCAGGTGATCACTCGCGCCCGGTCCGGCGGTCTCACCGGGCAGAAGCACGCCCGGGTCGCACTCGCCGGTCACTCATTGGGCAGCATGGCTGCGGTCATCGCCGCCGCACGTCACCCCGCCGACGTTGACGCCCTCATCCTCACTGGCTACAGCCACCGGATCGCGCCCGCTGAACTTCTGACCTCCTTGGCCTCCATGTACCCCGCCGCGTTGGAGGGGCGCCCGTTGGACCCTGGATATCTGACGACCAGACCTGGTGTCCGCGGCTCCCTCTTTCACGCCACCGGCGAGGTTGATCCCGCCATGCTCGCTGCCGACGAGGCCACGAAGGACGTCGCGAGCGCGACCGAGCTTCCCGGCGTTCTGGTCGGCCTCTCCCGCGACACCTCGCGGCGGATCACCGCCCCGGTGCTGGAAGCCAACGGCGAGAAGGACTCCTGGGCGTGCACGGCCGTGGACTGCACAAGCGCGGACTCCCTGCGCGCGGCCGAACAGGGCTATTTCACCGCGCCGCTGACGACCTACGTGCAGCCACACACGGGGCATTCGCTGGCACTTGCGCGTGACGGCGGCGCCTTCACCGACTTCGCCTCCGGGTGGCTGCACCACGTGCTGGCAGAGACCGCACGGAGCAGGGCATGACCCGGCTCTCGACGCAACTGCTACTGGCTGGCGTGGTGCTCACGACAGCACTGGGCGGCTGCTCGGACCAGAAAACCACGGAGGCGCCGCAGCCGCAGGGTTCGGCACCGATCTCATCGACCGCGCAAGGGCAGTTCACGCTGCCACCTGTCGCTCCGATCACGCCGACCTCCGCCAACACAGAACCGACCGGGGTGCCGCCCGCTGTTGCGCCTCCGCAAGTGGACGGCGCCCTGTTCACCGATCCGCTCCGGGTGACGACGGCATGGATGCGGCAGTTCTGCCAGACCGACTTCATGGAGCCGATCAACGGGAACCTGACCCGGGCGGCGACCTACGCGACGCTGGAAGCCACCGCCGCGGACACCACCCACGGCGACACCGCACAGAGCTACCAGCAGATGCAGAATCAGAAGCTGGCCACTCGCTGCGACCAGGTCGAGGCATCGATCAACCCGGAAGCGCCCACGACGCCGTCGATGGTCTACGTGCAGGTGTCGGCGGCGCGCACCCAGCTCGCCGACGGCCGACCGTTCCAGACACTCCCGCTGGTCAGCACTCGTCGCGTGGTTCGTGGCGGCGACGGCCGGTGGCTGGTCGATGCCGCAGTGGACGCGGGCTGATGAAGGTCCTGCTGATCGTTCCCGCCGCCGTCGTCGCGCTGGTCGTCAGTGCCGTCCTGGTGCTCGGCGGCCATGAGGCCGCGGCAGTCGTTCCCGGTCCGCCGACCTGCACCGCACCTACGTCCACGCCAGCAGCACCTCGTCAGCCAGGCGACACCTTCGGCGGCATCACCCTGTCACCGGAGAAAGTCGACACCGTTCAGAAGATCCTCGGCACCGCGAAGGGCCGGAGGATCACTAAACGCGGTGCGACCGTCGCGATCCAGACGGCTTACCAGGAGTCCAAACTGGACCCTCACAACGACAAAGGCCGGGCGCTCGGAACGTTCCAGCAGATCGCACCCGGCCCGTACGAGGCGTACACCGGCTACGACCCGCACGACACCGCCGCGGCCGCCGGCGGATTCTTCACCGTCCTGATGAAACGCGTTCCCGGTTACGACGCCGACCCGCGCACCAACCACGACCTCGCCCAAGAGGTCCAGCGCAGCGGCGCCGGAGCACAGGAATACGCCCAGTGGCAGACATTCGCCGAAGCCATCACCAACGCGCTCTACGACGGTTCCGGCCCGCCACTGCGATGCACCGACCAATCCGCGAAAGGCAAGATCGCCGTCACCATTCGCGGCAACGAGGTCACGTTGCCGCCGGAAGCCGGAGTGTCCGGGCAGATCATCGCTCCGACACCGCAAACCGCGAAAGCGATCGGCTCGGGCCTGGCGTGGCTGGGAACCCCGTACGCATGGGGCGGCGGTAACGCCGACGGGCCGACCAAGGGCATCAGTGACAACGGTGGCGCCGCAGACAAGCACGGTGATACCAGCAAAATCGGGTTCGACTGCGCCGGGCTGACCGCCTACGCCTATGCCCAGGCCGGTGTCAAGCTCACCCGTCCATCGCGGACACAGCTGACCAACGCGAAGCACGTGGTGCAGTTTTCCCTGGCAGAGCCGGGAGATCTTCTGTTCTGGGGAACCCACCACGTCGCCATGTACCTCGGCCAGTTCGAAGGCCAGCATCAGATGCTCGAAGCACCGCAAAGCGGTGACGTTGTCAAAGTGTCGAAAGTGCGTACCGGCGGCGATTTCCGCGGTGTCGCCGCTCGGCCGATTCCAGGGAGGTGAGAGAAATGCGACCTGGCGATGCCTCAGAATACGGTGCGGAAGAACCGGTGGATCTCACCCGCACGGGCGGCCCGCCACTACCACGACCGCCACACGCGCCGTCGGAGGCGCCCGAGACTCGCGCGCTGGACAGTGCTGGCCTGGCCGCCGCGCCGCCGGTCACCGCCGACCCCGCGAGCTGGGGCTGGCGAGGCAGGCTTCGCCGTGCCACCTTCGGCGTGATCAAGCCGAAGCCAAGCCACGCCGAAACCCGGCACCGCCTGGCCGAAGTCGCTGTGCGCCAGTACATCGGCGGCGCACGACTCATTATGGTCGCGAACCCGAAGGGTGGTTCCCGCAAGACCACGACCGCGCTCATGCTCGGCCACGTGTTCGCTACGCTGCGCGGCGGCTCGACGGTGGTGTGGGACAACAACGAGGCCCGCGGCACGCTCGCCGAGCGGGCCGAGATCACCACACCGGCGACCACGGTGACTCATCTGCTCGCCGCGTTCGAGCGGCTGATCGGACCGGCCGGTTCCGCGGGCGACATGAGCCACTACCTGCGAACGCAACCCAGCCGCGCGGAAATTCTGGCCGCCGACGCCGACGCGGGACGACGAGGCCAGATCGGCTCGGCCGAGACCGGCCGTATCGGGCTGCTGCTGTCGCGTTACTACCGCCTGACGGTGATGGACACCGGCACGAATCCGCGATCGGGAGCGTGGCAGTGGGCCGCTCATCAGGCCGACGTGCTGGTCGTGCCGATCACCTGCGATCCGGACGTCGTTCAACTGGCGGCGTGGATGCTCGACACGCTGAGCGCGATCGGCCGCGCGGATCTGGCGGCAGCAGCGGTGACGGTGATCAGCCCGTCGGCGACCGCGCCGGATCCACGGGTGAGGTCACGAGTCCTGGAGTACTTCAGTGCGCGGACCGCGGTCGTGGTCGAGGTTCCCTTCGACCCTCAGCTGGCTGGCGGCGCGCCTGTCGTGTTCGACCGGACGAGCCAGGCATCGCGGCGAGCGTGGGTCGCCGCTGCGGCCGCGGTCGCCGACCGGCTCGCCGCGCGCGAACGCACCCGGCCGGACCAGATGCCGACTTCGCCGGGCACCGGTCCGCTCCAGCAGGAATCGGCACAGCAACCGGTGGCCACGCAGGCCGGCACCGAGCCACGAGGAGCCGAAGCTTCGGTGACCGAACTGCCCGCACGAAGGGCGAAAGCACAATGAGCAATGTCTACTTTGCACAGACAGCAGTGGAGTTTCTCTCCCAGCAGGGAACCAGGAACCCCTTCGACGGGGTCATACCGGATTTCAACGTCTTCGGGATCCAGTTCACCAAGGCGTGGAAGAAGGTTCTCGCGGGGCTCTGGGGACTGACGTTTGTCTGGCTGGCCGGCGGTGCGCTCCGCGCCGCCTACCAACTGCAGGAGGCCAAGAAGGGCGGATACCAGGCCAGCATCCTTGAACACACCGACGGCATCAAACGTCTGGGTATGGCTCTGGCGGTCGTGTCCGGTATTGGGATCATCTTCGGAGCAGTTGTCGCCCTCTTCTAGGAGATGATCATGACGAAACTCGTGCAGCACACCCCGGCCCGTCGCTCCCGTACTGGACTGTGGGTTGGGGTCGCTGTGTCCGCGCTCGTGGCCGGGGCCGCGTTGGGCCGCTGGGTGTTCCCGGCCGAGTCTCCGGCCGCGGGCGTCACCGGGCCGATAGGCGGAATCGCGCCGGCGGGCGGGATCGTCGCGGCACCGCATGGCCCGGTGAAGATCAACCAGGGCGTGCCCTCCGGCTACACCCGCGATCGCGCCGGGGCCGCCACGGCAGGCATCAACGCGGTGCAGCTGGTGACCAACCTCGCCCACGGTCAAGCCGCCCCGGAGATCGCGAGCACCACGTGGACGGCCAGCACCGCCGACGACGGCACCCGGCGGGCGCTCTCCACTCGGCCCGGTAGCGCCGACCAGACCAGCAAGATCCCGGCGACCACGCGGGTGACCGCCTACACCGACGCTGCCGCGACGGTCGAGGTGTGGGTCGTGGCGGTCGGGTCCGGGGATGCGATCGGCGGTGGTACGAACACCGCCGCGCGCTGGAGCACTCACACCATCCAGCTGACGTGGGAGACCGGCGACTGGAAGGTGGCGGGTCTGCGCGCGAACTCCGGCCCGCAACCGGGAGACACCAACGCCGCTCCGGCCACCGCGCCGCTGACGAACGGTCTTTACACCTACTACATCAACTAACGCCTGAACGTTAGGGGGGAGCATGTTCCACCGTATCGCCGCACTGATCCTCACTGTGCTGGCGTTCCTGGTCATGGCCGCGCCCACCGCGCTGGCCGACCCGAACACCCCGGTCGGCGGAGGACAGCTGCCGCAAGGCTTCCCCGTCGAACTGCGGAAATACGTCGTGGGTACCGAGGAATTCAGGGACGCCCCATGGTTCCGTGACCCGTCGTGTATCGACCACGGCGGGAATGTCGGCCTGTATCTCAACGCGATCATGCTCGACGAGCCGCGGCTGATGTACTGGTCGCTTCCTCCCGAATCCCGAAAACTGTTCTGGGGCGGCCCTTTCGGTGGAAAGGACGCCGATCCGAACAAGGAGCCACCATCGCTGCCGAACCTGTTCCCTGCCAGTGCCGCCGACCGGGACGCCTACCGGGTCCCCACCGGTGAGGGTGGGTGCGCGAGCAAGCTGCAGAAATGGGCGAACCTGGCGAACAACGCGTGGGGCTTCACCTGGGTCTCCGCTCCGGACCCAGCGAGCCTGGAGCGGATGAAGGCGTTACCGCCGCTCTACCCGTCCGAGCTCCCGGTGGAGGAGTTCACCGGTGCGTGCGTCAAGGCGAAGTCCCCTTTCTGCGAGAAGGCGTTCTTCGTCGATTGCGCCAAGGTCGCCAGCGACCCGGTACAGCATCCCCAGTGCGTCGAGTGGAACGTCGCCATAGGGAAGTTGTTCACGGGAATGGCGGCGTTCATCGAAAGCAACTCGTCATGGCTGGACAACGTGAAGCGTTTCCTCGAACTCGTCGGCGACACGCTCTACACCGGCGGGAAGTGGGTGGTCAACGCGTTCGCGGGGGTCGCGATGGCTCCGGCTGAGGTGGGCAAGTTCGTCGCGAATCCGTCGTCGGCGATCGATGATCTCGCCAACGCGCTGCACCAAGGCGCCACGACCTTCACCACCACGGTGTTGCAAGGGCTGGCCAGCGTGGGGAATTTCGACCCCACGGCACCGTGGTTCCTGAGCATGTACGCGGCCAGCAGCGGAATCGGCATCGTGGTCATGGCGGCCATGGCGTTGCTGATGCTGTGGCGGACGGCCCATGGCGGCGGGGGCCGGGAGGAACTCCAGGAGGCGTTGTTCAAACGCCTTCCCCTCGGGCTGTTCCTCGCGGTCTTCTCCCCTGCGATCGCCACGGTGCTGCTGGAGATGACGCGCGGTCTGACCAACGGCATCGCGGCGTGGGACGCCGGCTACCTCAACTCCGCGGTGGTCAAACTCGGTCTGCTCGGGAAAGTCTCCGTCGCGCTCCTTCCCGGCGGCGTGTTCATCGCGATTCTCATCTTCTTGCTGATGATTTTGGGCGCCTTCGCCGTGTTCGCGGGCCTGGTGGTGCAGTCGGTGGCGTTGCCGCTGGCCGGGGCGGTGGCCGGGATTTCGTGGGGGATGCTGATTCATCCGAAGTACCGTACGAAAGCGCTCAAGCCACCGATGATGTTCGTCGGCATGGCGTTCATGCCCCCGCTGTTGTTCCTGTTGCTCGGATTCATCTTCGCGGTGATCGACGGCAACCTGACCATTCCGGCGATACAGAGCGGCGGGTTGCCTCTGCTGGCGCAACTGGCCACAGCGGGCTTCGCAATGCTCATGGTGGGCCTGGCACCGTTTTCGCTTCTCAAGTACGCGCCTCTGCTGCCGACCGAGGCTGACAGCCACGACACCCAGCCATCAGGTGGTTTCGGTACCTCGTCTGTCGTCGGCGCGGGGGTTGGCGCGATCGCGGTCCGGGGAGCTGGGTCGGCATCCGGCGGCGGCAGCCCGACCGGCGGCGGAAACGGACACTCGATCCAGAGCAACTACGGCCGCCAGCAGGAACCACCTCGTGGGTCCCAGCGGCCGCAGCCCCGTTCCGGTTCTCCGGCCGCGGGACACCCAGGAAAACCGGGTGGCACCGGTGTTCCTGGTGGTACGGGCGCCGCCGGTTCGCCGGGATCGTCCGGCCAGGCCGGTGGCATGACATCGACTGGGCGGCAGGCCGCGACCGCTGCGGGTGGCGCGGTCGTGAACGGCGGTGCGGCCGCCGGAACGACCGCGGGCGCCGCGCAAGCAGGGGCGGCCAGCGGAGCAGCCGCCGGGCCATGGGGTGTTGTCGCCCAGGCCGCAGTAGCGGGCTTCAACAAGGCACGCACCGCCGCGCATCGCGCTCCGGAAGTCGACGAGGACGTGGTGCGAGGTGACAGACGATGAGGATCTCCGTACTCGGAGGCGAGATCGGCCGCCGCGGCCTGTTCGGCTCGCTGCCGAAACCCGCGGTCGCACTGTTGGGCCTGTCCACGGCCGGGGCGTTCATCCTGTGGCTCGGCGTGGGCGGCATGAGCGGCGCAGCCGCCGGATTCGCGCTGCTCGGCCTGACCTACGCCCTGGTCCGTCCGTGGTCGCAGCGCCGGTCGATCGCCGAGCAATGGATGTGGGCTTTCAGATGGCGGATCCGGCGCCGCCGTGGGGAAACCCAGTACACCGCTCCAGCGCAGATCCGCGAGATGGAGCCGGACTCGTGGCCGCTCCCGTTGTGGGATCGTCCTATTCCGCTCGGGCGGGTCGAGCCACTCGACCTGGCAGGGACCGGCTGGGAGTCGATGTTCATCCTGCACCACCACAATCCCGGCGAGCGCGCCTATCTGTCGGTGGTGATGGAGGTCCAGGGCCAGGCGTCCGGTCTGCGCACTGATCGAGCCTACGATTCGGCGTCTATTCAGTACGGTGTTCTGCTCGCGCAACTGGGCAAGGCCGGTAGCTACATCCGCGGATTGCAGCAGCTCAACCGGATCGTGCCGCACGACCCGGCACCACACCGCGCGTTCATGTCCGGCCGGGTGTCGCGGCGTGGTGGCCTCGAGGACATCATCGCCTCCTACGAGGACCTGATCGACCTCACCGCCGTGTCAGCCGAGCAGCATCGTAACTACCTCATCGCGCGGATCCCGCTGACCGGTGAATTCTTCGAGGAGTCCCAATCCTACGGCGAGGGTGTCGCGGGATGGGCCGGGCTCGTGCATGAGGAACTCGCCCGGATGGCCGACCTCGCCGTCCGCGCCGAGCTGACCCGCCCGCGTGTCCTGGGCGAGCAGCGGACCTGCGCGATGCTGCGCAGCCTGCAAGACCCGCGGTGGCCGATCGATCAGCACGAGGGCGTGCGATGGGAGAACTGCTGGCAGTCCTACCGCACCGAACGGGACCGGCAAATCGTCAACGACCGCTGGCACACCCGCACCGCGGTGCTCCCCCGCGCGGGCATCGCCCCCGCGAAGCTGGGACCGCGCTGGCTGGCGCCGCTGCTGACGGCGGTCAACCCGTCGGTGATCCGCACGCTGAGCGTCCGGATGGAGTTCATCCCGGACAGGATCGCCCGCGCCAGGGCTGTCGTCGACGTCGCTCAGGACGGTGCGTCCTTGCAAGGCGCGGACCAGAAAGGGCAGGTCGGCGACGGCACCGACGAGGTCATGCTGTCGGCCTCGGCGCGGCGGCTGCACGATCTCGCGCCCGGCTCCGGGCATCAGGGAGTGGACTGGTCGATGGCGATCTCGGTGACCGCCTCGGATCCGGCGGAGCTGCGGCGGGCGTGCATGCGGGTCGCCAACGAGGCCGCGCAGTCGGCGCTGACCGATCTGGACTGGCAGGACACCCAGCACGACGTCGCCGTGCTGTCCACCTACCCGCTCGCGCGGGGAATGGCGGTGGCCTGATGCGCGGGCCGACCAGCTTCCACCTTCAGCGCCTCGCCGACATCGACGGATGCTTCGACGACGACCCATGGACGTTGCAGTCCATCGTGGAAAACGAGCCTTCCCGCCGCTGCCGGAACGTCGATCCGGAACGGTTCTTCCCGCCCGACAGCGCCCGGTTCCTCGGGCGCGACCTGCTCATCGAGAGGGAACGCGTCGCGAACCTGTGCGGGGACTGTCCCGTCCGAACCCAGTGCCTCGCTGGCGCTCTGCTGCGCGGCGAGGCCTACGGCAGCTGGGGTGGCGTGTCCCAGCCGGACTACCAGATCATCCGGCGCCTGTGGCGCGAGGACCAGGACAGTCGACGAGAGGCGGCGTGATGATTCTCCGTTCCCCAGCCGCGCGGGCCAACCACACGCCGCCTCAAGTGGGCTGGCAGCCGCCGCAACCACCGTCGCAACGGCCCGAACCTCAGTTCACCCCGCCGCCGCGCCGACGGCGGTGGCTGGATCGCTGGGGCTGGTACGAGCCACGGGTCGACCCGATGCACACCACGACACGGCAAGCCGAGGCGCTGAACCTGGCACTGTCCTCACCGCCGACCAGCTATCGCGGACTCATCGTCGGCACAGACCTGCTCTCGGGACAGCTGGTCACCCACGACCCGTTCGTGTCCTATGAGGACAAACTGATCAGCTCGCCGAACGCCGCCGTCATCGGCGACGTCGGCAAGGGCAAGTCCTCGCTGCTGAAAACCTGGGCATGCACCCGGCAGCTGCTGCTCGACAACCGCCGAGTCGTGGTGCTGGACAAAAAGCTCCAAGCCGGGGCCGGTGAATACACCGCGCTGGCCAAGTTTCTCGGCGCGCCGAGCATCCGGTTCACCGTCGACGGCCGGGGTTCGCGGCTGAACCTGCTGGACCCGGTGATCGCGCTCGGGGATGACCAGGCCGGCAACCTGGACGCCGACGCCGACGCCGACCCCGGTGGCGGGCTGGCGCGCCCGACCGGTCAGATGATGCTGCTGCGCGCGGTGCTCGCGGAAGCTCTCGGCCGACCGGTCAGCGAGCGCGAGGGCAAAGCCCTTCGGCTCGCACTGGTCTCAGCTACCCGGGACGCGCACAACCGCACTCGCGTGCCGGTGATCAGTGACATCGTCCACCACCTGCTCCATCCCTCCGACGACCAGGCACGCGTGCTGAACCGGCGGGTCCGGGAACTACAAGACTGGGGTTTGGACCCCGCGTTTGCGCTCGAGCGGATGATCGAGGAGGACCTCGCCGGGCTGGTCGACGCCGAAACCAGCCGAGACGTGCATCTCGACCACCCCTCGGGCTTCACCCATTTCGACATCTCGGCCCTGCCACTTGACGGCCCCGCGCTGCGGGTGGTCATGACACTGATCAACACCTGGCAAGCGAACATGCTCGCCCGCCGCTCAGGCGAGGGCCAGCAGACAGTCAACGTAATCGAAGAGGGCTGGCATGTCGCCGAAGGCTCAGTCGGAGCGATCTTCCGCCGCAACACGAAGTTGTCCCGCGGGCTGGGTCTGGCCACGATCGCCGGGTTCCACCACGTCTCCGACCTTCCCCTCGACTCCCCCGCCCGCTCGCTGTTGCAAGAAGCCGAGACCGTGTTCGTGTACGGGCAAGGCAGCCAGGACGACGCCGAGGCCTGCGTGGAGCTCTACAACCTCCCCGCCGGCACCGAAGAAACGATCATGGCGCTGGAGCAGGGCACCTGCTTGCTCAAAGTCGGCAGCCGGGACCCGATCCTGCTGCGGCACGAACGCTCACAGCGCGAGATCGCGCTGACCGACACCGACGACGCCCTGACAGGGATCAGCAGTCGTGTCGCAGCGTGACCAGGAACCACTCCACAACACGTCCGCGCGGCCGCCGGTCAGCACCTTCTATCCGATGGTCACCGCGGTGCTGGTCGGCCTCGCTCTCGCGGCGCTGCTCGGCGCGGCGCTGTCCGGACTGATCAGCGGCGCGGGCTGGGCGTGGCCACCTCTTACTCAGCAGCCCCTGGTGCTAGGGCGCTGGCTGACCAGCCCGGGCGATCCCGCGGCTGCGTGGCGCACCGATCCGCGCCCAGGCCCGGCCCTCCTGACCTATCTCCTCTTGGGGTTGATCGTGGCTGCCGAAGGGGCGCTGTGGTGGCGGATCTCAGCGTGGCGGCGATGGATCCGCAGCCGCCGGGGCGGTCACCGGACTGGGCTGGCCGACAAGGCCACTGTCCTCGCTCGGCTCGGCGCCGCCGCTGTGGCGAGATCCGCTCGCCGCCTGCGCCCCTCACTCGAAGGCGTCCGCTCACTCAGCCCGGACGACGCGGGGGCGTTCTTCGCACGCTGGCCGGGGACTGGCGAAGGCCTCTACGGAACCCACGAAGACTCCAAGCTGGTCGTCGCACCCCAGCGGATGGGCAAGACCCAACGCCAGGCTGTGTCGGACGTCCTGCGCGCACCCGGTGCGCTGCTGGCCACCTCGACCCGCTTTGACGTCGTTGAGCTCACCATCATGGATCGAAGCAAGCGCGGCCGGATCTGGGTTTTTGATCCCGAGAGTCGGGTTCCCTGGCCGGACAAGCTTCGGTGGAACCCCATCGCCGGGTGCGAGGATTTCGACGTCGCGCTTCGCCGATCGGTCGCCATCTGCAGTGCGATGCCGCTGGAAGACACCAAGAACGGCGGCTACTTCTCGGGCAAGAGCGAAGGTGTCCTCGCGGCGATGCTGCACGCTGCCGCGCTCAGCGGAGCCGGTCTGGAGAGCATCTGGTACTGGACCACCAGCCAGTCCTACCAGCCCGCACAGATCCTCGACACCCACGCTGATGCGGCACCCGCGATCGGCAGCGGACTGCGGAACCTCCTCGACAGCCTCAAAAGCACCAGCGACACCAGCGGCGCCGGCGGCATCTACTCCACACTGGAGCTGATCTTGCGGCCGCTGAACTCGCCGACCGTCATGCGCTCCCTGACTCCGAAGCCAGGCGACAAGTCGTTCGATATCGACGTCTTCATCCTGTCCGGCACCGACACGCTGTACATGATTTCCCGCGGCCGCAAGAACTCCGCCGCACCCATGATCACTGCTCTCATGGCCGAAATCCTCCACCGCACGGACATTCTGTCGCAGAAGCCAGGAATTGAGCAGTTCACCAAACGCGCACAGGGAGATCTCCGGCTGGACCCGCCGTTTCGGGTCGTCATGGATGAAGCAAGCGGCATCACACCGCTTGATGATCTCGCCGCCCGGCTGGCCGATTCTGGCGGGCGTGGAGTCCAGCTGTATGTCTACGTTCAGTCCCTGTCACAGCTGCGGCAACGCTGGGGGCCCGAGCAGGCCACGGAGATCTGGGACAACGCGTCGATCAAGCTCATCCTCGGTGGCCTGAGCAACGCG
The DNA here is from genome assembly GCF_003947325.1 of Amycolatopsis sp. WAC 01375. Lineage (NCBI taxonomy): Bacteria > Bacillati > Actinomycetota > Actinomycetes > Pseudonocardiales > Pseudonocardiaceae > Amycolatopsis > Amycolatopsis sp. WAC 01375. The sequence continues at coordinate 188,700 of NZ_QHHW01000021.1, forward strand.
AAGGACTTGCAGAGCATCTCCGAGCTGTTGCGCGAACGAGCGGTCGACCAGGCCAGCGTGTCGACCGGGACGGGACGCGACCAGGTGACCATCTCGCCGCGCATGCAACGCGCCCTGACTGTCGACGGGATCAGGGAACTCGGCGAGGGCGAGGCACTGTTGTTCTACCGGAACATGAGAGCCGCCCGGGTTGAACTGCCCGGCTGGTGGGAATCCCCGGACATCCGCGACCGGGTGATCGCCAGTCGCGAGGAAACCCGCCGAATCGTCACGCTCTCCCAGTAATTCTCAAAACCCGGAACCGAATCACCAGCGCAGCCTCAGACTCACTCAAAGGGCGGAGAATGACTGAGACCGAGCCGCCGGAGCCCCCGGACGATGACACCAGCGTTCCGGTCGTCGACATCGAGATGGTGCCGGAAGTTGTCGCCGAACTCGCCGCCACCACCGAACAACACGAAGAGCTGCTCCGCGAACTCGGCGGCATTGTGGCGGAACTCGGCGGCCAGGCTGCGACACAGTCCGAAGAACTCACCGCCTTGCACACCGGCTTTCACAAGCTGGAAAAGACACTGGTCGACCAGACCAATGTGGCGCAGCCGTCCCGTTGGGCGTGGGAGTTCCTCAACCGCGACGCCGCGGCGCAGCTCTGGAAGGAGACGCGATGGTTCGTCGACTACCTCACCCGCCGCTACCCCTTCGGAACCGAAGTCAGTCTCCCGCCCTGCTGGTACCGGCACACCATCGCCGTCGACGAGCTCTCCGACCTCTACGCTGCCTGGCGCGAAGCCTACTGCGGTAGTGACCGGCCGTCCTCGGCCATGACTGCCTGGCGGGACCGCTGGCTATGGCCGTGCCTTACCCGGCTCGCCGCACATGCCAACTGGCGAGAGTGCAAGGAATCACGCCGACACGTCGAGCCCATCGCCCGGCAGGACCCGACCGACAGCGAGTTCGAGTCGTTCGTTGCAGCCAACGTTGCAAGGCACCCCGAACTCGACGACCAAAACCTTCCGTGGCTCTAAGCTCGTGTGAACCGAACACCGCGGTCGCGACCGGGCACGCAGTATAGTCAATTCGCCGATAGCGTTCCTCTGTCGTCAGCTGAGTGACCGCTAGCGGCAAACAGGACGTCGCCGTGACTGCTCTGTGTATCGTCGCGAAACCTCTTAAGGTGCCCACCTTGGAATAATCGGGCTAGTGCCAACACGAAGAGCGAGGCGGGGACGATATCCACGGACCCGGAAGTGAAATGCTGAAGCAATCCAGATGGAGTTGAGTACGGGACGCGCCTGTGGTCCACAGACAGGGAGATTCGCCGCCGTGCGAATACTGAGCGGGCAGACCAGATAGAACAAGTCCCCCGGATGAACGACAGGCGCGCTTCGCCGAGCAGGTGCAGTTTTCCGTGTAGCCGGCCGGCATTTTGGCAGCCTTACCAGGATCAGCCATTGGGTAGGGCGTCGTCAGGCTTGGGTTCGATTCCCGGCGGTGTGTCAGAAGCCGGGGCGCGGGCCCTGCCCTGCCCCAGGCCGGCGGGGATCCTGATGCGGGTGGGGTTGATTCTTCCTCTGTTGTTCGGCGATGCGTTCGGCGCGGGCCTTGGTTTCGTGGGCCTGACTGGGCTTTCCTGCTGTTGTGACAGGTGCCGGAAGGTCCTTGTTTTGCTCCAGGGCCTTGTCCGGTTGCGCCGGGGTCGCCCGGTGCCCGACGTCGAGCGCCGCCGCGCGTTCGAGGTAGCCGCGTGCTTGGAGGACGGCGTCGTACGCCGCGCGGGGCTCTCCGTCAGCCAGGGGCGGTCCGATGGGGTCGGGTCCGGTGATTTTGTGTTGTTCCCGGTAGGCGGCTATGGCGGTGACGGCCGCGAGGTAGCGGGCTCGTGGTGCGGCACCATCAGGCGGCGGACCGAGTTGTTCGACCCACTCGGGGCGGTCGCGCAGGGCTTGGCGGCCGAGGTCGACAACGCGCGCACGGATGCGGCGTGCGTCAGCGGCGATGGCGGTAGCGAGCGCCTTCCCGCGGCCGTCTTGTCGTTCGGAGTCCGGCGGTGCAGGGACCCAGCTGGGCCACATGGCGTCGCGGTGGCGGGCTGGTGCGGGCTGCTCCGGCCGACGAGGTTCCGCGGCGGGCGTGCCAGTCGCGGGCGCGGGGTGCCGGGTCAGCTGCTCGATGGTCTGTTGGTAGGCCGGGACGAGGAGGTTGAGCCGGGCGGGGGCGTCGGGGTGTGCTGGTGGGAGTTCGACTGGGCGTGGTCGCTCGCTGGTCGAGGGGCTGGCGGGTTCCTGTGGTGTGAGTGCGGCACGAATTCTGGAGGCGGCGTAGGCGCTGGGGTTGTCGATCCTGGGGCGGAGCAGGTAGTCGGGGTCGAGGTCGCGCACGATGCTGCGCGGGTCGTGTCCGGTGCGTGCGGCTGTGGCGAGGTTGCGTGCGACGGCGCCGAATGCGGTGCCGGTGATGACGCGGTCGACGGCGGCGTGCTCGCCCCATTCCTGGCGGAGCAGGGTGGCGGCGATGTCGCGCTGGGCTTGTTCGACGGCGTCGGCGCGGGCTTGGCGCTGTGCTTTGGTCAGAGGGCGGACTGGCGGTGTGGAGGTTGAGGGGTCGGCGAGTGCGGCGGCTTTGACCAGGGCGGCGGTGAGTCGGGCGGCGTCGCGGACAGGTGGTGCGATCAGGTCGTCGGGGTTGATGTCTCGGATCAGGTCGCGGGGGTTGCGGCCGGTTTTGTCGGCGCGGTCGAGGACGAGGGTGAGGGTGCGGAACGCGGCGCTGTGGACGACGCGGTCGACGGCGGGGTGGTCCTCCCATTCATCGCGGAGCAGTTGTTCGGTTTTGACGCGGCGGATGATGTCTGCGGTGTGGAGGCGGGGGCGCAGCGCGCGGTGTTGCTCGATCTCTTCCGGGGTTTTTTTCGTGGGGTCCGGCAGTGCGGGCTCTGTTTTGCGGCTTGCGGCGGTGGGGTCGTCGAGGAGACCGAGATCGACCAGGGTCGGGATGTCGTTGCGGTTGAATTCGGTAGCTTTCGCGCGGCTGATGACTTTGGTGATGACGCGCTGAGTTCGTTCCCACGCGAGGCGGGGGAAGCCGAGCAGGTAAAGGTCTTGGGCGGTTTCGAGCTCTTTGCGGGCGAGGAACATCCAGACGGCGAGTTTGTGGCGGCTGGCGGCGACGAAGGTGCCGGGGTTGTCTGCACCGGCGGCGGAGAACAGCACCGCTCCGCCTCGGCGCTCACCATCGGGTCCGCTCCAGGTGGCATCGTCGGACCCGACGGTCAGGCCTTGGCCTTTGTGGATGGTGATGGCGTAACCGAGGTTCAGGCCGCCTTTGGCGATGAAGTCGGGGGTGAGGTCGGCGTGTTCGATGACGCGGCCGTCGCGGGTGGCGCGTTCCCAGTGGACGGCGACGTTACCGTCGTCGTCGATGGTGTCGATGACGCCGCGGTAGCCGTTGAGGATGTCGGGTTCCCCGAGGCGGCGTTCGTTGACCCGGACCATGACATGGTCGCCTTCGCTGAGGATGATGGTCCGGCCTCGGGCGATGTCGTACGCGCGGGTTTCGCCGAGTTCACCGGCGACGGCGCGCAGGGCTTGGGCTCCGTCGTTGAGCCGGTCGACCATTTCGTTGGTGGCGGCGACCATGACGAGGCCGCGTTGCTCGGTGAGCGGGTCGGGTGCGCCTTGGCGTTGGTCGAGCCAGGTGGCCAGCATCGCAGCGATGGCTTCCTGGCCGGTTTCGGTGGCGATGAGGCGGTCGCGGCCGGCCCAGGAGGTGAGTGCTTCGCTGTAGTCACCGCGGCGCCATGCGGCGATGGCGGCGCGTTCGTCGGCGCTGGCCTGGCGGCGATTCTGGTGGAGTTCGCCGCCGCCGACGAGGGCGTGGATGACGGCGAAGCTGGAGCCGACTCCGACGCCGCGGAGTTGCTTGGGGTCGCCGATTTCCAGGATTTTTGTCCGGGAGGCGTTGGCGGCGAGGTAGAGCTGGGCACGTGCCCGGTCGTCAATCATTCCGGCTTCGTCGAGCACGAACACGTCGATGCCGTGCAGTCCCGGTCCGTTCTCGATGCGGTGGAGCCATTGTGCGATGGTGCGGCTGGGGATGCCGGATTCGGCTTGCAGGGTCTGGGCGGTCAAACCCTGGGTTGCGGTGCCGGCGATGACGAATCCGTCGGCTTCGTAGGCCACGCGCACGGCGTCCATGAGGGTGGTCTTCCCGCTGCCCGGCGGCCCGACGAGAGTGTCGAGCCCGGCTCCGGAGGTGGTGATGCGCAGCAGCTGGCGCCATTGCTCGGCGGAGAGCTCGAATCCGCCGCTGGCTTCGATGGTGTTGGCCGCGAGTTCGGCGGTCTCGCGTTCGACGCGGATGCTGGTCTGGTCGCGATGGCTGGCTTCGGCCTTCGCGACGATGACTTCCTCGGCGGCGATGACGTCGGACGTGGTGTAGAGCGTGGCGTTGGCCATGTGCTCGGCGCCGAGCTGGCGGCGCTCGCCGTTAGTGGGCACCACTTCGGCACCGGGCGGGGTGCCGGGGTCGTCAGCGTCGCGGAGCTTGACGAAACCTGTTTGTTCGAGGACGTGGTCGGCCAGTCGTTCGATGTCGGCTTGTGTTCCACCGGCGGGAAGGGCGTCCGCGACGGCGATGATCGCATCGAGGCGAGAGAAGCGTCGGCCGTGCGCGGTAACGCCCGTCTCCGGGTGCTGCAGCTGTACGGCGAGTTCTTCCAGGTTTGGGGCACGGGGGCTTGCCGCGGCGGATGCGCTGCCGCCGAAAGGAGCGCGGGCGATCTGGTCAGGGTCGAGACCGGCGGCGATGGCTTCGTCTCGCCAGTATTCGGCGTGGGTCTGGTGTGATGCGGTCACGCTGTCGCTCTTGCGTTCGCGGGTCATGCCGGCGGCGACCCGCCGGACGGCTGCGGTGGCTTCCTCGGGATTCAGCCCCATCTCGACGAGTGCGGCTTCGATGCCCTCACCGCGTTTGGAGAACAAGGCGATCGCCTCGTCGGGGACCGCGGCGATCTCCCACAGGCCAGTCCGTTCACTACGGCGGAACGTCATCCCGTAGCGGTTACTTAGGACGTTGCGCACTCCGGCTTGGAGCAGCTTGTCGACCACGGGTGCGTGGCGCATGAGGTCGCGGCCGCCGGCGGCGATCGTGGACCATTTCCCGTCTTCGCCTTTGGTCATGTTGGCGATGGTGTAGTGCACGTGCCAGTGCGGATCCCCGATCGGCGCGCCGTCGACCGGTCGTGCTGTCCGGTGGAACATCGCCCAACCGGCGAACCCGTTTCCTGGGGTGATGTCGGCGGTCTGGCCGTCGCCGTGGTGGCCACGCATCCCGTAGGCGACGGCGTTTTCCACCCAGTTGAACGTCATCATGGCCTGGTCGGTGTAGATGGCCCTGACGTCGGCGTAGGTGTCAGGATCGACTGACTTGAGGAGGCCGAGCAGGGCGGTGAACGATCCGGGAAGGGTGAGGGTCGCGTCGTAGGCGACGTTACCGATCACGATCCGGTTGTCGATGTGCTGCTGGCTGCCGTCGGGGAGGGTGATCGTGCGGGTCAAGTTCGAGAGCGCTTCGGTGAAGACGTCCGCGCCCCAGATGTCGGCGGGGGCGAGTTCGGCGGCGTCGGCGAGCTGGCCAGCGTGGTCTGCGCGTAGTGCCGCACTCTCGCCTTGACGACGTACGGATCGTTTAGCGCGGGCGAACATGGTGCGCATTCGGGCGCTGACGAGCACCTGATCGAGGGGGACGTCGGCCTCGCGGGCGACACCTTCGATCATCCTGATAAGGGGTGCAAGGGCGAGCTTCGCTTCGTGTGGGACGCCTTTTTTGTGCGCGACGAGTTGTTCGCCGGTGCTCGGGTGATAGCCGTTGACCAGGGCGCGAGCTTTGTCGAATTGGTCGGGGGCGAGTTCGGTTCCGGCCTCGATTCCGAGGTCGGCGAGTCCTTTTCCGACCCACACGAGTGGCTGCTCGCGCATGTCGAGATGGTCGGCGAGCTGGGTGTCGGTGATGGCCTCACCCAGGCAGCCGTGTCCGATGCCCAGTCGGTAGTCGATTTGGGCTGGATCGGAGCCGATAGGCGTTATCCACGCCATCCAGTTCACCCCCTGCGGTGAGCTGGGAAAACGATCTCACCCAAGATCATTGTTCCTCTTTCGCGTGACGATACCTTAGCTCAAAGTTGTTGATCTTGTGGGCGGTTTACCGCCCACAAGGCCCGCGTCAGCGGGCAACGACGCGGTCGGCCGTCAGGCCGTCCGTTGTCCTTTCACCTCGCCTTCGGCGAGGTGTGTCCGCGTCAGCGGACATCCCGCTCGCTTGCGAGCGGGCGTCGTCGCAGCGGAGCGGAGACGACAGAAAGGACGGTCGGCCGTCAGGCCGTCAGTGGTCAGAATCGGAGCGGGCAGCCGCGTCGCCGGCTTGTGCCGTGCGCGCGGCTCTGCCGTCTGCGGCGAGCGCACGTTCACGCGTTCGGAAAGGACACTTAGCCCGGGCGAACGGCCACTAGGTCACGAGGGGAACGCGGCATCGAAGGGGATGTCCCGACAGGACAATCGGATGCGGCGGGCGGGGGGGGTGATCTAGCGTCGGTGCAGGGAGGGGGCTCGAAACGAGCCTCGGGAGTGGTCGCGGTGGCTTTGACCGCAAGCGAAATCAGGAAGAAGATCCGTCGGCAGGCTGAGGAGGAGCGGCGGGCGCGGGAAGAGGCGGTTGTCGAGGTTGCTTCGGCGGCTTCGGCGGCGAAGAAGGCCCGCAGTGAGAACGACGCACGGTTGCGCTCGGCGTTTGATGCAGCGTTGAAATTGCCGCACGGCGACGCTCGCGTGGCGGAGTTACAGACGTTGTTCGACGCGGCGCTGGCCGGTGCTGAGGAGGTGAGGGATGTGGAGTTGGCGGTAGGTCGCGCGGTGCTATCGGCTACCAGGGAACGGCGGGTGACGCAGGCGAAGCTAGCGGAGTTCACGGGTCTTCGGGTTGAGGATCTCCGGGCGTGGGCTGAGCTGGCGATGCCAGCGGATTCGTCGGAGCGAGTCAACCGTGCCGGGTCGGCGAGAGAGGTGGATGCTGCGCCGGAACGACAGCATCCTTCCAGCGGGTTCGCGGTGGTCGTGCCGACACCTTCCGACGGGAGCTCAGCTGACGGGAGCACGAACAGCAGTGAGCCGGGCGCGGATCAATTCGCTGCTGATGAGTGAGCTGAGGCTGCGCCAGTACAAACCGTCGTCATCGTGGTGACGTTTCTGGTCGTTGGTGCGGCTGGTAATGCGGCACCGTTCGCCGGGTCCTGTTCAGCTCGGCTCGGTGCGACTGGGTCCAGGCGCGCGCGAGCCTGGACCCAGTCGCGGTTCACTCGTGTAGCGACACCAAGACTGTGCGGTGGCGGGCCGGTGGTATGGGCCTGCGGTACATGCGAACGTCGGCGCGGACTCCACGCACGTCGCTGCGCCCGTTCCATTCCGGGCTGTTCGGGTCAGTGCGGTGCCATCGGTAGCCGGTCGTGATCCGGACCTCGTTTGGGTTGAAGGTGAGTCCGTAGTGGAGTGCGTAGCTGCGGAGCGATTTCAGTGCGGCGCTGCGAAGGTCGGAGCCTGCGGGGTGTTGGTCTTGGTAGGCGTAGCGGCTGACGTGGACGCTGGTCATGGTTCGGTCTCCGGCTGGGCGGTCTGGCGATACGCCTGGTGCCCGGCACCGGGTGGTGCCGGGCACCGGTGGTTCACGCGGCTGCGGCGACGGGGGTGGTGAGCTGTTCGCGGTTGTTCTCGTTTCCGCGTTCGGTGGTGGTCTTGCCGGTCTTGGTGATGACGGCGGTGGCGTAGGTGAGGTCGGCGCCGCCGGTTGAGGTGACGAACTTGATGCGGTTGACGGGGTAGTCCTTGCCGGCTGGGACGTAGCTGTCGTCGCGGAACCGGCCGATGACGATGACCCTGACACCGACTCCGTTCTTTTCGTGGCCTGCGAAGGTGGTTTGCAGGTTTTCGGCGAGGCGGTTGTAGGCGATGACCCTCACCTTGACGGGGTCGTTGATCCAGCGACGCTGGCTGTCGTAGTAGCCGTTGTCGACCTTGATCGTGAAGGTCAGTTCGGCGGCGCCGGTCCGGGTGGTGCGGTAGCCCTCGATGTACGAGACGTTGCCGACGAGCGTGTTGTCGTTCATGGTGTTGCTCCCTTGAGGCTTGGGTCTGTGGAACGCGGCTGTGCCTCAGCGGGGTGGTCCGGGGGTCCGGAGGACGGCGGGGGTTCTGGTCCGCTGGTCCGGTGATCCGCAGCGGAGCGAGGACGGTCACCGGACCAGCGGGCCAGGGTTCATCGGCGCTTGCCCCTGGGCCGCTCTGCTGACCTGTGGGCGTCCACGGGGGCGAGGTCGAGGGGGCTTCGCTGTGGGCGTTGACGGGTTTGAGGTGGTGTCTGCGCTCGCTGGGTACTGCTGGTGGCCGGGGGTGGGGAAGTTCCGGACGGGAACGGTCGGCGGGCCCGATGGTAGCGGGCGGTGCGCCCGTGCTCGCGCGCATCGCGCGGCACGGCGGGTGGCCCGTGGCGGGCGGGTTTCGCGTTGTCGCGGTGCTGAGGCAGGCGGTGTTGTGCGGGTGCCCGGCCGGGGCTCGGTTCAGGGTCCCGGCCGGGCTTCTGGGGTTACCAGCGGGTGGCGGCGTTGTTGCGGCCCTTGGGGGCGTAGCGCGAGATGCGCTGGTCTTCGTTGAGGGCGGCGGTGAGTTTGGGGATGTTGACTGTGGTGGTGTCGGTGTAGGGGGTGACGAGGGCGAGGATGTCGCTGGCGTTGGTGTATTCGCCGGTGTTGATGCCTTCCCAGAGCACGTTTTCGGGGGTGGCTCCGGGGGCGTCGCGGTAGACGCGGGCGAAGAACGTGCGGATGCGCGAGTCCCAACCGACGATGATGACGTGGTGGGGCGAGGAGCTGTTGGGGGTGAGGGTGTGTTCGGTCATCGGTGCGTGCCCTTTCAGCGGGTGGTGTGCTGACGGGCGCGGGGCTGCACCGCGGTGGAGGGCCCGCAGGGCGGCGGGGGTTCTGGCCCGCCGGGTCCGGTGGCCCGCAGCGGGGCGAGGACCGGCACC